>DATAHN010000017.1:0-41437 GCA_036263155.1 Gammaproteobacteria bacterium | reverse complement strand
TGCCGGTGAAGGCCGCGAGGTGCATGCGCACGGCGGTGCCGGGCTTGAACAGCTCCACCGCCGCGAGCTTGTCCAGCTGGCGCAGGGCGGAGATGCCGTCCAGCACCCAGAACGCGCGGCCATGGGTCGCGATCACGAGATCGTCGCTCCACTGGTCGTGGTGCACGTCCAGGTCGCGGACCGAGGTCACGGGCAGGTTCATCTGCAGCGGCTGCCAGCGGCCGCCGTCGTCGAAGGACACGTACACGCCGAGCTCGGTGCCGGCGTATAGGAGGCCCGGCTTTAGAGGGTCCTCGCGCACGGCGTTCACGAAGCTGCCGTCCGGGATGCCGTCCACCACCAGCGTCCAGGTCTTGCCGCCATCGTGGGTGCGGTAGATGTAGGGTTTGTAGTCGTCCACCCGGTGGCGGTCCACCGCCGCGTAGGCGGTGCCGGCGGAGAAGTGCCCGGCCTCGAGGATGCCGACCTTGGACCAGGGGATGAGTGCCTCGGGTGTGACGTCGGTCCAGTGCTTGCCGTCGTCGCGCGTGCGCCAGATGAGGCCGTCGTCGGTGCCGGCCCAGATGTCGGAGGCGGAGAAGCGCGAGGGCGCGATCGCGTAGATCACGCCGCGCCGTTCGCCCACGGTGGCGGTGTTGGCGGCGGACACCTTGTCCAGGCTCGGCGGCACCGTGAGGGCCTTGCGCGTGAGGTCGGGGCTCAAGAGGTCCCAATGCTTGCCGCCGTCACGGGTGCGGAACAGGTGCTGGTTGCCGAAGTACAGCGCCTTCTTGTCCTTGGGCGAGAACGTGAGCGGCAGCGTCCATTCGCTGCGATAGATGTCCGGGTAGGCAAGCGTCGGGTCCACGTTCGCGGTCTGCTCGCTGCGCTTGTCGAGACGGTCCACGGCGCCGCCGTAGACGACGTCCGGGTCTTGCGGGTCCGGCGCGATGTTGCCGCTCTCGCCGCCGGCGGTGACCTCGTGGAACTGGCGCATGTTGATGCCGTCCGTGGCGTCGCTGGTGCGGCTCGGCACCGCGGCGGCGCCGGAGTCCTGCTGCGCGCCGTACACCCAGTAGGGGAAGCGAGTGTCGGTGGCGACGTGGTAGAACTGCCCGGTGGGCTGGTTGTACCAGCTGGTCCAGGTCGCGCCGCCGTTCTGGCTGATGATGGCGCCCTGGTCCACGCCCGAGATCATCCGCTTGCCGTCGTCCGGGTCTATCCACAGCGTATGGAAGTCGTCACCGGTGGGGTCGCCGAGGAACGGCTGGAAGGTCTTGCCGCCGTCGCTGGACTTGTACATGGCGGTATCGGAGACGTACACCACGTCCGGGTCTTTCGGGTCCACGCCCACGCCGCCGAAGTACCAGCCGCGGGTCCAGATGCGCTTGTCGGAGGACACCAGCGTGAAGTGGTCGCCGCCATCGTCGGAGCGGTACAGGCCGCCGTCCTTGGCGTCCGCCAGCGCGTACAGCACGTTCGGGTTGGAAGGCGCGGTGGCGAGGCCGACGCGGCCCAGGCCCTCGCGCAGCATGCCGTGGCCGGTGATCTCCACCCAGGTGTCGCCGCCGTCGCTGGACTTGTAGACGCCGGAGCCGGGTCCGTTGGAAGCAGGGTACACGTTCCAGGGCGGGCGGCGCGTCTGCCACAGCGAGGCATAGATGGTCTTCGCGTCGGCGCCGAACGCGAGGTCGATGGCGCCGGTGTCGGCATCCTTATAGAGCACCTTGATCCAGGTCTGGCCGCCGTCGCGGCTGCGGAACACGCCCCGCATGGTATTGGGGCCGTAGGCGTGGCCGAGCACCGCCACGAACAGCACGTTCGCGTTGGATGGGTCCACCAGGATCTCGCCGATCTGGTGCGAGTCGTCGAGGCCGATGTGGGCCCAGGTCTTGCCGCCGTCCACCGACTTGTACATGCCGTTGCCGTAGGCGATGTCGGAGCGCATGTCCGCCTCGCCGCTCCCCACGTAGATCACCTTCGGGTCCGAGGGCGCCACCGCGAGCGCGCCGATGGAGGCCACCGGCATGGCGTCGAAGATCGGCTGCCAGGTGCGGCCGGTGTCGGTGGTCTCCCACACGCCGCCGTCCACCGAACCGAAGTAGTAGTGCGTGGGATCGCCGCGCACGCCCGACACCGCGAGCACGCGTCCGCCCCGGAATGGCCCGATCAGCCGCCACTTGAGGCCGCCGAGGAGCGCGGGGTCCGGCGCCGCGGCCTGGGCCGAGAGCGCAGCGAGGAGGAAGGACAGGGCGGCGAGGCGCAGCTTCATCGGGATCTCCCTGGAGACGGACGCACTCTAATGACCGGGCGGAGGATGCAAAGTTGCCCGGCGCGAGGGGAAGATTCTACTGCCAGCGGCCTCCATGATTACGCCGGATCCGGACCTCCTTCTGATGCCGGTTACGCCATAATCAGGTCAATGAACGTCCTGATTCTCTGCACAGGGAACTCGGCCCGCAGCATCCTGGCGGAGGCGCTCCTGAACGCCCGCGGCGCCGGACGCATCCGGGCCTACAGCGCCGGCAGCCACCCCGGGGGCGAGGTGCATCCGCTGGCGCTCGCGGTGCTGCGCACCTGCGAGTTGGACACCGCGGGACTGCGCAGCAAGAGCTGGGACGAATTCACCGGCGAGGATGCACCGCGCATGGACGTGGTGATCACGGTCTGCGACCAGGCCGCCGCCGAGCCCTGCCCGCTCTGGCCCGGCGCGCCGGTACGGGTGCATTGGGGCCTGCCGGACCCCGCGGCGGTGACGGGCGGTGAGGCGGAGCGGCTCGCCGCCTTCGCCCGGACCTTCACGCTCCTGGAGCGGCGCGTGGAGCTGATGCTGGGCCTGCCGCTGGATTTCCTGAGCCCCGACGAGCTGCAGCAGCAACTCGAAGCCATCCACTGAAACCGGAGGGAAACAAAACCCCATCCGCGCTGGTCAATTAGGTCATATTGGCGATACTTGCCACGTCTGGCTAATCTAGCCGCACGGTCCCCGGGGGGCCGCGGCACGGGGCTTGGGGGTCTTATGCGGATACTCACGGCAGTGATGTCGCTCGGCCTGTGGCTGGGCGTCGCGGCGGCGTCGGCCGCGGCCGACCTCAAGGGCAGCGTGAGCCTGGGCGCCGGCCCGGTCTCGACCTCCGACCTGGACGACACGGTGGTGTTCTACCGGCCCGAGGCCAAGTCCGCGCTCAAGCCGCTCACAGGGGACATCACCGTCACCATGCGCGGCAAGTCCTTCGTGCCCCACGTGCTCACGGTCACCGCCGGCACCCGCGTGCGCTTCCCGAACGGCGACCCGATCCTGCACAACATCTTCTCCACTTCCTCCGGCAACGGCTTCGACCTCGGCCTCTACGGGGAGGGCGAGAGCAAGAGCGCGGTGCTGCAGCACCCGGGACTGGTGCGGGTGTACTGCAACGTGCATCACGAGATGTTCGCCTACGTGCTGGTACTCGACACGCCCTACTTCACCCGCCCGCAACCGGACGGAACGTTCGAGCTCAAGGGGTTGCCGCCGGGGCCTGGTGAGATCACGGTATGGAACCCGCGCGGCGAGCTGTGGCACCAGCACCTGGATGGGCCCGGCGGCGCGCCGCTCGCGGTCCAGCTCAAGCTGAGCCGCTTCGGCGTGCCGGCGCACTTCAACAAGTTCGGCAAGCCCTACGATAAGAACGCGGACCCGGGGTACTGACATGCTGGAACGCATGAGCTTCACCACCCGCCTGTTCCTGGCCTCGGCGCTCCTGGTGGTGCTGGCGCTGGGCGTGTCGGCGGCTGCCACCTACACCCGCGGCCGCGAGATCGCCCGCGAGTCGGCGGGCAGCGGCCTCGAGCACAGCCGCGCGGTGCAGCAGGACCTGCAGCGGCTGCGCTTCCAGGAACTCAGGCTGATGTCGCAGCTCATGGCCTCGGACCCGGCGTTCCTGAGCTACGTGGCGGAGGCCGGCGGCAACGGCCTGGGCGGCCAGGTGGACGTGCGCTCCATCTCGGACCTGCTCACCGAACGCCAGGGCGAGATCGGTTTCGACTTCGGCATGGTGACGGACCCGAGCGGCGTGCTGCTGGCGCGCAGCGGCGAGGCAGCGCCCGCGCGCGAGGACCTGGCGCGGGATCCACTGTTTGCAGGCGCCATGCAGTCGCTCACGCCGGCAAGCGGCTACTGGCTGCGGGACGGCCGCGCCTACCAGGTGGCGGTGGCGCCCCTCGCGAACCGCGACGAGCTGGCGGGCTACCTGGTGCTGGGCCTCGCGGTGGACCAAACGCTGCTGCAGGACGTGAAGCAGGTGAGCGGTGCCGAGCTCACGCTGCTGGATGCCGCCGGCATGAAGCCCGTGGTCACCACCCTCGTGCCCGCGCAGCGCGACGCGCTGGAGCGCGCGCTCGCTGACTTCAAGCCGCTGCCCAGCGGCGCGTTCGACCTGGATCTCCAGGGTGAGCACTGGCTCGCCTACGCAGAGCCCCTCGGCAAGGACGGCCGCGCCGGCATGGCGCTGGCCATGAGCTCCTTCGATCAGGCCGCCGGCGGCGTGCGCGCGATCCTCGCGGGCCAGCTCCTGGCGGCGCTGCTCGCGAGCCTGGTGGCGGTGGGCTTGTCCTGGTGGCTGTCGTTGCGCCTGGGAAGGCCGCTGCGCGAGCTCGCGCGCGCGGCCCAGTCCGCCGCGCGCGGCGATTTCCAGCAACGCTTCACCGCGAAGGGCGGTGGCGAGATCGCGAGCCTCACGGAGGCCTTCGACTCGCTGCTCGCGGACCTGCGCGAGAAGAGCGAGATCGAGAACTACATGGCGGACCTCGCCAAGTACCAGCAGGACGCGGCGCCGGAGCACACCCCCGGCTTCGCCGCGGCGGCCGCGCCCGAGAGCCTGGGCGGCGCCTACCTCGCAGTGCGGCTCCTGGACACGCCGGACGCCGCCATGGTGATGCCGGACAAGGCGCTGCTCTCCTTCAACCAGCTCCTGCGCAACCTGGAGGTGCCGGCGCGCATCCAGGGCGGCCGCATCGCCGCCGCCGCGGGCAGCGTGGTGTTCCTGGTGTTCGATGGCGCGGAGCCCGCGCTCAATGCCGCCGGCCAGATCCTGCAGACCGCCGCGAACCAGGGACAGAAGCTAGCGGTGGCCGCGGCGCTCGGCCAGATCATCACCGGCCCGGCGGAGTGGACCGGCGGCGGCGCAGCCTCGCTCTTGGGCGTGCCGGTGCGGCAGCTGGAGGAGCTGCTGCCGGCCGCGGCGCCGGGCAGCCTGCTCGTGACCGCAGAGTTCGCGCGTGCCGCCGAGGGCATCTCCGGCATCCAGTCCCAGGACTTCACCACGCCCGATGGCCGACGCCTCACCCGGCTCGAGCCGCCGCGCAGCGCGATGCTGGTGGACGAGGGCGCGACCCAGGTGGGGACGCTGCCCGCGGCGGGCGCCGGCCTCGTCACCCGCGCCGCTCTCGCCCCCGGCATGGTGCTGGGCGGGCGCTACGAGATCCTCTCCGAGCTCGGCGCCGGCGGCATGGCGGTGGTGTACAAGGCGCGCGACCGCCAGCTCAACGAGATCGTGGCCATCAAGACCATCCGCGCCGAGGACAGCCGCGACGAGGCGCTGCTCGACGCCATGAAGAGCGAGATCCGCCTGGCCCGCAAGATCACCCACCGCAACGTGCTGCGCACCTACGACTTCGGCGACGCGGGCGGCGTGCCGTTCATCTCCATGGAGTACGTGCGCGGCATGACCCTCAAGTACCTGCTGCAGAACCGCCCACGCATCCCCTACGCAGCGGGTCTGCGCATCCTGCGCCAGGTCTGCACCGCGCTGGAGGTGGCGCACGAGCAGTCGGTGCTGCACCGCGACATCAAGCCCGAGAACGTGATGCTGGAACCCTCCGGCAACGCCAAGCTCATGGACTTCGGCATCGCGAGCCAGGTCCGCCGTGGCGACGGCCACACCGAGCGGCTGATGGTGGGCACGCCGCGCTATGCCTCGCCCGAGCAGCTGCGCGGCGACCCGGTGGATGAGCGCACCGACGTGTACGCCTGCGGTGTGATGATGTACCAGATGTTCACCGGCAAGCTGCCGTTCAACGAGCGCAACATCGAGCGGCTGGTGGAGCTGAAGGAGCGCGAGGAGTACACGGCGCCCGCCGAGCTGGTACCTAGCTTCCCGCCGGAGCTGCAGGCGCTCGTCGCAGCCTGCCTCAAGGCCGATCGCGAGGCGCGTCCCCGCAGCGCCCAGGCGCTGCTGCAAGTGCTGGAGAAGCTGCGTGTATAGGCGGTCGAAGATCGGCTGGCTGGCGGCGGCACTCATCATCTGCGCCATCACGGCGCGCGCGGACGACCTGGACCTGGACGCCGAGCCCGCGCTGGATGCGGTGGCCTGGTCCGGCGACCTGCTGGTGCGCCAGGACTGGCTGGACAACGGCAACGGCAGCGCCGGCGACCTCGCGCGCCTCATCACGCGCCTGCGCTACGGACCTACCTGGCAGATCGACGACGCCTGGTCCCTGGCGGGCGCGCTGCGCGTGGACGCGGCCGGCGTCGGGAACGCGAACGTGGTGCGCGACCACGACAACCAGCGCCCGCGCGACCTCGCGCTGGACGCGCTGCACCTGGACTACGCCTCGCCGGGCGGCCATCGCTTCGAGGCGGGCAAGGACGCGCTGCCCCTCAACCTCTCGCGCATGGTCTGGGATTCGGACTTGAGGCCCGCCGGCCTCTCCTACGGCTACCGCAGCAAGCTCGGCGACGACACGGCCCTGGACCTCACGGCCGGTACGTTCCTGGGCCAGCATCTCTCGGGCGACCAGTCGCGCCTCTCGGCGTTCCAGGCCGGCGTGCGTTTCGATGAACACGGCACCCTGCAGCCGGAACTGATATTGAGCTACCTGCACTTCACCGATCTAGATGCGCTGGCCCGCGCGGGCCTCGGTCGCGGCAACCCACTGGATCTCCTGCTGCTGCCCTGCTCTACCCCACCCTGCACCGCCGTCCAGGCAGTCTCCTACCAGGACCGCTACGAGCTCGCGGACCTTCAGTTCGCCCTGCACGTGGTGGGTGAGACACCGTTCCGGTTGCTGCTGGACGCGGAGAAGAACCTGGGTGCGGTGGCGGGCGCCGACCGCGCGGGTCGCATGGAACTCGCGCTGGGCGACAGCACCGCGGCCGGCGGCTCGGAGTTCGGCATCGCCCTCGAGCGCATGCAGCGCTCAGCGGTGCTGGGCGCGTTCAACGAGGACGACTGGTGGTTCCATGCCGGCTCCCACGGCACCATGCTGTGGTATGCCTACGGCTGGTCGGAACGGGTGCGCCTCAGGGCCGGCCTGTTCCGTGAGCAGCCGGATGTGAGTCCGAACCACTGGAACCGGCTGTTGCTGGACCTGCAGTGGCGGCTGTGAACGGCTGAGCCGCACCCCGCGCTTCCAGCTTCTCAATGCAGAGCACGACTGCCAGCAGCGCTGCCGGCGCCAGCAACAACGGCATCAGGTAGCGCCAGGCGGCGGGCGTACCGTACACGTCCCGCATCGCGTCAGTTGGCGAACATCGCCATGAGCCAGTTCCAGTAGGCCGGCAGGCCCCGGGCCCGCCGCAGGTCCTGTACCAGCCGCGCCACGTAGCTCAAGGCCATGACGCCGAGGGAGACCAGCAGCGACAGGTTCACCACCTGTTCCAGCTTGGCCACGTCGCGGATCGAGGGCCCGATGTCGGCCGTCATGCCCGCATCCATATGGATGGCGAACCAGGGCCAGGCGGTGGCGATGGCCGCCAGCAGCACCAGGGAGCAGACGTCCAACACCAGGCGGAAGGCGGCGCGCCTGCGCGTCCACCAAGGCAGGAACAGGTTCACGAGGTGCAGCAGCATCTCCGCGCCCGCCACCAGCAGCACCGGCCAGAAGAAACCCTCGGGCAAGGCCTGCAGGAAATGCACATGCGGGAGCTGCGGGAGGCGGATGAGGCCCACCCACCAGACGATGAAGAACAGGAGTCCCGCGAAGCCGCCGAAGGAGGCGGAGCGGGTGATTTGCGACGGGTCCTGGATCACCGGGACCTTGGGCAGGTCGCTGAGCCGCCAGTTGTCGAGGAAGTGCAGCTTCACCTGCAGGCGCTCCAGCACCGCGAACGCCACCGTGAGCAGGCCCACCGTGAAGATGGCGCTGCCGATGGCATTGCCCACCGCCTGCATCATCGCGTCCACCATGTGGGGCCGGAACACGGACAGCATGAGGCCGATGACCAGCAGCAGCGGCAGCAGTACCCACTGCACCATCTTGAGTGCGAGCAGATACAGCGGGTAGAACGGCTGGCCGATGAGCTGCTGCTGCGCCTGGTAGCGCGCCGCCACCATCAAGGGATGGCCGCAACGCTTGAGCAGCGCCTCAAGCTCGGCCTCATTTATCGGCCGGCCCAATTCCGCCTCCCGGTCCGCGACCTGCGCATGCAGGTCCTCCGAGAGCTCGGCGATGATGTCCTCCTGCTTGCCGCGCGGCAGCAGGAAGCGGATGAAGTTGAGGTAGCGGTCGAGGGATTCCATGGCGGCTCCTTACAGGATCTGTTCGAGGGAGCCGTTGATGGCGCGCCATTCGGCGCTCAACTGCTCCAGTATCCGGGCCCCTTCCGGGGAAAGCTGGTAGAAGCGCTTCTTGCGCTTGTCCTCCTCCCGCCACTGGCTCACCAGCAGGCCCTGGGTCTCCAGGCGCCGGAGCAGGGGATAGAGGGTGCCCTCGTCGATCTCCATGCCGTGGCCGGAGAGGGCCTTCCGCAGGGTGTAGCCGTACTGCTCGGTCCTAAGCTCGGCCAGCACCGCCAGGATCAGGGAGCCCCGGCGCAGTTCCAGACGCAGGTTTTCGAAAGCATCGGTACCCATGGCTTACCCATGTGGCAAATGGTATGTGCCATATAGTGTATGACACACAGTATAGAAGTCAAGGGGGCGGCGGTAGGTTTGGCCTTCCTTGGCCTCGCCAAGGGCCCAGGGTTTGCCCTCCAGGCAAACCCGTCCGGCGCATGGCCGGACCCTGGCGATTTTGTCGAACACCGATCGAGCGGTCAGGGGTTCGAATCCACATCCGCGCCCGAAGGGGCAAGGCGCAGAGCGCCGAGCGGGCGGCCAGAATGGCCGCCGGGTCCGGGCCGCTAAGCGGCCCGGCGAACCCGCAGGGTTCGAATCCCGCTGATTTAATGCGCGCCCTCGGGATTGCTCGCCCCATCCCTGGGGCTCGCCCCCTTCGGGGGCCCGCCTTCGGCGGTCCAAAATCGCTCCCGGCGATTTTGTCGAACACCGGTTGAGAGGTCAGGGGTTCGAATCGTTCAGGACCGCGACCGGCAAATGAAAAGGGGAACCCCCGGGAAGGGGTCCCCCTTTTCATTTGTTGGCGCGCCCGAAGGGATTCGAACCCCTGACCTTGTGCGCCGGAGGCACACGCTCTATCCAGCTGAGCTACGGGCGCTCTGAAACGTGATTTTGCTCTAGTGCGGCGGGCACTTCGAGGGGCCGCAAGGATACCCGAGGCCCCCAGAGGCGTCCAACCAAACCTCTCCCGGCCGCGGTTAAACCTTTATAATCACGCCCCTGATTCAGTCACCGGGATCCCGCCATGGCCAAGAAGAAAGCCGCCGAACAGTCCGCCGAAGCCAAGCACGACCAGCACTTCTTCGACACTTTCATGCTGGTGCTGGGCATCCTGGTGGCCTTCGCCGTCGCCATGTACTGGCTGGCCAACGGCATCGCCGACACCGTACCGGGCGCCTACGAGAAGGGCAGCTCCACCGAGGAGCAGCTCATCGACCAGCGCCTGGCGCCGGTGGGCGACGTGCAGATCTCCGGCGACGCCAAGAGCCAGATGGCCAAGGCCGCGCCCGCAGCGGGCGGCGGTGGCGGAGCTCCCAAGTCCGGCAAGGAGATATGGGAAGGCACCTGCGCCGCCTGCCACGGCAGCGGCCTGCTCGGCGCCCCCAAGATGGGCGACAAGGCCGCCTGGGCGCCGCGCATCAAGAAGGGCATGGACGTGCTGAAGGAGCACGCGCTCAAAGGCTTCAACCAGATGCCGGCCCACGGCGGCAACTCGTCCCTCTCGGATGACGACGTGGTGAAAGCGCTCGAGTACATGGTCAACCAGAGCAAGTAACTCAAGCTCGACCGGCCGAAGAAAAACCCCCTTCGATGGGGGTTTTTCATTTTCACGATTCGTTGAGCAATCCGCGAAGTGAATCCAGATAAGCCTTGCCTCTCGCCACCCGCTCTTCCGCGGTAGCGGGCGGCGCGTTGCTGTCGGACAGGAGGTCGTCCGCCGGCAGCTCCTTGAGGAAGCGGCTCGGCTCGCAGGCGATCTCCTCACCGTACTTCTTGCGCTTGTCGGCATAGCTGAGCGTCAACGTCTGGCGCGCGCGGGTGATGCCCACGTAGCAGAGGCGCCGTTCCTCTTCCAGGCTGTCGCCCTCCAGGCTGTTGCGGTGCGGCAGGATCTCCTCCTCCATGCCCACCAGGAACACGTGGGGGAACTCCAAGCCCTTGGCGGCATGCAGCGTCATGAGCTGCACCGCGTCGCCGTCCTTGTCGTCGGCGTTGCGGTCCAGCATGTCCATGAGCGCCAGCTTGCCCAGGGTATCGGCCAGCGTGCCGGCCTCGCCCGCGATGGGCTTCTCCAGCCACTGCACGAACTCCTGCACGTTCTCCCACTTGCGCTCCGCGGTGGGCAGGTCCTTGGCGCTGTCCCTGAGCCACCCTTCGTAGGCGATATCCTCGAGCATCTGCCTCACCACCGCGGCGGCGGGCTCGCTCTCGGCGGCCTCGGCGGTCTTCGAGACCCAGGTGGCGAACTCCTTGAGCTTGTCCGCCGCCCGCTCCTGCACGTGCTCCCGCAGGCCAAGCTCGAAGCAGGCGCCGAAGAGGCTGATGTGCCGGCCGCCCGCGTAGGCGCCGAGCTTCTCCAGGGTCACGGGGCCGAGCTCGCGGCGCGGCAAATTCACGATGCGCAGGAAGGCTGAATCGTCGTCCGGGTTCACCAGCAGGCGCAGGTAGGCCACCAGGTCTCGCACCTCGCCCCGGTCGAAGAACGAGGTGCCACCGGAGATATCGTAGTTCAGCTTCTGCTCACGCAACGCCTTCTCGAACAGCCGCGACTGATGGTTGCTGCGATAGAGGATCGCGAAGTCCCCGTTGCGGCTCTTGTACTTGAGCTTGTGGGCGCTGATCTCGGTGGCCACCCGCTCCGCCTCGCCGTGCGCGTCCGGGCACGCCACCACCCGGATCGGCTCGCCCTCGCCGAGGTCGCTCCAGAGCTGCTTCTCGAACAGGTGCGGGTTGTTGCCGATGAGCTTGTTGGCGACCCTGAGGATGCGCCGGGTGGACCGGTAGTTCTGCTCCAGTTTCACCACCTTGAGAGTGGGAAAGTCCTCCTTGAGCAACGCCAGGTTCTTGGGTTCCGCGCCGCGCCAGGAGTAGATGGACTGGTCATCGTCGCCCACCGCGGTGAACGCGGCGCGTGGACCCGCGAGGAGCTTGAGCAGCCGGTACTGGGCGGCATTGGTGTCCTGGTACTCGTCCACCAGCAGGTAGCGCAACCGGTTCTGCCACTTCTCCCGTGCCTCCGCATCGCTCTCCAGGAGGTGCACAGGCTTCGAGATGAGATCGTCGAAGTCCATGGCGTTGTAGGCCTGCAGGTTGCGCTGGTAATCCAGATACAGCCGCGCGTGCCGCCGGTCATGGTCGCTGCCGGCGTTCTTTACCGCTTCTTCCGGCGTGACGAGACCGCTCTTCCAGGCGGAGATCTGCCACTGGGCCCGCTCCAGCACCTCCGCCTTCTCCATCCGGTCTACTTTCAGCAACTCGCGCAGCAACGTGAGGCTGTCCTCGGCGTCGAACAGGGTGAAGCCGCGCCGGTAGCCGATGCGCGCGTGCTCTTCCCGCAGGAGGCGCATGCCGAGGGTGTGGAAGGTGGAGACCGTAAGCCCCTTGGCGCGCTCCGCGTCCAGGAGTTCGCCCACCCGCGCCTTCATCTCCCGCGCCGCCTTGTTGGTGAAGGTGACGGCGGCGATGGCCTCGGGCTTGATGCCGCGCTCGCCCACCATGTGGGCGATCTTGCGGGTGATGACGCGGGTCTTGCCGCTGCCGGCACCCGCCAGCACCAGCATCGGGCCGTCCAGGTACTGTGCCGCCGCGCGCTGGGCGGGGTTCAGGCGGTCGAGAGGAGAGGGGCGCGGCATGGAGTTATATTAGACGGCGTCGCCGGGGTGCGGCAGTCTTGTGACACCGAGGGAATTGTGCAGACCGCTTAGGGAGCGTCCGACATGACCCGAAAATTCTTCTCCGCTCTGTTCCTGATCACTTCTTTCATGGTTGGCCTGGGAGCGTTCGGCCACGGCCGGCAATGGTCCAGCCATGTGAGCGCCACACTGGCCGGCGTGGCGCCGGACGCCGTGAAGCTGCAGGAGCTCATCTGGTTCTGGGTGAGCGGCACGATGCTGGTGTTCGGCGTGCTGCTGCTGTGGTGCTGGAAGAAATTGCACCGCGGCGACGCGAGCCTCACGGTGATCCCCTGGGTGACGGGCGGCTTCTACATCCTGGCCGGCATCTGGGCGGCACTGTGGGTGGCGCCCTTCTTCTGGCTGTTCCCCGTGCTGGGCGGCCTGCTGTGGCTCAGCACCTGGATGCTGCGCACCCGCTAGATGTCGGCGTAGACCTCCAGCAGGTTGTGCTCGGGGTCCTGGAAGAACAGCGTGCGGTGCGCCCAGGGCTGGTCCGTGGGCTCGTCCAGGATCGGCACGCCCTGCGCCGCCAGAGCGGCATGGCAGGCCTCTACCTCCGCCGGCGCCACCCGGAACGCGAGCTGCAGGCCCGCGCTACCGGCACGGGCTGGGCCGTCGTGGCTCCGCCCCTTGAGCTGCACCAAGCCGCGCGGCCTGAGCACCAGCAGCACTGAACCCACCTTGAGCTCCACCCAATTCCCGTCCCACAGATCCTTGTGCACTCGGAAGCCCATCGTGCCGGCGTAGAAGGCGCGCATCTTAGGCATGTCCTCGCAGATCAGGATCACGTAGTCCAAGTGGCGGATGGCATCGAGGGCGCTGGGCTTGCGGACGGCAACAGTCTGGGACGGCATGGGCCACACCTCCATGAAAGAAGGGCGCAGCCTACGATGCCGCGGCCGCGGCATCCTTAACAAATGTTAATCGCGTGCGCCCGCGGCACCGCGCAGGCGGGAGAGGGATATCTCGGACATGCCGAGATAGGAAGCGATGTGGTACTGCGGTAGCCGGCGTGCGAGCTCCGGTGAGTCTGTCAGGAACTTGCGGTAGCGCGCGCCAGCGTCCAGGCGCTGCAGGCTCTCTAGCCGCGCGCCCTTATCTTCAAGCAGGCGGGCGAGGTAATGGCGGACGATGTCGTCGAGCTCCCGGTGCGCCGCGCATAGCGCGCGGAATCCGCCGGCAGCCGCGCGCAATCCCTGCACCCGCTCCAACGCTTCCACGCCATAGGGCGCGGGCCAGTGCGGCGCATCGTCCGAGAGCGGGCCGCTCAGGCCGCCTTCGACGGCGAAGCCCTTGTTCCACTCCCGGCCAGTCTCGTCGAGTGTGTAGAACCGCAGCAGGCCACGCTGCACGAACAGCACCTCATCCAGCGCCTCACCGGGGCGGACCACCGGCTGTCCGGCATCGCAGGACCAGGGACGGAAGATGTACCGAAGTTCCGGCTCTGCGGTGGCGGGTACCTGACCCCATTGCGCCAGGCTGGCGACCAAGTCGGCATGTGCCGTGCTCTCAGGTGCCCCGCTCATCTCCGTTCCGCCACGATGGGGATGCTCGATTATCCACCGTTGCTTTGATTCGCGCGGCAGGCACTTGAGCGCCGCCTCCTGGCTCAGGGCCTCGCCCTTGGTCTCGAATGGCTTGGCCGCGACGATGCGCCTCGGCCTGTCCATGCGGAAGTACTTGGCGCCCTTGCCGGAGGCGTGCTGCTGGAAGCGACGCTCGAGGTCGTTGGTGACGCCGGTATACCAGGCGCCACTCTCGCACTCGATGACGTAGACCCACCAGTCCATCGCTTCCCCAAAGAAAAGGCCGCGCACCTCGCGGTGCGCGGCCAGATTACATCAACACGATATTACTTGTGGCTGGAGGCGATGAACTTCGCCACGCTGTCGTGCAGCAGCTTCAGGCTGTCCAGGTTCACGTACACCATGTGGCCGGCCGGGTAGAACTCGTAGGAGATGTTCTTCTGCAGCGCGTCCGGCATCGGCAGGTGGTGCATCACGTACACCGCCGAATAGTAGGGCGTCGCCAGGTCGTAGTAGCCCGAGTTCAGCATCACCTTCATGTCCGGGTTCTGGGCCATGGCGGAGGCCAGGTCCGGCATCACGTTGGTGGTGGTGGGCAGCGCGAACGGCACGCCCGGCTGCTGGTGCTTGAAGTCCCAGGCGTTGCCCACCTCGCCGCTCACCGGCAGGTAGGTGAGGTCCTGGCCGAACTTGAGCTGGCCGCGGATGTAGTCGTTGAACAGCGACACGATCGGCGAGCCGATGGCGGAGGACTGCGGATCATAGAATGCGAACTCGCCCAGCGGGTCGAGCTGCGGGCCCGCGTAGCGCACGTCGAAGCGGCCGGTGGCCTCCTCGCTGCCCTGCAGGAGCTGCTGCTCGAACTGCGGGCCGGTGACGCGCAGGTTCGCCTTCATGAGGTAGTCCACCGGCAGGCCGATGTACTCGGACATCTTCTGCGCCACGGCGCGCTTCCTGTCGGCGGAGAGCTCGGAGCCCTCCTGCAGCGCGCCCAGGTAGTCGTGCATCGCGAAGTCCTCGACCTGATGCAGATAGGTCGGGAGATCCTTGACGCCGGCGCCCGCTTTCTTGTGGTACCAGGCCGCGGCGGCCTGGGTCGGCAGCATCACCGCGTAGGGAAGGTCCATCGAGGGGTTGACCTGCGGGAAGTCGGCGTTGAGGTCGAAGTTCAGGATCGCCGAGAGCAGGATCACGCCGTTCAGGTCCACCGCGTCGTTGACGAGGTCGTTCGCCACCACCGCCGAGCGCGGCGTGCCGTAGCTCTCGCCGAACAGGTACTTGGGCGAGTTCCAGCGGCTGTACTTGGTCAGGAAGCGCTCGATGAACTGGGTGAAGGCCTTGCCGTCCTGGTCCACGCCGTAGAAGTCCTTCGCCTCACCCTTGCCACCCGCGTCCTTGTCCAGCACGCGGCCGAAGCCGGTGCCGACCGCGTCCACGAACACGAGGTCGGTGGCATCCAGCAGGCTGTACTCGTTGCTGACGAGCTGGTACGCGGCCGGCGGGGTGTGCTTGGCGTCGCCGAGCAGGGCGCGCTTGGGGCCGAAGGAGGCCATGTGCAGCCAGATGGTGGAGGAGCCCGGGCCGCCGTTGTAGATGAACATGATGGGGCGGCTGGCGGCGCTGGCGCCGTTCGCGAAGTAAGCCACGTAGGACATGGTGGCGGTGGGCTCGCCCTTGCTGTCCTTCAGCACCAAGGTGCCGGCGTTGGCGGTGTAGGCGATGCTCTTGCCGCCGACGGTCACCGAGCCCTGGGTGGCGGACTGCTGGTCCGCGACCGGAGCAGCGGGCTTGGCGTCGTCCGCCAGGGCCGGCAGCGACGCCGCCAGCAGCAGCGCGCCGAATATCTGTGCACGTTTCATGGGAAGACTCCTGTTGTACTTGATTGGATCCAGACTGGAAACCGATTCATCCCCGCGGCTTGGACCGCCCCCGGCTCCGGGAGTTCAGCCGCCCTTGAGCTTGTGTTCCATCTCCCGCACCCGTTCGCGCGCGGTGACGAGGTCCAGGCTCTCCCGCCGCCTGAGCAATTCCACCGCTTCCACGACGCGGCCCTGGCGCACCAGGGATTCGAGCGGGTCAGGCGCGGGCTCGCCCGCACGGCCCATGGCGCGCAGCACCGCGGCGCGCATCTCCTCGTAGTTCTTTCGCCCTTGGTCATACACGGTCGTGAGCGGGAAGCGGCGTTCCGCTGTGACCAGGGCCAGGCGGCAGGTGGGCGTGCGCTCGCCGGGTGCGTCCTCTATCTCGACCGCCTTGATCTCGCTGAAGCGCAGCACCCGCTGGCTGCGCCGCCACAGCACCAGGCGGGTGAGGGTGACCTCGCCGGTGGACCGGTCGAACACCACATCGGAAGCGGAGAAGAATGCGAGCCCGAACAGCACGAACAGCCCTGCGCCCACCCACATGCCGGCGGGATGCGCCTGTCGCAGTGACATGTAGACCAGGAATGCCGCCGCGAACACCAGCAGCACGCCGATCCAGAGGGTACGGTCCCGCAACACCAGGCGCTGCGGGGAATCCTCGGCGATCCTCACGCCGATCCCTTCTGCCGATCCAGTACGCGATAGCCCACGGCCTCCGCGACATGCATCGAGGCCAGCGACTCATGTCCCGCGATGTCGGCGATGGTACGGGCGACCTTCAAGATGCGGTGATAGGCACGGGCCGAGAGACCGAGCTGCTCCATGGCGCGTTCCAGCAGCTGCTGGCCTGGGGCATCGGGCTTGCAGTGCTTGTTCACCTCGCGCGTGCTCATGCGCGCATTGGGCTTGCCTTGGCGCGCGAGTTGGCGTTCCCGCGCCGACATCACCCGTTGCATCACCGTGCCGCTGGCTTCGCCATCCGCCGGCGCGTCGGGGCGCAGCGCCTCGCGCGCCACGCGTGGCGCCTCCACGTGCAGGTCGATGCGGTCCAGGAGCGGTCCCGAGACCTTGCTGCGGTAGCGCTGCACCTGGTCCGGCGTGCAGCGGCAGCGGCCGGAGGGGTCGCCCAGGTAACCGCAGGGGCAGGGGTTCATGGCGGCGATGAGCTGGAACGCCGCCGGGAACTCCGCCTGGCGCGCGGCGCGGGACACCACGATGGCGCCGCTCTCAAGCGGCTCACGCAGCACTTCCAATACCTTACGGTCGAACTCAGGCAGTTCGTCCAGGAACAGTACGCCGTGGTGCGCCAGCGAGATCTCGCCGGGGCGCGGGAAGGAACCGCCGCCCACTAGCGCCACCGCTGACGCCGTGTGATGCGGGTTGCGGTAAGGCCGCTTGCGCCAGTCGCGGGCCTCGAAGCCCGCGTCGCTGATGGAAGCGACCGCGGCGGTCTCCAGCGCTTCGTCCTCGGTCATGGGCGGCAGGATGCCGGGCAAGCGTCCCGCCAGCATGCTCTTGCCGGTGCCGGGGGGGCCGACGAACAGCAGCGAGTGACCGCCGGCGGCGGCGATCTCCAGCGCGCGCTTGGCCTGGTGCTGGCCGCGCACGTCCGCGAGGTCTTCGTAGCTCGGGTGGAAGGAGACCAGGGAGGAGGCGTGGGGCGCGATGCGCTGGCGGCCGGCGAGGTGCGCGCACACGTCCAGGAGGTGCCGCGCGCCCAGCACGTCCACGCCCGAGACCAGCGCCGCCTCGTCCGCGTTCTCCAAGGGCAAGACCAGCGCGCGCCCGGCCTTGCGGGCCTTGAGCGCCGCCGGCAGCGCGCCGCGTACGGGCCTGAGTTCACCGCTCAAGGAAAGCTCGCCGATGAACTCCGCGCCCTTGAGGGTGGCGGTCTCGATCTGGCCGGAGGCGGCGAGTATCCCCAGGGCGATGGGCAGGTCGAAGCGACCGCCTTCTTTCGGCAGGTCGGCGGGCGCCAAGTTCACGGTGAGTTTGCGGGCAGGGAAATCGAAGCGGGAGTTGATGAGCGCGCTGCGGACCCGGTCTTTGCTCTCGCGCACCGCGGCTTCTGGCAAGCCGACGATGTTGAGGGCGGGTAAACCGTTAGATTGATGCACCTCGACCGTGACGGCGGGAGCATCTACGCCGGCTTGCGCGCGGCTGTGGATCTTGGCGAGCACGGACCCGGACCTACTTGCGGTCCTGATCCTGGGCGGCCAGCGCCGTCTCAAGCTCCGCCAGGCGCTGCGACAGCTCCTCCAGCTTCTCGCGGGTGCGGGAGAGCACGCCCGCCTGCACGTCGAACTCCTCTCGTGTCACGAGGTCGAGCTTGCCGAGGGCTGTCTGCAGCATGGCGCGGAAGTTGTGCTCGAGGTCGGCCTTGAGGTCCTTGAGGCCGGGCGGCACCGAGTCCGCCAGCTTGCGGGCCAGGTCGTCGAGGATCTTGGGGTCCAGTGCCATCGGCCGCCCTCAGGTGCGTCTGCGACTTTATGTTATCAGTATATAGGCTCGCGGACCGGCGCCAAGGCGAGCGATGATAGACTGTAGCCGGCCCGGGGAATGTCGTGTACGGGCCTTAAATCCACGGGAAAAATCGCATGAAGATGGTCGCCGCGGTTATCAAGCCGTTCAAGCTCGACGACGTGCGGGAAGCATTGTCGGACATCGGCGTGCAAGGCATCACCGTCACCGAGGTGAAGGGCTTCGGCCGGCAGAAGGGCCACACCGAGCTCTACCGCGGCGCCGAGTACGTGGTGGACTTCCTGCCCAAGGTGAAGATCGAGCTCGCCATCCCTGACGAGCTGCTCGACCGCGTGGTGGAGGCCATCATGAACGCCGCCAAGACCGGCAAGATCGGCGACGGCAAGATATTCGTCTACGAATTGGAGCAGGCCATCCGCATCCGCACCGCCGAGACTGGTGCCGAGGCGCTGTGAGCCTGCATCGAGGGTCAGCCATGAACATCAAGATCAGCATCGCCGCGGCGCTCGCCGCCTCCCTGCTCGCCATGGGCGCCGCCCGCGCCGACACGCCCATATATAAGTGGGTGGACGACAAGGGCCAGGTGCACTACAGCACCGAACCCCACAGCGACCAGGCTCAGCAGCTCGAGATCAAGAACAGCGGCACGCTCCCGAACCCCGGCGACGCGCCGCCGCCCCCGCCGCCCGGCACGCCGGCGGCGCCCGCCTCGCCGGCAAACGACGCGAAGCTGGTGAACCCCAAGCCCGATGACTCGCCCGCCTGCAAGGCCGGTCGCGACCGCCTGTTCAAGTACCTGCACGCCGACTCGCTGTATCAACTCGATGACAAGGGCAACAAGCAGCCGCTGCCCCCGGCCGAGAAGCAGAAGGCCCTGGACGAGGCGCGTGCCTACATCGTTCAAGCCTGCGGAGGTGGCGCATGAACAAGCTTCGCATCGCGTTCGGTCTCGGACTGGCGCTCGCCGCAGGCCTCGCCTCCGCCGACCAGGTCTACAAGTGGGTGGACAAGGACGGCCACGTGCACTTCTCGCAGACACCGCCCGCCGGCACCGGCGTGCAAGCCCAGACGGTGGACGTGAAGCCGCCGCCGCCGGATCCGACCGGCCTCGCGAACTCCCAGAACCTGCAGCAGCAGATCGCCGACAAGAAGAAGGCGGAACAGAAGGACCCGCAGCGGGCGCAGGAGGAAGAGGAGCAGAAGCAGCAGCAGAAGGAACGCTGCGACGAGCTGCGCGAGCGGCTCAACGTGCTCAACGCCGGGGGCCGCGCCACCACCGTGGACTCCAAGGGCAACGTCAATTACCTCTCGGACGAGGAACGCGACAAGAAGATGGCCGAGATCGAGGGCCAGATCGAGAAGAGCTGCGGCGGGGGCGGCGAGAAGCAGTGAGGCCGTGCGCTCAGCGCAGCGCGGCCAGGCTCTCCTTGAGGAACGGCGGCAGCACGAACGCGGTCTCGTGCACCGACGCAGAGTAGTAGCGGGTCGGGAACGGCTTGTCCTCGGCGTCGCGGCGGCGGAAGCTGTTGAGGCGCCCGTCCTTCTTCGCCAGCGTCGCCGACCACCAGCCTGAAGGGTAGGTGGGCTGCGGGAAGCTCAGGGTCCGGCTGTCCGTGAACCCGGCGCCGCGCAGTCCCTTGTGCATGTCCAGGATCGTCTCCGGATAGAAGAACGGCGACTCGCTCTGCTGCACCAGCAGGCCCTCGGGCCGCAGCACCCTCAGCGCGTCGCGGTAGAACGCCTCCGAGAACAGCCCCTCCGCCGGCCCCACCGGGTCGGTGCTGTCGATGATGATCACGTCCAGGCTCGCGTCCGCGGCGTCCCGCACCCAGGGGATGCCGTCGCCGAAGGCGAGCCGCGCCCGCGGGTCGGCGTTCGCCTCGCAGAGCTCCGGGAAGTGCAGCTCGGCCAGGCGCGTGACCCGCTCATCCAGCTCCACCTGCACCACCGACTCCACGCCCTTGTGCTTGAGCACCTCGCGCAGCGTGCCGCAGGCGCCGCCGCCGATGATGAGCACGCGCCGGGGGGAGGGGTGGGTGAACAGCACCGGGTGGGCCATCATCTCGTGGTAGATGAAGCTGTCGCGGTCGGTGACCATGACGCAGCCGTCGATGACCATCATGGTGCCGAAGCTGTCGGTCTCGTAGATCTCGACCGTCTGATAGGGGGTCTGCTCCACCTGCAGCCGGCGGCCCTGCAGGGACAGGGCCACGCCCTCCTCAGCCGCGATCTCGGTGAACCAGCCGCCGTCCAGCTTCATGGCATCCCCGCGCCCCGGAATATGCCGCGATTATACGGCTTGCGGGCCGGCCCGGTTCCGGCCGTCCGGCAAGTGCCGAGACGGTGCCGCCGGCGTCTTTTCAGGGGCGGGCGGTTGCCGTACTCTTGCGCGATTTCCCGCACCCCAGCCGAACCCGGAGAGACATGAGCCAGAACCCCGTCGAGGTCGCCCGCGAGCTGTATAACGTGCTGCGCTGGGGCGACGGCTACTTCGACATCAACGCCGAAGGACACGTGGTGGTGTATCCGACCCGCAACCGCGAGGATGGCTGCGTGGACCTGTACCGCCTGGCGAGCGATGTCGGCAAGTGGGGGCTCAACATGCCGGTGCTGTTCCGCTTCGGCGACATCCTGCGCGACCGCGTGTCACGGGTCTATGAGGCCTTCGAACAAGCGCGCCAGTACCACGAGTACAAGGGCCGCTACACGCCGGTATACCCGATCAAGGTGAACCAGCAGCACGTGGTGGTGGAGGACATCCTCAAGCACGGCGCCGACAAGGTCGGCCTCGAGGCGGGCAGCAAGCCCGAGCTCATGGCGGTGCTGGCGTTCGCGCCGCCGGGCGCCACCATCGTCTGCAACGGCTACAAGGACCGCGAATACCTGCGTCTCGCGCTCATCGGCCAGGCGCTCGGCCACCGCGTGTACGTGGTGGTGGAGAAGCTCTCTGAGCTCGACCACCTCCTGAAAGAAGCCAACGACATCGGCGTCAAGCCCACCATCGGCATCCGTGTGCGCCTCGCCAGCACCGGGCGCGGCAAGTGGGAACACACCGGCGGCGAGAAGTCCAAGTTCGGCCTCTCCACCGGCCAGATCCTGGAAGCGGTGGAGCGCCTCAAGCAGATGCAGATGCTGAGCTCGCTGCAACTCCTGCACTTCCACCTGGGCTCGCAGATCGCGAACATCCGCGACGTGCAGCGCGGCATGCAGGAGGCGGGGCGTTGCTTCGCGGAGCTCGCCGAGCTCGGCGTCGGCATCCGCGTCATGGACGTGGGCGGCGGCCTGGGTGTGGACTACGAGGGTACCCGCTCACGCAGCTCCTGCTCCACCAACTATTCGGTGCAGCAGTACGCGAACGCGATCGTGCGCGCGCTGTGGGAGATCTGCGAGGAGTACGAGCTTCCGCACCCGAACATCATCACCGAGTCCGGGCGCGCCATGACCGCACACCACGCCCTCATGCTCACCGAGGTGGTGGACTTCGAATCCATCCCGGAGAAGGTGCCGGTGCAGCCCGGCCCCGATGACCCGCAGATCCTCACAGACTTGTGGGAGGACTACGTGAACGAGGAAGGCCGCGCCTTGCTCGAGGTCTACCAGGACGCGCTGCACCTCAACAGCGAGGCCCAGGGCATGTACACCCACGGCGTGCTGACGCTGGAGCAGCGGGCGCACGCCGAGCAGATCTACCACGCCACCTGCCGCAAGGTGCGCGACAACCTGAAGCCGACGAGCCGCGCCCAGACCGAGGCGATCTACGAGATCAACGAGAAGCTGGCCGACAAGTACTTCTGCAACATGTCGGTGTTCCAGTCCATGCCGGACGTGTGGGCCATCGACCAGATCTTCCCGATCATGCCCATCCATCGCCTCGACGAGACGCCGAACCGGCGTGCCGTCCTGCAGGACCTCACCTGCGACTCCGACGGCCGCATCGAGCAGTACGTGGACGAGGAGGAGATCGAGACCACCATGGCGGTGCACGCCATGCGCCCGAACGAGCCCTACTACCTCGGCTTCTTCATGGTGGGTGCCTACCAGGAGATCCTGGGCGACATGCACAACCTGTTCGGCGACACCGACTCGGTGAACGTCGAGCTGGACGCGGAGAACGGCTATCGGCTGGTGAAACCCGAGCAGGGCGACACGGTGGAGGAGGTGCTGCGCTACGTGCACTTCACGCCGGAGGATCTCGTGGGCCGCTACAAGGGCAAGATCGACGCCGCCACCGGCGTGGACCCGGCCAAGCGCGGCCAGTTCCTCAAGGAACTGGAAGAAGGTCTCAAGGGCTATACCTACCTAGAGAAGTGAGCGGATGAAGACCGGATTCATCGGCCTGGGCGCCATGGGCTACTCCATGGCGCTGAACCTGCACAAGGCCGGCCTGCTCGCCGCCGTCTACAACCGCAGTCCCGAACGCGCCGAGGCCTTCGCCGCCGAGACCGGCTGCGCGCCTGCCGCCGCTATCCCTGAACTTGCCGGCGTGTGCGAGGCGGTGGTGCTCTGCGTGAGCGCGGACGCGGACGTGCTCGCGGTGGTGGACCTGCTCGCACCCAAGCTGAAGCGCGGCGCACTGGTGCTCGACTGCTCCACCGTGAGCGCCGATACCGCGCGTGCCGCGGCGGCCAAGCTCACGGAGCATGGCGTGGATTTCCTGGACTGCCCGGTGTCGGGCGGCACCGAGGGCGCGAAGCACGCGACGCTCGCCATCATGTGCGGCGGCACCGAGGCGGCGTTCCAGCGCGCGCAGCCGGTGCTGCAGGCCTTGGGCAAGCGCATCGCGCTCATGGGCCCCGCGGGTGCGGGCCAGGCCACCAAAGCGGTGAACCAGATCGTGGTGGCAGGCGTGGCCCAGGCGGTGAGCGAGGCGCTGGCTTTCGCCGAGGCCCAGGGCCTGCCGCTCGACAAGGTCATCGAGGTGGTGGGCAGCGGTGCGGCCCAGTCCTGGTTCCTGACGAACCGCGGGCCCAACATGATGCGCATGAGCTTCCCGCTGGGCTTCAAGGTCTCGCTGCACGATAAGGACCTCCAGATCGTGCAGCAGATGGCCGCAGCCCAAGGCGTGCAGCTGCCGGTGGTAGAGATGACCCGGGTGCACTACCGGCGCCTCATGGAAGCCGGCCATGGAGACGAAGACATCTCCTCGCTGTTCCGCCTGAAGCACGATCTGTTCCAACGCTGACTGCGCAGATTCCAGGCCTTTCGCGTCCTGAATATGTAAAACCCCCTGCCAGGCCTAAGCTCTGGCAGGATGCTTGCCGCTTTCTGAAAGCCCTCCCTATATTCTGTCGACTGGAGAACATGGTCACGGTACGCCATGGGGTGGCGTGCCATAAAAGAACAACCATGGCTCCCGGAGTGGATTAGGGGATGCCTTTGATGCGCCTTCACAAGATCTTGCTTGCCGCCCCGCTCGCGGGCGCGCTGCTTTACCCCGCCATCCCTGCGATGGCGGCCGGTACCGGCGCGACCATGGCGTCCGGCGACATGGACGGCGATGGCTTCGAGGACGTGGTCGCCCTCGACGCGGGCCATGCCACGGTCAGCATCATCACCCTGGACGCCCAGGGCGAGTTCACGGCCCATACCCAGGATTACCCGGACATGCCCGGCATGACCGCGCTCACCCTTGCGGACGTGGACGGCGACGGCCGGCTCGACGTGCTGGTGAGCGACGCCACCGACGCCGCCTCGGGCGTGCGCGTGCTGCTCAACACCGGCGGGACCGGGCTGGCGGCGGACGTGGCTTACGCCAGCGGCGAGGCGGGCCCAGGCCCGGTCTCGCTCACCGCGGCGGACCTGAACGGCGACGGCTTCGTGGACATCGTCACCGCCGGCGGCAGCGCCGGCACCGTGAGCGTGCTGCTCAACCACGGCGACGGCAGCTTCGCGGCACCCGTGAGTTATACCGTGGGCGGCGACATCACCGCGGTGGCCGTGGCGGATTTCAACGGCGACGGCTTCCCCGACATCGTGGCCTCCGACACGGCCGGTGACGGCGTCGTGTCCCTTCCGGGCGCCGGTGACGGCAGCTTCGGCGCGCCGCTTACGTTCATGGTGGGTGCGGGGCCGGTGGCGCTGACGGCGACCGACGTGAACGGCGACGGCTTCCAGGACCTCCTAGTGGCGGACCGTGATGACGACAGCGTAGGCGTGCTCTTGGGCCTGGGCGACGGCAGCTTCGCCGCGCCGGCGTTCTACCCCACCGGCTCGCAGCCAGGCTGGATCGGTACCGCGGACCTGGATGGCGACGGGCTCGCCGACCTCGTCACCGACAACTACAGCGACGGCAGCGTCAGCCTGTTCGCGAATCAGGGTGGCGGCGCGTTCGAGGCGCCGCAGCAGCTGTTCTTGGACTACGGCTCCTACGGCACCCTGATCATGAGCATCGGCGGCAAACCGCAGATCGTCAGCGCCAACCTGGACGCAGGCGTGGTGGTGGTGACAGCGGGCAGCGCCGTCCACGCCAGCAGCAAGCCGCCGCGCAGCCAGGTGCACCGCATCGGCGGCACCCACGATCCCCAGTCGAGCAACGGCGGCGGCGCACTGGACCTCTTCAGCCTCGGCCTGCTCGCCGCCTTTGCCCTGCGCCGCCGCGTCCGCGGCTGAGCGGACCTCGCCGCTATTGCAACCCGGCGCGGAAGCGCCGACACTTTTTGCATGGCCGCGATCACCCCTCCCACGCCGGCGCCGTCCGACGACTTCTTCCTGCCCGAACTCTGCACCGGCGCGGTGGTGCTAGTGGTGGTGCTGATCGCGGAACTCACTGCACTGATGCTGGCCATCGCCAAGCACCTCCCCGGTGAAGGTGTGCCGCTGTGGCTGGACCTCGCCCGCATCTCGCTGTTCCTGCAATGGATCGCGCTCACCTCCAGCGGCCTCCTGTGCGCGGTGCGGCCGCGCCTGATGCGCATGCCGCTGCAGCAGGCGGTGGCGCTGAGCTACGTCCTGCTGCTCGCGGTCACCGGGGTGATGAGCGAGATCGCCTACCAGCTCACCCAGAACACCGGCATGGGCCAGGAGCTGCTGCCCGCCAGCCACTCCGGCTTCCTGCTGCGCAACCTCGTGATCTGCGCCATCGTGAGCGCGCTGGTGCTGCGCTACTTCTACGTGCTGCACCAGTGGAAGAGCAACGTGCGGCGCGAGGCCAGCACCCGCTTCGAGGTGCTGCAGGCGCGCATCCGGCCCCACTTCCTGTTCAACAGCATGAACACCATCGCGGCATTGATCCGCGGCAAGCCCGAGCTCGCGGAGCGGGCGGTGGAAGACCTCTCGGACCTGTTCCGCGCGAGCCTGGCGGACTCCTCGGCGCGGGTGACGCTGGCGGAGGAGCTGGCGGTGGCGCGCCAGTACGCCGGCATCGAGGCGCTGCGCCTCGGCGAGCGCCTGCAGCTCGAGTGGCGGCTGGACGGCGTGCCGGAGGACGCGCACCTGCCGCGCCTCACGCTGCAGCCCCTGGTCGAGAACGCGATCTACCACGGCGTCGAGCCCCGCGCCGAGGGCGGCACCGTGAGCGTGTCGGGCCGGCTCGCGGACGGCATGGTGGAGCTTGAGATCCGCAACCCGCTGCCGGAGTCGGGTGGCGCTGCGCGGCCTGGGCGCCAGATGGCATTGGAGAACGTGCGCGAGCGCTTAGAGCTAGCCTGGCCCGGGCGCGCGAGTCTCGAGCATGGCCGCGAGGATGAGGGATATCGCGTGCGCCTGCGTTTTCCCTATGAGTCCAGCGGTCCGGCAGCCGCCCCATGAAGGTGATGGTGGTGGACGACGAGATGCCGGCGCGCGAGCGTCTCAAGGGCTTGCTCGCGGCGATCCCCGGCGTGGAGGTGGCGGGCGAGGCCGGCAACGGACGCGAGGCGCTGGAGCTGTGGGAGCGAGCGCCGGTGGACGTGGTGCTGCTGGACATCCGCATGCCGGTGATGGAGGGCCTTGAGACAGCGCGCCATCTGGCGGCGCTGGAGAACCCGCCGGCGGTGGTGTTCACCACAGCCTACAACGAGTTCGCGGTGGAAGCCTTCGAGACCCACGCCATCGCCTACCTGCTGAAGCCGGTGCGGGCCGAGAAGCTCGCCGCGGCGCTCGCCGCCGCCGGCCAGCTCAACCGCGTGCAGCTCACGCGGCTCGCGGCCGGGCCGCCCGCCACGGCGCGGCGCCACATCGCGGCGCGGGTGCGCGACAAGCTGCACGTGGTGCCGGTGGAGAACATCGCATGCTTCATCGCCGACCAGAAGTACGTGACCGTGTGCCATATCGGCGGCGAGCTGCTCATCGACGAGTCGCTCAAGGACCTGGAGGAGGAGTTCGCGGCCGGCTTCATCCGCGTGCACCGCAACGCGCTGGTGGCGCTGGCGCGGGTCGCCCACCTGGAGAAGGACGAGGCCGGGCACTTCCACGTGCACCTGAACGGGCGCGCCGAACCGGTGGAAGTGAGCCGCAGACTCGTTGCCGAGGTGCGCGAACGCCTGCGGGCTGGACGCTGACGCGTCGGCCGCGGGCTATGAAAACGGCGCCGGAGGGCTGAGAATACCGCCCCCGCCCGCCTCCTTAAGAAGAACATGAGCCCGAGCCCGATCCGCATCGCCACCCGCAAGAGCGCCCTTGCCCTCTGGCAGGCGGAGCACGTGGCCATGCGCCTGCGCGCCCTTGAACCCGGGCGCCCGGTTGAGTTGGTACCCATGACCACCGAGGGCGACCGCAACCTGGGCGCCTCCCTCGCCGCCTCCGGCGGCAAGGGACTCTTCGTGAAGGAGCTGGAGGTGGCGCTGGCAGAGGGCCGTGCCGACTTGGCGGTGCATTCCATGAAAGATGTGCCGGTGCTGCTGGCGCCTGAATTTACCCTCGCGGCGGTGCTGGAGCGGGAGGACCCGCGCGATGCCTTCCTCTCGGTGAAGCACCGGAGCTTCGACGCCCTGCCCCAGGGAGCACGGGTCGGAAGCTCGAGCCTGCGGCGCCAGGCCCAGCTCCTGCACCGGCGGCCGGATCTTAAGGTCGAGCCCCTGCGCGGCAACGTGGACACGCGCCTGCGCAAGCTCGAGGAAGGGCAGTACGACGCCATCGTGCTGGCGGTGGCGGGCCTGAAGCGCCTCGGCCTCGCCGCCCACATCACCGCGGTGCTGGACCCGGCCGTGTCCCTGCCCGCCATCACCCAGGGCATCATTGCCCTGGAGTGCCGTGCCGGCGACGCGGAGACGCTCGCCCTCACGGCGCGGCTCAACCACGGTCCCACCTGGACCCAGGCGCTGGCGGAGCGAGCGCTCTCGCGCGGCCTCTCGGGCAGCTGCAACCTGCCGCTGGCCGGCCACGCAGCACTCGAAGGCGGTATGCTTTCACTCACCGGGCGCGTGGGTTCGCCCGACGGCAAGCGTCTCCTGGAAGCCGCGCTGAGCGGCCCGGCCACGGAGGCGGAATCACTGGGACTGAAACTCGCGCAGGCGCTGCTGGCACAAGGCGCGGGAGAGGTGTTAAGGGATGTCGAGAGCAAGGTGTGACCGTGGCCGCACGACCGCTTAAGGACGCTGGCATCCTCATCACCCGGCCGGTGGGCCAGGGCGAGGCGCTCACGGCCCGCTTCGAGGCCAAGGGCGCCGAGGTGCTGCACTTCCCCACCATCGAGATCGCGCCGGTGGCGCGCTCGCCCGAGCTCGAGCGCAGCCTGGAGCCGCTCGACAGCTACCACTACGCGATCTTCATCAGCCCGAACGCGGTGGAGTACGCCGCCGAGTTCGTGGACCTCGCCGCGCTGCCGCCCAAGCTCAAGGTCGCGGCTATCGGTCCCGGCACAGCGCGCGCACTCACTGCGCGCGGCCGCAAGCCCGACATCCTGCCGCGCGACGGCGCCAACAGCGAGGCGCTGCTGCGCCTCAAGACGCTGAACAAGGTCGCCGGCAAGCGCATATTGATCGTGCGCGGCCTCGGCGGCCGTGAGCTCCTGGCCGAGACGCTGGAGGAGCGCGGTGCGTATGTGGACTACGCCGAGGTGTACCGGCGCAACGTGCCACGCATCGACCAGGGCGAACTCACCCGCTGGTTCCGCCAGGGCCGGCTCGACGCCATCATCGTGACGAGCCGCGACGCGCTCCTGAATCTGGAGCGCATGCTGAGCCCCGGTCTCACTCCTTACTTCAAGTCCGCACAGCTGGTGGTGCCGAGCGCGCGCATGGTGAAGCTCGCCACCGCCCTCGGCGTGCGGCGCCGCCCGGTGATCGCCGGCGAGGCCACCGACAGCGCGATCGTGAACGCCACCGTCAACTGGTGGAAGGCCAACGGCCGCGAGCAGCGCAAGCACCGGAGGGAACATGAGCGCAGCACCTGAGGACCGCCGCCCGGCCGGACCGCGCTCGCCGTTCATCTCCTTCAGCCTGCTGCTGGCGGTGGCGGCGCTGCTGTTCGCCGCGGTCAACTGGTACCGGCTGCGGGAATCCGAGGAGATGCAGGCGGTGCTGCAGCAGCGCGTGGCCGACCTGCAGCAGAACGCCGCCACCCGCGATGCGCTCGCTGCGGACGCCGCCGACACCGACAGCTCCCTCAAGGCCATGGGCCAGCGGGTGGACCAGCTCGACGCCGCTTTCAGCGACCTGCGCAAGCACTCCCAGGAGGGCCGTGACGCCTGGATCAAGGCCGAGGCCGCCTCGCTGCTGGTGGCCGCCGACGAGGACCTGCAGCTGCGCGCGGACCCGGCGCTCGCGCTCAAGGCCCTGGAGCAGGCGGACGCGCGTCTCAAGCTGCTCAGCGACCCGCGCCTCATCGCCGTGCGCCAGGAGATCGCGAAGGAGAGCGCAGCGCTGCGGGCCCTGCCGCGCGCCGACCTCGAGGGCATGGCGCTCACGCTCACCGAGCTCGCCGGCCAGGTGGACTCGCTGCCGCTCAAGCGCGGGGTGCCGGAGCACTACCAGCCCGGCGGTGAACTGGGCGAGGCGCCTGCCCCGGCCGCCACGGGGTTGTGGGAACGGCTCAAGACCGCCGCCGCGCGCGTCGGCTCGAGTCTGTTCACGGTGCGCCGCCACGGCCTGCCGGTGGAACCGCTGCTCACGCCCAAGGAAGAGTTCCTGCTGCGCCGCAACCTGGAACTCAGGCTCGAGACCGCCCGCAGCGCGCTGCTGGAGCGGCAGGGCGCGGCGTTCCAGGCCAGCGTCCGTTCCGCCGCGCTGTGGATGCAGGATTACTTCGACACCCGCGATGCCGCCGTGAAGGCCTCGCTGACCCTGCTGCAGGGCATGCAGGGGCAGGCCATCTCGCCCAAGCTGCCGGACGTATCCACCTCGCTCACGCTGCTGCGCCGGCTGGAGCTGCCGCAGGGCGCCACCCCGTGAAGTACGCCTTCTACTTGCTGCTGACGCTGCTGGCCGCAGTGGTGGCGGCGGGCCTGCTGCATGTCAGCAACGGCTATGCGCTGCTCGCCTACGGCGGCACCAGCGTGGAGATGTCGCTCGGCACCCTGGTGGCCCTGATGCTGGTGACGTTCTTCGGCCTGTACCTGCTCACCACCCTCGCCGTGAAACTGTGGACGTATCCGCGCCGCCTGCGCGAAGCGCTCGCCCGCAAGCGCGAGCTGCGCGCCCGCCGGGCCACGAAGCAGGGACTCATCGACTTCGCGGAGGGGCGCTGGGCCGAGAGCGAGCGCAACCTCATGCTCCACGCCGTGGACAGCGAGATGCCGCTGGTCACCTACATCGCCGCGGCCCGCGCCGCCCAGCTGCAGGGCGAGCACGAGCGGCGCGACATCTACCTGCGCATGGCCTTCGAGCAGATCCCCGAGGCGCAGGTGGCGGTGCTGCTGACCCAGGCCGAGCTGCAGATCGCCCACAAGCAGCTGGAGCAGGCGCTCACCACGTTGCGCCGGCTGCAGGAAGTGGACCCCGACCACGCGTTCGGCCTCAAGCTCCTGGCGAACCTGTACCGCAAGCTCGGCGACTGGAAGTCGCTGCGCGAGCTGGTGGCGAAGCTGCGCGACAACCGCGTGCTGTCGAAGAAGGAAGTGGACCGGCTCGAGCTGCGCGCGGTCACCGCGCTGCTGGACCAGGCCGGCGCTGTGGACGGCGTCGCCGCGCTGTGGGACTCGCTGCCGCGCCGCCTGCGCGGCGACGTGGAGCTGAACCGTGCCTATGCCCGCGCCCTGATCCGCGCCGGCGAACTCATCGCCGCCGAGGCGGCGCTGCGTGACGCATTGCGTTCCAATTGGGACGAGGAGCTGCTCGCGCTCTACGGCCTCGCCGTCGGCGAGCATCCCAAGCGCCAGCTGGGCCGGGTCGAGGATTGGCTGGCGGAGCGCGGCGAGAGCGCGGCGCTCTTGCTCACCGCCGGTCGCCTGTGCACGGTGGCGAAGCTCTGGGGCAAGGCCCGCGGCTACTTCGAATCCAGCATCGTGCTGGGTGGCCGGCCCGAGGCCTACGAGGAACTCGGCAAGCTGCTCAGGCAGCTGGACGAGGGCGAGGACGCGCTACGCGCCTACAGCGATGGCCTGGCGGTGGCCCTCGGCCACAAGGTCAAACGGTATAGACCCGCCAAGCCCAGACCACGTCGCATCGTTAAGAACTGACGCTATCCCTGGCGCCCTCGCTCCTGCTAGGCGCGTGAAGCGCATGCGCTGCACCCTGATACGGCGCTTATAATAAGGGCATGAATTTCCAGAACCCGCCCGGCGCCGAAATCAAGCACCTGCTCGAGACCGCCAAGACCATCGCAGTGGTGGGCCTCTCGCCCAAGCACGACCGGCCCAGCAACGGCGTCGCCCGCGGCTTGCAGCATTTCGGCTACAAGATCGTCCCGGTGAACCCGGGCCAGAGCGAACTCCTCGGTGAGAAGGTCTATCCTGATCTCATGAGCGTGCCGGGCCCCATCGACCTGGTGGACGTGTTCCGCTCGCCGGAGCATGTGGACGAGGTGGTGGACCAGTGCATCGCCCGCGGCTTCCGGGCGATCTGGCTGCAGGAGGGCGTGGTGAACGAGGCGGCGGCCGAGAGGGCCCGTGCCGCGGGCATGCTGGTGGTGATGGACCGCTGCATCTACAAAGACTATCTGCTGTACATGAACTAGGCGCGACAGTGAAATTCAACTTCGCCAAGATGCATGGCCTGGGCAACGACTTCATGGTGCTGGATGCGCTCAGCTCCGGCGTGAAGCTCAGCGACGCACGGGTACGCGCGCTCGCCGACCGGCGCACCGGCATCGGCTTCGACCAGCTGCTGCTGCTGGAGGCCCCGAAGGCCGGGCAGTTCCATGCCAACTACCGCATCTTCAACGCCGACGGCGGCGAGGTGGAGCAGTGCGGCAACGGCGTGCGCTGCGTGGCGCGCTACCTCGCGAACCACGGCGTGGTGAAGGACGGTGAGGTGCGCTTAGGTACCATCGCCGGCCCCGTGCAGGCGGAACTGAAGCGAGACGGCGACGTGCGTGCCAACATGGGCGTGCCGCGCCTGGAACCATCCGACATACCTTTCATCGCGAGCGCCCGCGCCATGGAGTACGACCTGGAGGTGGACGGCCGCACGCTGAAGATCGGCGCTGTCTCCATGGGCAATCCCCATGCCATCCTGGACGTGCCGGACGTGGACTCGGCGCCGGTGGCCGAGCTCGGCCCGCGCATCGAGCACCATCCGCGCTTCCCCAAGCGCGCCAACGTGGGCTTCGCCTCCTGGCAGGGCCGCAAGTCAATGCGCCTGCGGGTCTGGGAGCGCGGCACCGGCGAGACCCTGGCCTGTGGTACCGGCGCCTGCGCGGCGGTGGTGTGGGGCCGCCTCCTGGGCTGGCTCGACCCGGAGGTGGAAGTGCAGCTCCGCGGCGGGCGGCTGGTGGTAAGCTGGAACGGCGAGGGAGAACCGGTGTGGATGACGGGACCGGCGGTCACCGTCTACGAGGGGCAGATAGAGCTATGAGCATCGAACACAAGCAGGGCTTGAGCGGCGAGGCGCCGCTCGCCACAGACATCGTCGACTACCTGCTCGGCCACCCCGAGTTCTTCGAGGCCCACCCCGAGCTCCTCAGCAAGCTCAAGGTGCCCCACCCTTCCGGCACCGCCGTATCGCTGATCGAGCGGCAGGTGGAGGTGCTGCGCGGCCAGCACCGCCAGCTGGAGCGCAAGCTCGTGGACCTCATCGAGGTGGCACGCGCCAACGACACGCTCATCGAACGCATCCATCGCCTGGCCCTGGCGCTGCTGGAAGGCGCCACCCTGCCCGACCGTCTCTATGCCCTGCAGGAAGAGCTGCGCGAGCGCTTCGGTGCCGACGAGGTGAGCCTGTTCCTGGTCCACGCCGACGCGCAGAAGGCCGACGCCGGCCCGGCACGCTGGCTCAAGACCGACGACGCGGGCCTCGAGCAGTTCCGCGAGCTCCTGCGCTCCGGCAAGCCCCACGTGGGCCGCCTGCGCCCGCCCCAGCTCGAGTTCCTGTTCGGCGAGCAGGCGGAACGCATCGCCTCCTCGGCGCTGGTGCCGCTGGGGGACAAGGGCGGCCTGGGCCTGCTGGCCGTGGGCAGCCACGACGCGGAACGCTTCAGCCCGACGCTGGGCACGGCGTTCCTAACCCGCATCAGCGAGCTCGTCACCGCCGCCGTGCACCCGCTCATGCCCAAATGAGCGATCCCTTCCAGGACGGGATCCGGCGCTTCACCGAGCACATCGCACAACGCAACTTTTCCCCGCACACCGCCGCGAACTACACCCGTGACCTGGAGAGCCTGCGCACCTGGTGCGTGAAGCAGGGCCTCAAGGACTGGACCGCGCTGGATGTGCACCACGTCCGCACTTTCGTCTCCACCCGTCACCGCCAGGGCCTCGCGCCCAAGAGCCTGCAGCGCCTCTTGGCCTCCATCCGCTCCTTCTACAGGTTCCTGGCGGACGAGGGCGAAGTGAAGCAGAACCCGGCGGAGGGCGTGCGCCCGCCGAAGGCAGCCAAGCGCCTGCCCGACACCCTGGACGCGGACCAGATGGCGCGGCTCCTGCAGATCGAGGGAGACGATACCGAGACAGTGCGCGACCGGGCCATCATGGAACTGCTCTATTCCTCCGGCCTGCGCCTCGCCGAACTCATCTCCATCCGCATGACCGACCTGGATCTCAGCCAGGGCCTGGTCACCGTCACCGGCAAGGGCAACAAGACCCGCATCGTGCCGGTCGGTCGCGAGGCGCTCGCCGCCGTGAAAGCCTGGCTCAAGGTCCGCGGGGAGCTCGCCAAGGCGGAGGACAGCACGCTGTTTGTGAGCGTGCGCGGCGGCCGGCTCTCGCCCCGCAGCGTGCAGGCACGGGTGAAGCAGTGGGGCATCAAGCAGGGCGTGCAGCAGGGCGTGTACCCGCACCTCTTCCGCCACTCCTTCGCCAGCCACGTGCTGGAGTCCAGCGGCGACCTGCGCGCGGTGCAGGAACTCTTGGGCCACGCCAACATCAGCACCACCCAGATCTACACGCACCTGGACTTCCAGCACCTGGCCAAGACCTACGACGCGGCGCATCCGCGGGCCAAGAAGAAGAAAGCGGGACAAGAATGATCACCGCCGAATATGTCTACAACAAAGCGATAGCGCAGTCGGAACTGAACCACCGGCTGGACAAATCGCCGGGCGCTATGATGCTGCCGATCGCATACGTTGCGCTAGCGATGATCAGTGCCTACATGGCCTATCTCTTCTGGGCGAAATGGGTGTTGGATTATTCGATAGCAATCAAGTTCTTCCCGGTGTTCGGTATTTGGCTGACTGCCTTGGCTATCATCAGACACCATGGTGGAAGCCACCTGCGGCGCCAGATGGAGTGGATGCTGGAGGATGCGGACGGCAAGAAAGTCCGTTTCGACTTCGATGAAAAGGGCTTGCGCCGTACGGTCCCGGGGCAGATCGGCGCGTTCTATCCCTGGGTTGACGTGGCCGACCTTATGCCAGTGGAGGGCGGCATGTTCCTCGACTTGCGGATCGTAGCTCGCGCGTATTGGCTTCCTGACACGGCCTTCGGTACGTCACAGGCACGCGATGGTTTCGTACGCTTGGCAAAATCCCATGCAGTGCATGTCTCAGATGCGTGGTCGCGCCGCAGCCAGGAGCCATCTGGTGCCTGAAATCACCCCCCGTCCCACCGAGATCCGCCTGCGCAAATCCGCGGGCGCCATCGCCGTCAGCTTCGACAGCGGCGAGCACTACGAGCTGCCTTTCGAATACCTCAGGGTGTTCTCGCCCTCGGCGGAGGTGCGGGGCCATGGCACCGAGATACTGCAGGTCGGGAAGGAGAACGTGAAGGTGACGGCCATCGAGCCCGTGGGCAACTACGCGGTGCGCCTGAAGTTCGACGACGGCCACGACACCGGCCTCTATTCCTGGCCGGTGCTACACGACCTCGGGAAGAACCAGGCGGAGAATTGGGCGCGCTACCTGAAGCGCCTCGCCGACGCGGGCTACCAGCGCAAGATCTGAGTCAGTCGTCGTCCTTGCGGTGGATCACCCAGGCGATGGCCAGGCCGAAGGACCAGCCGTCGGCGGAGCTCACCAGCGGGCTCGCCTGGAACGCGGCGCCGTGCAGGCTGCTGTGCTCGACGAACGCGCCGTACACCATGGCGCCCCGGTGCCAGCTCACGCCGAGCTGCGTGCTCCAGCCGGCATAACCGCCGGGAGCGGAGTAAGCCGGCCGCTCGGCCGTCGCGTACTGCGGCGCCACGCTGTAGTAGTAGCCCGCGAAGGCGCGGTCCACGAAGCGGGCCGCGAGGTTCGCATCGACGGTGACGCGATCATCCCCGGGCTGGAACCAGGTGGCATCCAGTTCCACGCGTGGGTCGCTGTCGTAGCCGCGGCGGTGGAAGGTGAGCGCATGCACGCTGGTGGCGACCCGCGCCGGCAGCACGAAGTCCACGTGGTTGCCGCGCCCGCCGCGCCAGATGTGGTAGCGCAGCGCCGGGCCCACCTCCCCCAGCCACTCCAGGTCCGGCATGCCCTGCCGCTCCCGCGTGTCTGAGGAGTTCACGCCGATGTTGCCGCCGAAGTCCACGTCCAGCGCCCAGTGGTCGTCGCGGAACAACTTGCCGCGTACCTCGCCGCGGTCCGCGTCCAGGAAGCGGCTGCGCAGCGTGAAGTAGGGGAAGGGCAGCACTAGCGTGCGCTTCTCCGCCGCGCCGGGGTACACGGGGAAGTCCACCGCACCTAGGCCGATGCCGAGCTCGTAGCGCGTCTCCTGCGGCGGCGGCGGTGACACGGCGTCGTCTGCGCCGGCGGAGAGGGGCGCGAGGGCGATCAGGAGCGGGAAGGCGAGGCGCGTCAGGGCGTGGCGCAATCGAAGTCCACTTGGGGCTGCACGTCCGCCTCGTAGTCCACGTCGCTCCGCTCGAAGCCGAACTGCTTGAGGAAGTCGTGCTTGTAGCCCGCGTAGTCGGTGAGCTGCATAAGGTTCGCGTCCGTCACCTGCGGCCAGAGCTGCTTGCAGGCCTCCTGCACGTCCGCCCGCAGCTCCCGGTCGTCGAGCCTGAGGCGCCCTTCCGCGTCGGTGGGGAGCGCGCCATCCGCGCGGTACAGCACCTCGTGGAACAGCCGCTGCATCTGCTCTATCGCGCCCTCGTGCAGGCCCATGCGCTTCATCACCTTGAACACGATGGACACGTACAGCGGGATCACCGGGATCGCGGCGCTGGCCTGGGTCACGATGGACTTGAGGATCGCGATCCGCGCCTCCAACCCCGGGTGGCGCGCGCGCAGCTCCGCGGCGGTCCGCTCCAGGTGCTGCTTGGCATGACCGATGGTGCCGTGCCAGTAGATGGGCCAGGTGACCTCGGGGCCGACGTAGCTGAACGCCACGCTGCGCGCCCCTTCCCCCATCACGCCCGCCTTATATAAGGCGTCCAGCCACAGCGCCCAGTCGGTGCCGCCCATGACCGCAACGGTCTCGTCTATCTCCTGCTGCGTGGCGGGCTCGACCCGCACCTCAGCGAGCTGGTCCTTGTCAGTGTCGATGGTGCGCCCCGCATAGGGCGCGCCGACGGGTTTGAGGGCGGTGTGGGCGGTACCGCCGTCCGGCAGGCGCTTGAGCGGCGAGGCCAGCGAGTAGATGACGAGGTCCACCGGCCCGCCCAGCTTCTCGCGGATGAGGGCGATGGCGCGCTCGCGCGCGCCTTCCGAGAACGCGTCGCCGTTCAGGGACAGGCTCACCAGCCCCGCCTCGCGGGCGGCGCGGTCGAAGGCGGCGGAGTTGTACCAGCCGGCGGTGCCGGTCTTGTTGGGCTTGCCCGGCTTCTCGAAGAAAACGCCGAGCGTCGCGGCGCCGAAGCCGAAGGCGGCGGTGATGCGGGCGGCGAGGCCGTAGCCGGTGGAGGCGCCGATGACCAAGACCCGCTTCGGGCCGGGGAGAGCCGGGCCCTTGCCCGCTGCCCGGGCCACGGCGACCTGCTCCCGCACGTTCAGTTCGCAGCCCTGGGGATGGGCGGTGGTGCAGATGAAACCCCAGATCCTGGGTTTGACGATCACGCGGGACTCCCGTTGCGCTCCCGGCATTCTAGCTTAGGCGGCGGATGTGTCCCGCGTCGCAAACGGCCCCGGGGCGGATACCTTACAATCCGGCCATGGATGCACCCCACCCCGGCAGCGGCCTGCGTGAACTCTGGCTGCGCTTCAAGACACGCTGGTGGCTCAAGGTGCTGGGCATCAGCATCGGCATGACCGCCTTCATGGTGGTGTACTTCAGCCTGCTGCGGCATCCCCTGTTCCCTGTCACGCTCATGCCCCTCACCTGGCTGGACCGCCTCATCGGCTACCAGCCCTGGAGCGTGTGGCTGTACATCACGCTGTGGATCTACATCTCCCTCGTGCCTACCCTGCTGGCGGACTGGCGCGAGATGGGCGCGTACCTCAAGGAGGTGCTGGCACTCAGCGTGGTGGGTTTCGTCATCTTCCTGTTCTGGCCCACTGCGGTACCCCAGACTTACTTCGATTGGCACGCCTATCCCTCGGTGGCCTTCCTGAAATCGGTGGACGCCGCCGGCAATGCCTGTCCCTCCCTGCACGTGGCGTTCGCGGTGCAGGCTGCGGTGTGGCTGGACCGGCTGCTTAGGCATCTGGGTGCGCGCGCCTGGCTGCGGGCAGCGAGCCTGCTCTGGTGCCTGGGGATCCTCTATTCCACCCTCTCCACCAAGCAGCACGTGGCCCTGGACCTTTACGCCGGTGCAGCCATGGGTCTTGCGGTGACCCGGTTCCAGTCCAGCCTGGCCCTCACCCCTGCCTTGCGCCGGGCCTAGCGGCCCAAAAACGGCTAGAATCCCCCCGGGGGCGCATCCCTGCGCTTAATACTATAAGTGTCTGATAAAACTGAATATTTTGGCATAGCCCGCTGGCAGGCCTGGGCGCCGGGCGTCAACGGTCCCGAGGCCTGGCTCCGCTGGGTCGAAGACGGGGAGTGCCCGGAACCCGAGGCCCAGCCGGACGTGAGCCAGCTGCCCGGTCTCCTGCGCCGCCGGCTGGACCACTGCGGGCGCATGGCGCTGCACACCGCCTGGGCCTGCACCACAGGCCTCGACTCGGTGCAGTCCATCTTCGCCTCCCGCCACGGTGCCCTCGAGCGCACCCTGGAACTCCTCACCGCGCTCGCCAAGAGCGAGCCGCTCTCGCCCACGAGCTTCAGCCTCTCGGTGCACAACAGCACCGCCGGGCTCTTCTCCATCGCCCGAGGCGACCGCGGTGCCGCCACCGCCATGGCCGCGGGCGCCGACACCCTGGGCATGAGCCTCCTGGAAGGCGCGAACATGGTCGCGGAGGGCGCGTCCGGCGTGCTCGTCTGCTACGCCGACGAGAAGGTGACGCCGCCCTACGCCGCGTTCGTGGAGACCGAGAGCACGCGTCACCCGTTCGCGGTGTCGTTGCTGCTCACGCCCGCCGCCGGGGCGCCGCTGCGTTGCCGCCTGGTGCGCGGCGAGGCCGGCGCGGACGAGGCGCCGGAGGCGGCGCTGATGCGCTTCCTGGTGGACGACACCGACGCCACCCTCGGTACCACCGGCCAGCCCTGGCGGCTGGAGCGTGCTGCCCATGTCTAAGCTCGGCCGCGCCTGGCGTGCCGTCGGCACCGGCTTCTGCTTCCTGGCCTACGGGGGCTTGAGCCTCGTGTTCAGCCTCACGCTGTTGCCGCTGCTGCTGCTGCTGCCCGGGGACGCGGCGGCGCGCGAGCGGCGCATCCGCCTGTTCGTGAGCCTCACCTTCCGCATGCTGCTGGGCTGCGTCGAGCTGCTCGGCCTCGGACACATCGAGGTGGAGGGCCGTGAGTGGCTGGCCCAGTCCAGAGGCAAGCTGGTGGTGGCGACACACCCCATGTACCTCGACGTGGTGGCGCTGCTGATGCTGATGCCCTACGCCGACTGCGTGGTGAAGAGCGCGATGCTCGAGAACCCCTTCTACCGCCACTTCGCCCGCGCCGCCGGCTACATCAGCAACGCCGACTCGACCCAGCTGGTGGAGGACTGCGTGGTCTCGCTCAAGCGAGGCCGCACCCTGGTGCTGTTCCCGGAGGGCACGCGCTCGGTGCCGGGCGCGCCGCTCAGGTTCCGCCGCGGCGCAGCGCAGGTAGCGGTGCGCGGCGGCTCGCAGATCCTGCCGGTCATGATCCACTGCGATCCGCCGGCCCTCACCAAGCAGCTCGCCTGGTGGCAGGTACCGGCGCGCCCCTGGCGCCTCACGGTACGCTTCTATCCGCCGCAGGAACCGACCGCGCTCGGCGCCGGCCACGGCCTGCCGCACGGCGTCGCCGCGCGTCGCCTGAACCGAGGCCTCGAAGATTTCTTCACGCAGCAGCTCGCCAACCATGAACGAACTGATCGAAGAACTGAAGCAGCTCATCATCGACTCGCTCGATCTTGAGGACGTCACGCCGGCGGACATCGACCCCAAGGCGCCGCTGTTCGGCGACGGCCTCGGGCTCGACTCCATCGACGCGCTGGAACTCGGCGTGGCGGTGCAGAAGCGCTACCACGTGAAGCTGGACGCCAACTCCGCCGACACGCGCCAGCACTTCCACTCGGTCGAGAACCTGGCGAAGTTCATCGCCACGCAGCGCGGCTGAGCCGCGGCGCGGCGGGACGTGACGATGCCGGGGTTGCCGACGGATGCCGACGCGCGTCCGCTGCTCATCGAGCGCGGCGGCCCGCTCGCGCGCACGGCGTTCCAGGCGCGGGTGCGGGCGCTGCGCGCAGCGCTCGCGGCCCATCCGGCGCGGCGCTGGGCGCTCGTCTCTGACGACGGCGGCGGATTCGCCGCGGGGCTGCTGGCACTCGCCGATCCCCGCCGCACCGTGGTGCTGCCCCAGGCGCCCCAGGCCGGCAGCCTGAAGGCGGCGGGCGTGCAGGTGGACGCGGTGCTCACGGATCGGCCCGAGGACTTCCCCGGCTTCACGACCCTCGCGCTTTCGCAGCCCACCGCGGACGGCGGCGAGATGGCGTTGCCGGACGACGCTTCGCCCATCGAGTTCTACACCTCCGGCTCCTCCGGCGCGCCAAAGTGCGTGCCCAAGACCTTCGCGCAGCTGCGCCTGGAGGTGGAGGCGCTGGAGCGGCAGTGGGGCGCGACGCTAGGCGATGCGGTGGTGACCGGCACCGTCCCCCACTACCACTTATATGGACTCTTGTTCCGCATCCTCTGGCCGCTGTTCACAGGCCGCACCTTCCTCGCGCGCATGTGCGCGCAGCCGGCAGACCTGCGGGAGGCCGCGGCCCTGGGATCCTGCGTCATCGCCAGCAGTCCGGCGTTCCTGAGCCGCGCGCCCCTGGGTGAGCTGCCGCCCGCCTCCCGCGTCGCGGCGCTGTTCAGCTCCGGCGCGCCACTGCCGGACGAGACTGCTCGCGCGCTAGGCGAGGACTGGGGTAAGCCGGCCGTCGAGGTCTACGGCAGCACCGAGACCGGCGGCGTGGCCTGGCGCGCCTGGGACGGTGCCGCCTCAAGGCCCTGGTGGCATCCCATCGCGGGTGTGGAGACTGAACTGCGGGAAGAGGACGCGGGCACGCGTCTGTGGATCCGCTCCGCCTGGAGCGGCGGTGACTGGATCGCTACCGGCGATCTCGCCCGCACCGAAGGCGCCCGCTTCGCGCTCGCGGGCCGCGCCGACGACGTGCTCAAGTTCGAGGACAAGCGCGTCTCCTTGAGCGAGATGCGCGCGCGGCTCGTGGAACATGCCTGGGTGGCGGACGCACGGCTCCTGCTGCTGCCGGGGCGGCGCGCCCTCCTGGGCGCGGTGGTGGTACTGAACGGCGAGGGCCGCAGCGCGCTCGAAGCTTCCGGCAAGTTCGCCGTGAACGAGAGCCTGCGCGCCTGGCTGCGCGTGAGCTACGAGCCGCTGCTGATCCCGCGCAAGTGGCGCTTCCCGGATGCACTGCCCGGCAACGCCATGGGCAAGCTTGAGCAGGCCAAGCTGCTCACGCTGTTCGGGGATGAGACATGAAGGGTGTGCCCGCGATCCTCGCGCGCCGCGACGCCGACGGGCGCACCGAGCTCGAATTCGAGGTCGGCGCCGACAACCCCTGGTTCGAGGGCCATTTCCCCGCCATGGCGATCCTGCCGGGCGTGGTGCAGATCGGCTGGGCCGCGCACTTCGCCCACGCACTGCACGGCCTCGGCCCCGGCGTCACCGCCATGGAACAGGTGAAGTTCAGGCGCCCGATCCTGCCGGGCGCACGCGTGACGCTGGAGCTTAAACCCGATGCGACCAAGGGCCGGCTCCGCTACGAGTACCGCGCCGGCGGCGAGAGCTGTTCGAGCGGCACCCTGGTGTTCGGCGGGACGACATGAACTTCAAACCCTGCGCGCTGATCCCGGTCTACAACCACCACTCGGCGCTGCCGCGCCTGGTGGACGCGCTCTCGGCGGAGGGGCTGCCGGTGCTGCTGGTGGACGACGGCAGCGACGCCGCCACCAAGGCGGTGCTGACAGGGCTCGCCCGGCACCCCGGCGTGGAGCTGCTGACGCAGGCGCAGAACGGCGGCAAGGGCGCCGCGGTGATGGCGGGCATCGCGCGCGCCGGGGAACTCGGCTACAGCCACGCGCTGCAGGTGGATGCGGACGGCCAGCACGACATCGCCGACGCCCGCGCGCTGCTCGAGCTGTCGGAGCATAACCCCGCGCACCTCATCTCCGGCACGCCGCGCTACGACGAGTCGGTGCCCAAGGTGCGCTTCTACGGCCGCTATCTCACCCACTCGCTGGTGTGGGCCTCGACGCTCTCGCTCACGCTGCGCGACAGTATGTGCGGGTTCCGCGTGTATCCAGTGGCGCCCTGCTTGGCCCTGGCGCGGCACGTACGGATCGGCACGCGCATGGACTTCGACACCGACGTGATGGTGCGCCTGTACTGGGCCGGCACCGAGAGCCTGTTCCTGCCCACCGCGGTGCGCTACCCGGAGGACGGCATCTCCCACTACCGCATGCTGCGGGACAACGCGCGCATG
>DATAHN010000016.1:0-11780 GCA_036263155.1 Gammaproteobacteria bacterium | reverse complement strand
CGCCGACTTCTAATTGAAGTGCTACCTATATATAGGTAGGCGCAGCGCGTCTCTCAGGCCACTACAGGCTGTGCTAAGTGTGCTAGAAATAAAGTAATCAGTGGCGCTCTAAAGAAAAAAGCACTGTTAATGCTCTCAGTGCTTTCAATGTAACTCGTTGATTAATCTGGCGTCCCCACGGGGATTCGAACCCCGGTTACAGCCGTGAAAGGGCTATGTCCTAGGCCTCTAGACGATGGGGACGGAACCTCTCTGCAAAGCTAAAGGGCGCCCGTCAGGACGCCCTCTATATATAAGCTTGGTGGAGCTAGCCGGGATCGAACCGGCGACCTCTTGCATGCCATGCAAGCGCTCTCCCAGCTGAGCTATAGCCCCCAGCCGAAGAGGCGGCATTTTCCCTTCCGAGCGCCCTGCTGTCAAGGAAAATGAGCCCCGGAATCCGGGATTCCTCAACCCTGAGAGGGGCTTAGCGCCCCTCGGCCTCATACGACACGCCTATCTTGCCCACGGTGACGGCCTGGGATTCTGGACTTTTCGGGCCCTTATGCCTTTGCCGGGGTGGACGGACTTGCTCCAGCCTTTCGACGTCAGCATCTGGTAGAGCCTGGCGGCGTCGAAGGGCGCGCGCACCTTCACGTCGTTGTCGAAATAGACGTAGACATCCCGTTCCGTGCGGACGGGCGCCGTGGGAGACACGGTCACCGCGTCTCCCGCCTGGCGGCCCGCCTGCCAGAGCCTGATCCGGTGCGCCCACCAGCGCAGGGAATCGTCGTCGTAGCCGGATTTATAGAGTTCCACTTCACCGTGCAGGCGCGCGTAGACGAAGTCCGAGGTCAGGTCCTCGAAGTAGGGCCACTTGCCGGCGGTGTCCGCGAACACGATCGCCACGCCGTGGTGGCGAGCCAAGTCCACGAACTCCGGGGTCTCGAAGCTGTGGTGCCGCACCTCGATCGCGTGGCGGATGCGCCGGCGGGGGAGGGGATCGGGTAGGTCCGGGTCGACGCGGTCTGCGGCCGCGGTGAGTTTCGCCGCCGCAGCGAAGCTGCGGGGCAGCTGGCGGAAGAACTGCTCCAGCCGCTCGCCGTCATAGCGGAAGCTCGGCGGCAGCTGCCATAGGATCGGACCCAGCTTCCTGCGCAGGTGCAGCACGCCGGAACCGAAGAAGTTCGCCAGCAGCGGCGTCACGTCCTTTAGGCGGCGGATGTGGGTGATGTAACGGTTCCCCTTCACGGAAAAGACGAAGTCGTCGGGGGTTTCCGCGTGCCAGTTCTGGTAGCTCTCGGGCCGCTGCAGGGAATAGAACGAGCCGTTGATCTCGATGGAGTTGAGCTCGCGGCTGGCGTAGTGCAGCTCCATCCGTTGCGGGAACTTCTTCGGATAGAAGACGCCGCGCCAGGGCGCATATCGCCAGCCTGATATCCCGATCCGGGTTTCCACCAGCTGCTCCCGTTTTGCGTGATACGGGTGAGCGTAAGCCCCTGCCGGCTTGGATTCCGGTACTCCCTCCTCAGTTCAAAGAGGGTCTCAAGCCTGACGGGCGAGTAGGTTCCGTCGCATACTTGACCTGGATCATCCCGCTCATTTAACCCTGGGTTTATGTTCCAGCATGGCATTTCTGTTGGCTGATTCGCATTCCCGGTCCGGCGGGTTTGGCAGGATTTATGGCATCAAGGCACGAGGAGGCGGTCATCATGGCCCGCAGGTATTCCAAGAGCGCCAGCAAGGACGTGGAGCGTGAGATGAAGGCATTCAAGCAGGGCAAGCTCAAGAGCGGTCCTGGCGGGCGCGGCGGGAAGGTCAAGTCGCGCAAGCAGGCTATCGCCATCGGCCTATCGGAAGCGCGCCGCGAGGGCAAAAAGGTGCCGAAGAAGCCCGTGGGACGCCGCAAGAAGACCGGTGGGCGCAAGAAGAAATCTTCCAGCCGCCGCAAGCGCAGTTGAGGTGACCTATGGCGGCACGACCCTACTGGCGCGGCCAGATCCGCATCTCCTTGGTGTCCTTCCCGGTGGCGCTGCGCAGCGCCCTGCTGCGCGCGAGCCAGATCCCCCTGCATGAGATAGACCGGGACAGCGGCGAGCGCATCCACCACCTCAACGTCACCGAGTCCGGCGAGGAGGTCTCGCGCGAGGACATCATCAAGAGTTACGACGAGGGCGACACCCAGGTGCCGCTGGAACCGGATGAGATCAAGGCCATCAAGCTCCCGTCCAGCGACGTGCTGGAGCTTTCCACCTTCGTGGACCGGGCCGACATCCCGGTGGCCCGCTACGAGCGGCCGTACTACGTGCTGCCGGACAGCGAGGGTGCCGAGGAGATCTACGCCGTCATACACCAGGCCCTTGCCGACAGCGACAAGGTGGGCATCGGCCAGATCGCCATGCGCGGGCGCGAGGAGCTGTGCGCGGTCATGGCAGAGAAGGGCGGCCTGATGCTCGAGATCCTGCGCTATGACCGTGAGCTGGTGGACGCCGAAGAGGTGCTGCCCAAGGCCGGCAGCAAGAAGGTCAAGAGCGACTACGTCGAACTCGCCAACCAGCTCATCGAGAAGAACGCCGCACCGCCGGATTTCTCCGGGTTCCACGACCGCTATCATGAGGCGCTGCGTGAGCTCATCAACGCCAAGAAAGCCCACCGCAAGCCGAACCTGCCCAAGGCCGCCAAGCCCAGCGGGGAGGTGGTGGACTTCATGGACGCATTGCGCAAGAGCCTGGACAAGAAGGGCGCCGGTGGTGGCGGCGGCCAGCGCCGGCATGCCTCCCGCCGCGCGCGCCCCAAGCGTAAAGCCTCGCGCTGATGGCCACTGCCGCGAGATCGAGGCACGGGCTCGCGACCTACCGGGCGAAGCGCGATTTCTCCAAGACCCCCGAGCCTTCCGGAAAGAAGGCCAGCGCTGCCGGCCATACCTACCTGATCCAGAAGCACGCCGCGCGGCGGCTGCACTACGACTTCCGCCTGCAGATGGGTGGCGTACTCAAGAGTTGGGCCGTCACCCGCGGTCCCAGTCTCGATCCCGAGGACAAGCGGCTCGCGGTCCATGTGGAGGACCATCCGCTGGCCTACGGCGGTTTCGAGGGCATCATCCCCCAGGGCGAGTACGGCGGTGGCACCGTGATGCTCTGGGACAAGGGCAGCTGGGCGCCGGTGGGTGACCCGGAATACGGATACCGGAAAGGGCACCTCAGCTTCGAGCTCAAGGGCGAGCGCCTCAAAGGCCGCTGGCACCTGGTGCGCATGAGAAAGGCCGAGCGCGGCAAGAAGGAGAACTGGCTGCTCATCAAGGGCAAGGACAAGTACGCCAACACCCGGGATGGCGATTATGCCCTCGGGCACTTCCAGCGCAGCGTCACCACGGGTCGCAGCATGGAACAGATCGCCACCGGGCGTTCCCGGCGCTGGAGCTCCAAGTCCGGTGAGGACCCTGCGCCGAAGGCGCGTGCCAAGAAGACCCCTGCCTCAAAAAAGAAGAAGAAATCCGGCCGCAGCCGGCTGCCGGCCTTCGTCAAGCCCGAGCTCGCTACCCTTGCCAAGCAGCCGCCCAGGGGCGATGGCTGGCTGCACGAGATCAAGTTCGACGGCTACCGGTTGATCGCTCGCGTCCAGGACGGCGAGGTTCGCCTCCTCACCCGCGATGAGAACGACTGGACCGACCGCTACGGGCCCATCGCCCGCGCGCTGGCGAAGCTTCCCCACGATACGATCCTGGACGGGGAAGTGGTGTTCCAGCGCGAGGACGGCAGCATGTCCTTCCACGAGCTACAGAACGCATCCAGCGCCGAGAAGCAGGCGCACCTGCACTACTATGCCTTCGACCTCTTGTTCCTGGACGGGGAAGACTGGCGCGACCGACCGCTGTTGGAGCGCAAGGAGCGCCTGCAAGATCTGCTGCGACGCGCGCCGGAAAACATCCACTACAGTGAGCACTTCCAGGCGCCGGGTGATGAGGTCCTGGCCCATGCCTGCCACATCGCCCTGGAAGGCATCGTCTCCAAGCGCGCGGACCGCCCCTATCGTTCCGGGCGTGGCCTGGACTGGATCAAATCCAAGTGCATCCACGAGCAGGAGATCGTGATCGGCGGCTACACCAAGCAGGCCAAGGGCGGCTCGATGCTGGCTTCGCTGCTCACGGGTTACTACGAGGGCGGCAAGCTCATCTATTCAGGGAAGGTCGGTACCGGCTTCACCCAGGACGAGGCCCGCAAGCTCCTGCGCAAGCTCGAGGCCCTGGGCCGCGATAAGGCGCCCTTCGTCGCGGTGCCCGGGGAAGCTCGCCGCGGCGCATACTGGGTGAAGCCTGAACTGGTGGCTCAGGTGAACTTCGGTGAATGGACTCCGGAGGGCAGGATGCGGCATCCCTCGTTCCAAGGTCTGCGCGAGGACAAGCCGGCCCGCGAGGTGGTGCGGGAGAAGGAGCAGCGCCCGCCGCCGCCCAAGCGGGCGGCCGCGCGCGGCAAGCCGGGTGCACGGCGTCGCACCAAGGTTGAACCCGCGGCGATTGAAGGCGTCGCCCTCTCGCACCCGGACAAGCTCCTCTATCCCGAGGCCAAGGTCACCAAGGGCATACTGGCGGAGTACTACGCCAAGGCCGCGCGACTCATGCTCCCACACGTGGCAGGGCGCCCCATCAGCCTGCTGCGCTGTCCCAACGGCGTCGGTCATGCCTGCTTCTTCCAGCGCCATGCGGGGGAGGGCGCTTCGCCGCATCTCCTGCCGGTGAAGGTGGCGCACCACGGCGGCGGCGAGCCCTACATCATGATCCAGGACGTGCAGGGTCTCATCGCCTTGGTGCAGAGCGGCGTATTGGAGATCCACGTATGGGGCTCGCGTGCCGACGACCCGGAGCATCCCGACCGGCTGGTGTTCGACTTCGATCCTGACCCGAAGGTGAAGTTCGCCGAGGTCAAGCGTGCCGCGCTGGAGATGCGCGAGGTGCTCAAGGAGCTCGGCCTCAAGTCCTTCCTCAAGACCACTGGCGGCAAGGGTCTGCACGTGGTGGTTCCGTTCCAGAAGGGTCCCACTTGGGACGAGGCCAAGGCCTTCTCCAAGGCCTTGTCGGACACGTTCTCCAAGTCCCGTCCCGGCCGCTTCACCATCAACAGCCGCAAGGCCGAGCGCACCGGCAAGATCTTCATCGACTACCTGCGCAACGGCATGACAGCCAGCGCCATCGCGCCGTATTCCTGCCGCGCCCGGCCCGACGCGACCGTGGCCTTGCCCCTGTCCTGGGAGGAACTGCCGAAGCTTAAGTCCGCCAGCGCGTTCGGCATCGAGGACGCGCTCAAGCGCCTGCGCAAGGATCCCTGGCGAGGCATGGATAAGATCCGCCAGAAGCTCCCCATCGAATCCGCGGGGCGCGCCACCCGGCGGCGCTGAGGCGCCGCATCCCGTTCCATGCTCTAATGGGCGCACAGCCCGTTTGAGGGACGAGCATGGATCCGGTCACCCAGTTCCTCATCTGCCTCGCCGCCATCTTCCTCATCGGCACCTTCGGCGAGGTAGTGTTCTCCCGCACCAAGGTCCCGGACGTCGTCTGGCTGATCCTGGTCGGCATCCTCATCGGTCCGGTGCTGCATTTCGTCACCCGCCGCCAGTTGCTCGGCGTCGCGCCGTACTTCTCGGCCCTCACCCTGGTGTTCGTGCTCTTCGAAGGCGGCTCGCGCCTGGACATCATGCAGCTCTACCGCGCCACGCCGCGCGCCGTGCTGCTCTCGGCTCTGGGCTTCCTGTTCTCGGTCCTGGGTGTGACGCTCGGAACCCTGCTGATGGTGGACATGGGCCTGCTGCCCTCGGACTGGACCTGGCACCAGGCGATCCTGGCCGGCACCATCGTCGGCGGTACCAGCCCCATCGTGATCATGGCGGCCATCGCCCGTGTCGGCGTGCCGGCCCGGGCCGCCAACCTCATCAGTATCGAGTCGGCCTTGAGCGACGTGCTGTGCATCGTGGCCGTGACCTCGCTGGTGGGCGTCTTCCACAATGGCGGGGCAGTGGGCAGCGGCCCCTGGCTCGCGCTGCTGCGATCCCTAACCCTGGGCCTGCTCATCGGCGCCGTCAGCGGCGCGCTGTGGGTGCTGATGCTGAACTGGCTCAAGCACAACGAGCACGCCTATCCCATCACGCTCTCGGCACTCTTGCTGCTGTACGTGTTGGTGGAGACCGCCGGTGGTTCCGGTGCACTGGGGGTGCTGGCCTTCGCGGTGCTGGTGGGCAATGCCGGCCACGTCGCCAGGTTCGCCAAGGTCACCGCGGAGTTGTCGTTGCACGATGACGTGCGCGGCTTCCACAGCCAGATGGTGTTCATCGTGAAGTCGTTCTTCTTCACCTTCGTGGGCGCCATGCTCGGGCCGCCCTGGAGCCTTGCGCTCGCGGGCACCCTGCTGGCGGTGGTGCTGCTGGTGGTGCGTTTCCCGGGTGCCTGGCTCGCGCTTTTGGGCGGCACACTGGACCGGCGCCAGCGGCACATCGTGTTCCTGAGCGTGCCGCGCGGCGTCGCCGCCGGCGTGCTGGCGACCCTGCCGGTGACGGCGGGCTTGCCCGGCATGGAACAGCTCCCCACCGTGGTGTTTGCCTGCGTGTTCGGCACCATCCTGATCTTCGCCGCGGGCTTCCCGCTGGCTATGCGCGAGCAGCCGGGAGAAGAGCAGGCCTGACAGGTCGCTTGGGCGATGTATCAGGTTGCGGGGGCAGGCTGGCTGTTCTAATGTGACGGCCCCTGTCCTGGGAGCCATCTCCATGTCACGCCTGTCCGCCGCCATCCTGTCCCTGATCCTGGTCACCACTGCCATGGCCGCCGCACCTGCGCGCGCCGCCGATGCGGACATGGGCGTGCTCTACAGCCAACTGCAATGGCGCCAGGTGGGACCCTTCCGGGGCGGCTGGGCCATCATGGCCGAGGGTATCGCCGGGCAGCCCAACACCTTCTATTTCGGCGGTGCCGATGGCGGCGTGTGGAAGACCGTGGATGCCGGCCTCACCTGGAAGCCCCAGTTCCAGAACGCTCCCTCCATCTCCATCGGCGCGTTGGCCGTCGCTCCCAGCCAGCCCGACACTATATATATAGGTACCGGTCAGCCTGAGACCCGCTACGACATCGTGGACGGGGCGGGAGTCTACCGCTCCGATGACGGCGGTGAGACCTGGCGCTCCCTGGGCCTCACGGATACCCGCCACATCGGCCGCATCTGGGTGGATCCGCGCAATCCGGACGTGGTGGTGGTCGCCGCCCTGGGCCACATGTTCGGCCCCAATGAGGAGCGGGGCGTGTTCCGCAGCACGGACGGCGGCAAGCACTGGGACAAGGTGCTGTTCGTGGATCAGGACACCGGTGCCGTGGATCTCGCGGTGGACTCCGCCAAGCCAGACGTCATGTTTGCCGCCACCTGGCAGGTACGCGACTGGCCCTGGCTCTCCTACTTCATGCCGGAGCAGGGCCCCGGCAGTGGCATCTGGAAATCCCTGGACGGCGGCAAGACCTGGACGCGCATCGCCGGCCACGGCCTGCCGGAGGGTTCCCTCGGACGCATCGGCCTCGCGGTGGCGCCCGGCAGCGGCGCGCAGCGGGTATACGCGCTGGTGGAGGCGGCGGACGACGACAAGACCGGGCTCTATCGCTCGGACGACGGCGGCACGAGCTGGAAGCTCTACGGGAGCCACGACCTCGTCAGCTCGTATTTCAACCGCATCACGGTGGATCCGCATGACCCGGATACCCTGTACGTGATGAACCGCTCGGTGGCGCGTTCCACCGACGGCGGCAAGACCTTCAAGTGGTTCAAGGGCGCGCCGGGCGGCGACGACTATCACTTCATGTGGATCAACCCGGCGGTGCCGGGGCACCTGGCGCTCGCCAGCGACCAGGGCGCCACCATCAGCGTGGACGGCGGCAAGACCTGGTCCCAGTGGTACAACCAGCCCACCGGCCAGTTCTACCACGTGGCCACGGATGACCGCTTCCCGTACCACATCTATAGCGGCCAGCAGGACAGCGGCACCGTCGAGACCGAGAGCAGCAGCGACTTCGGCGAGATCAGCTTCCGGGACTGGAACCCGGTGGGCGGCGACGAGCGCAGCTATGTGATCCCCGACAACGCCGACCCGAACATCGTGTATGTGGGCGGCTTGGGCGGCCACGTCTCGCGCTTCGACAAGCGCACCGGGCAGGTGCAGAACATCAGCGCCACGCCGCTCGCGGGTTATGCCCAGCGGCCCACCACGGTGAAGTACCGCTACGGCTGGTTCTATCCGCTGGTGGCGGACCCGCACCGGGCCCACACCCTGTATCTCGGTGCCCAGTTCGTCCTCAAGACCACCGACGGTGGCATGCACTGGACGCCCATCAGCCCGGACCTCACCGGCCCGGACCCTGAGCACGCCGCCGCTTGCGACAGCGACAACATGACGTTCCAGCAGGCCAAGGACTGCGGCTTCGGCGTGGTGTTCAGCATCGCGCCCTCGCCGGTCAAGGATGGCGTGATCTGGGCCGGCACCGATGATGGCCTGGTGCATCTCACCCGCGACGGCGGCAAGCATTGGCAGGACGTGACGCCGGACGGCATGCCCTTCTACGGACGCGTCAACCAGGTGGAGGCCTCGCCCCACGATCCGGCCACGGCCTACGTGGCGGTGGATATCCACCGCCAGGACAAGTTCCAGCCCTACGTCTTCCGGACCCATGACTACGGCAAGACTTGGGAGAGCATCACCGACGGCATCCCGGCGAGCCAGTTCGTATACGTGGTGCGCCAGGACCTTAAGGATCCGAAGCTCCTCTACGCCGGCACCAACGTGGGCGTGTACGTCTCCTTCGACGATGGCGGCCACTGGCGGCCGCTGCAGGCGAACCTGCCCAATGCGCGGGTGCGGGATATCACCCTGCACGGCGACGACCTCATCGCCGCCACCCACGGCCGCGCCATCTGGGTGCTGGACGACGTGGCGCCGCTCCGGCACCTGGACGCGGCAATATCCCAGCGTGATCTGCACCTCTTCGCGCCGGCCCAGGCGGTGCGCGTGCGGCGCAACGAGAACAAGGACACGCCGCTGCCGCCGGAGGTGGCGGCGGGCGAGAACCCGCCGGAAGGCGCGATCCTGGATTACTGGCTGGGGCAGGGCGTGTCGGGTCCGGTCACCCTTGAGATCCGCGATGCCGCCGGCAAGCTGGTGCGCCGTTATGCCAGCGACGCGAAGCTCACGCCACTGCCAGCGGATCAGTACTTCAACGATGCCTGGCTCGCGGCGCCGGAGCGGCTTGCCGGTGGACCCGGCGCGCACCGTTTCGTGTGGGACCTGCGCTATCCGCATCCGCCTTCCCTGAGCTACGACTACTCCATCGCCGCGGTGTTCGAGAAGGGTGGGGCGCTGTTGCCCCAAGGTCCGTTGGTCCTGCCCGGCAAGTACACCGTGACCTTGAGCACCGGCGGCCGCAGCGTGAGCCAGCCTTTGGTGGTGGCGCTGGATCCGCGCGTCTCGGCCGATGAAGCGAAGGAGGCGTTGCCCAAGCAACTCGCCCTGGCTCAGCAACTGGATGCGGCCCTGGCCGCGAGCTTCAGCGCCCATGAGGAAGTCGCCGCCTTGCGCAAGGCGATCGCCGCGGCGCGTGGCGGTCTCGATGGTGACCTGCTGAAGGCCATGGATGCCCTCGACGCCAAGGCCGAGCAGCTCGAAGAGAAGGCGGCCCATCGAAAGAGTCTTGCAGCCATCAACGCGGCCCTGGCGAGCCTCGCCGCTGAGATCAACGACGGCGACCGTGCACCGCCGGCCCAGTACGTGGAGAGCTACCACCACTACCGCGCCGACCTGGATGAAGACCTCAAGGCCTGGCAGGCGATGCAGGCGCGCGATCTTGCCGAACTCAATGCCAGCCTCAAGGCGGCCGGCCGGCCGGAACTCAGGCCGTGAGGCTCATTGCGGACATCCTCGTCGCCCTGGTGGCGGCGCTGCACGTCTGGATCCTGGTGCTGGAGATGTTCCTGTGGGATACACCCTATGGCCGACGCGTGTTCCGCCTCACGCCGGAGACGGCGGCCGCCAGCAAGGTGCTGGCGGCGAACCAGGGTCTCTACAACGGGTTCCTGGCGGCGGGACTGGTCTGGGGCCTGTGCCTCGGGACCGGAGGCTGGGGGGTGAAAGTCTTCTTCCTGGCCTGCGTGTTCGCGGCGGGGATATTCGGCGGGCTCACCGCCAGCCGGCGCATCCTGCTGGTCCAGGCCCTGCCGGCCATGGTGGCGCTGGTGCTGCTGCTACTGGCCTAGGGCCAGATATATAGAGGGGAGATGGGGTAGGGGTAGGCCGCTAGGAAGCGGCACTGGCACACCAGGGAGGGTCCGTGCTCGGGATCAGGGGGAGTTGATGGTGGGCGGTACAGGGCTTGAACCTGTGACCTCTGCCGTGTGAAAGCAGCGCTCTACCAGCTGAGCTAACCGCCCAAAAAATGGAACGCGCATTGTACGGAGGGGGGCGGACGGGGTCAAATGAGCTGGCCGGAAAGGGGTATTCGTGCCTGAACCGTCCGGTCGTGCATGGGTCCTATACCTGTGGCACGCTTCACCGTGATCCCCAAGTCAGTCTTCCGGGTGCTGGGTCCATGCTAGTTCCGATCCGTCCCACCGTGCGCCTGTTCCTGGCCTTGGCGCTTTCCATCCTCATGCGAGGCGCCTGGGCCGCCGCGCTGCCGCCCGGCGCGCCGACGCCGGGTGAGGTCCAATCCACCCTGCCCACCGCGCCGGTGCTGCCGCAGCCCAAGGCGGTGCCCCTCGTCAACACGCCGCCGCCCGTCACCGGCACCGTGCCCCCCGGCGGACCCACGGTCACGGTGCAGAAGTTCGTCATCACCGGCAACACTGCGTTCAGCGAGGCCACGCTGCAGGCCGAGATCGCCTCGTACCTCGGCCAGGATCTCACCCTGGCGGAGCTCTACAAGGTGGCGGATACGCTCACCCGCTACTACCAGTCCCACGGCTACGGTCTCGCCCGCGCCACGCTGCCGGAGCAGGAGCTCAGCGGCGGCACCGTCACCCTGCAGGTCATCGAAGGTCGCATCGGTCGGCTCAGCGTGGAAGGCGCCACCCGCACCCGCACCATGGTGATCGAGCACCAGGCCTCCGGCCTCAAGACCGGCGACGTCTACACCGACGCGGGCATGGACCGCAGCGTGCTGTTGGTGAACGACCTGCCGGGGGTGGAGGCCCAGGTGGTGCTGCAGCCCGGCACCGAGTTCGGTACCGCGGACATCGTGTACAAGGTCGAGGAGGCGCCGGAATACTCCGGCCAGGTATCGGTGGACGACTACGGCCGCAAGGACACCGGCCGCTGGCGGCTCAATGCCTCCGCAGACGCCGCGGGCATCACCGGCAGCGGCGACCGGCTCACGGCGAACCTCACCCATTCCGAAGGCAACCTCCTCAACTTCGGCGGGCTCACGTACAGCCTGCCGCTGGGTACGCCCGGAGCGCGGCTCACCGCGTCCTACAGCCAGTCCAAGTACCGGGTTACCGGCCCGGTGTTCGGTCCGCTGGAGCTCAGCGGCAGCAGCAAGAACGGCAACCTCACTTATCTCTATCCTGAGATACGCAGCCGCAGCGAGAGTCTCTACTTCGGCGTGGGCCTGGACCACGCCGGCGGGCGCAGCGACGTGAAGGGCCAGACCGTGAGCGGCAGCCAGATCAACCTGCTGCAGCTCATCGCCAACTACACCCTGTTCCATGAGGACGGCTCGGCACTGTTCCTGAACGGCGGCGTGGACACCAACCTTCACGTGAACGACAACGCCCAGAGTTCCCAGGAGT
>DATAHN010000015.1:0-3876 GCA_036263155.1 Gammaproteobacteria bacterium | reverse complement strand
CACATCCACATCTCACGCTTCCTGCGCGCGCTACGCGAGGCGCTATTGAACGAGGGCGTGCCGATCAAGGAGGAGACCGCCGTCACGGGGCTGATGGAAAAGAATGGAAAGATCACTGGCGTGCGCACCGAGAACGGCGAGCTGCAGGCTGAGCACGTTGTGGTCGCCGCCGGCGCCTGGAGCCAGGGGCTCGCGGCCATGGCCGGCATAGAACTGCCGGTGGAACCGGTACGCGGGCAGATCATCCAGTTCCGGGGCCCGCCGGGCCTCATCGGCCGCGTGCTGTGCCAGGGCGAGCATTACCTGCTGGCGCGCCGTGCCGGCGAGATCATCGTGGGCAGCACCCATGAGCATGTCGGTTTCGACAAGGATGTGACGGCGGAGGCGCGCGACGACCTGACACGGGTGGCGGGCGAACTCCTGCCGGTGCTGAAGGGTGCCACGCCCGCTCGCCAGTGGAGCGGTATCCGTCCCGGCTCGCCGGAAGGTATCCCCTACATCGGTCCGCATCCCAGGCTCGCGGGCCTGTGGTTCAACACCGGGCACTACACCAACGGCGTGACGCTGGCGCCGGGTTCGGCGCGTCTGCTTGCCGACCTGATGGCGGGACGCACACCTATCCTGGATCCCGTGCCGTATCGGCCCGAGCGCTGACGGCGTGGACCTGGGTATTTTTTGAGCATATACTTAGACTTAGCTATGTCCGACAACCATCGTCCCCTCAACGGCCACGCCCTCGAGCTGCATCTCAAGAAGCACGGTGTGATCCCCACACCGCAGCGGCTGGAGATCGCCGAGGTACTGTTCCGCCGTGCGCAGCACATGTCCGCGGACCAGATCATGGCAGCAGTGAACCGCGGCGAGAAGGCCAAGGTCTCCAAGGCCACGGTGTACAACACCCTCAAGCTGTTCTCGGACAAGGGGCTGGTGCGGGAGGTGATCGTGGACCCGGCGCGGGTGTTCTACGACTCCACCACCGGCTCACACCACCACATCTACAACGTGGACAGCGGCGAGCTGCAGGACATCCCCTCCCACGAGGTGGCGTTCTCCAAGCTGCCGACGCTGCCGTCGGGGATGCAGCCGGACGGCATCGAAGTCATCATGCGGGTGCGCAAGCGCCGGGATTGACCGGTGGCGGCTGGCGGGCGGATTCCCTTATAATTCGCCGCCTCTTCTGGCCCATCAGGGCAGCAAAAAGCTCGATGCCGGCGTAGCTCAGTTGGTAGAGCAACGCATTCGTAATGCGTGGGTCGGGGGTTCGATTCCCTCTGCCGGCACCATCTTTCTTCTCATCTTTTCTTCTTTCTTTTCATAAATAAAAAGCACCACGGATTTTCACCCGTGGTGCTTCGTTTATCCCGTCTCGGACCCGGATCAGCGGCCCGGGGCGTAGAGCGCCGGCTGCTCCAGATGGCGCACGGTGATGGACTCGGACAGGGCGTCGTCGTCCTCTTCCACGTGGGGAGCAAGCAGGTCCGTGGAGCGGACCCAGCCGCGGTTCTCCACCAAGAGATGCAGATGGCCATGGTCGATGCGAGCATCCAGCGCATGCACCTCGGCCTTCGCCGCCACTCTCTCCACCAGGTTCTTGACGTCTTCTTCAATACCTGCGAAGCACATAGTTTCCACCTCTACTACTGAATCCGCCGCCGGAACTCAGGCTCCGGCGAGCACGTAATCCGCGACCTCGTTGACGATGCGGTCCGGCAGGATCGCTTCCACATCCGCGCCGGCGACCTCCAGTCTCAGGTCCTCGAGCACCGGGCGCCCGGTCAGTTCGCTGGTACCGGGCCTGCCGAAGACATCCAGCGTGAGCCATCCCTGGGCGGCGCGGCCGCACAGTTCGGGCGGGATGCGCCGCGGGCCGCCGCACTGGAGTTCGGGGTGGAAGAGCAGTAGCACCTCCACCTGGGCGAGCGGCACCGGATGTCTCGGTGCCTGGACATTGAACCGCGTCGCTGCATGCATGGTCACTCCGGTATCCACCCGATTCGTACTAGGGTGAATACAGTAAAGCGGAGCGGATGCCGGCCGCCCAGCCCCCCGGAGGGGCTGGACAAACTCAGCGCAGTGCCTTGCGGATGACGAGCTTGAGGCCGGACCAGACCTCGTCCACGGCGCAGACCTTCACGTCCACGAGCCCCAGGGGCAGGGCGAGCTTGCGCACCACGTCTTCGGTCAGATCGGTCTCGACCTTGGACGCTTGCTTGGGCCATGAGATCCAGATGGTGCCGTCGCGCTGGATGGCAGCCAGGAGGCCAGGCAAAGCGGCGGCGAGCTCCGCCTTGCGCCGGGTGAAGAAGTGGATGAGGTCGAGGCCCTTGCCCGCGCGGCTCGCGAGCTTGACGCCTTCCGGCAGGGGCGCGAGGAGACGCGGGTAGTCCTTGGGCGCATCCTTGGCCCAGACGCGGTGGCCCGGCTTGATGCCGAGCTTCTTCGCGAGGGGCGTACCGGAGTAGCCGGCCATCAGGGAAGCTCCAGCCCGCGCGACTCTCCCTGGCGGATGACCCAGAAGTCGTCGGCGCCGAGGTCGCTCTCGCGCAGCGCCTGCTGCAGGAGATCCACGGGCTCTTCCAGGCCATCGTCCGCAAGCTCGAAGGTGCCCCAATGGATGGCGAGGGAGCGGCGCACGCCGAGTTCCCGGTGCAGCCGCACGGCTTCCGGCGGATCCACATGCTGGGGCCGCATGAACCAGCGGGGCGCATAGGAACCGATGGGCAGGGCCGCGAGGTCCGGGGGACCTAAGCGGCTGGCGATCTCCTGCAGGCGCGGGGTGTAGCCGGTGTCGCCGGAGAAATAGAAGCTGAGGCCCGCACCCTTCACCACCCAGCCGCACCAGAGGGTGCGGTTCCGGTCGAAAGGGGTGCGCGCGCTCCAGTGCTGGGCGGGGACGCAATGGATCTCGAGATCCTGGTGGCCGTGCTTCTCCCACCAGCCGAGTTCATGGACGTGACGGATGCCGCGGCGCTCGAACCAGGGCTTGAGGCCCTTGGGGGCGTAGCAGACGAGGTCAGGGTTGGCCTGGTGCAGCGCGCGGATGCTGCGGTCGTCCAGGTGGTCGTAGTGGTTGTGGGAGATGAGCACCACGTCCACCTTGGGCAACCGGCCAGCCTGCGCCGGCGCAGGCACGAGGCGCTTGGGGCCCATGAAGGAGAAAGGCGAGGCACGCTCGCTCAGGTGCGGATCAGTGATGAGATGCAGTCCACCCAGGCGCAGCAGCACGGTGGCATGCCCCAGCCACCAGGTGCGTGGTCCCGTGCCCGGCACGAAGTCCGGCTGCACGCACCAGCGCTCGGCGAAGGCCTGATAGCCCCCGGGGGGCGGTTGGGGGACACCGGCGAGGTATTTCTCCAGGCGCCAGCGCAGCAGGCCCTTGCCGATGGGCATATGCGGATCGAGGTTCGCGTAAGCCTTGCCCACGTGTGCGGCTCAGTCCTCGTCGATGATGGTCTGCACCACCACGCCGCAGAAGCTGGCCTTGCGGTCCACCTTCATGATGGGATAACGCGGGTTGAGGGGTTTCAGGTAGCGCACGCCGCCCTCGACGATGAGCTGCTTGAAGGTGGCCTGCTTGGAATCCTCCAGCCGCACGATCACCGGACTGCCGTGGATGGCTTCGCGGTCCGGGTCCACGATGATGATGGAGCCCTGGGGGTAGGTGGGACGGCCGTTGGGATTCTCCATGCTGTCGCCCACGACGCGCAGCGCGTAGGCGCGCGAGCCGACCTTGCGGGTGGTGTACACCGACTTTTCCCCCTCGCCGGGCCGATAGATGTCGACCACGTCATTCCATTGACCGGCCTGCACCCAGGAGATGAGCGGCAGGTTGAAAAGCCCGGGCCCCGGGCGGGTATTGTCCGCGGTCTTGCGGCT
>DATAHN010000014.1:0-2791 GCA_036263155.1 Gammaproteobacteria bacterium | reverse complement strand
GTTCAGACATGTCTGCTAACCATCCCTGGTGCGCCGAACAGCCCAGCCATCCCTGGCTGGTCGCTCGGCCGGGGGCACCCCGGCCTCGCCTTTCATGCCGCAGCGGCAACGCCACTTGAGCTTGGCGACCTCCGACATGTGCTATCAGTGCTGGCGTGCGGCCAGAAGTTTTTTAATTTCCGCGATCGCCTTCGCTGGGTTGAGCCCCTTCGGGCAGGTGCGGGTGCAGTTCATGATGGTGTGGCAGCGGTAGAGCTTGAAGGGATCCTCCAGCTCGTCCAGGCGCTCGCCGGTGTCCTCGTCGCGGCTGTCCACGATCCAGCGGTAGGCCTGCAGCAGGATGGCCGGGCCGAGGTAGCGCTCGCTGTTCCACCAATAGCTCGGGCAGCTCGTGGAGCAGCAGGCGCAGAGGATGCACTCGTACAGCCCGTCCAGCTTCTCCCGCTCCTCCTTGGACTGCAGGCGTTCACGGTCCGGCGCGGCGGACTGGGTGCGGATCCAGGGCTTGATGGAGGCGTACTGGGCGTAGAAGTTGGTGAGGTCCGGCACCAGGTCCTTCACCACCTTCATGTGCGGCAGCGGGTAGACCCGGGCGTCGCCCTTGATCTCGTCGCAGGCCTTGGTGCAGGCGAGCGTGTTGGTGCCGTCGATGTTCATGGCACAGGAGCCGCAGATGCCCTCGCGGCAGGAGCGGCGCAGGGTCAGGGTCGGATCGATCTCGTTCTTGATCTTGAGCAGCGCGTCCAGGACCATGGGGCCGCACTTATCCATGTCCACTTCATAGGTGTCGACGCGCGGGTTCTCGCCGCTGTCCGGATCGTAGCGGTAGACGCGGAAACGCTTGACGTTCTTGGCGTCGACGGCCTTGAAGGTCTTGCCTTCCTTCATGCGGGAGTTCTTGGGCAGCAGGAATTCAGCCATGGCGATTCCTCAATACACTCGTTTCTTCGGCGGGATCGGGGCGACCTCGTCCGTCATGGTCTCCATGTGGACCGGCCGGTAGCCGAACTCCACCTTGCCCTTCCCGTCCAACCAGGCCAGGGTGTGCTTCATCCACTTCTTGTCATCCCGGTCCGGGAAGTCCTCGCGGGCGTGGGCGCCACGGCTCTCCTCGCGGTTCAGGGCGCCATTCATGGTGACCATGGCGCAGCCCAGGAGGTTGTCGAGCTCCAGGGTCTCGACGAGGTCGCTGTTCCAGATGAGGGAGCGGTCGCTCACCTTCACGTCCTGGAAGGAGTCGTAGACGTCCTTCAGGCGCTTCTTTCCTTCCGCCAGGCTCTTCTCGGTGCGGAACACGGCGGCGTCGCTCTGCATCACCTTCTGCATGCGCAGGCGGATGGCAGCGGTGCTCTCCTTGCCGTCGGCATGGCGCAGCCCATCGAAGCGCGAGAGCACCTGGTCGGTGGACTCCTGTGGGAAGTTGCGCGGCGTCTTGCCGGGCTTCACGGTCTCGGCGCAGCGGTGCGCGGCGGAGCGGCCGAACACCACGAGGTCCAGCAGCGAGTTGGAACCCAGGCGGTTGGCACCGTGCACCGACACGCAGGCGGCCTCGCCGATGGCCATGAGGCCGGGAACGATGCTGTCCGGGTTCTTGCCCTTCAGGGTCAAGGCCTCACCGTGGTAGTTGGTGGGGATGCCGCCCATGTTGTAGTGCACCGTGGGCTGCACCGGGATCGGCTGCTTGGTCACATCCACGCCGGCGAAGATGCGCGCGGTCTCGGAGATGCCGGGCAGGCGCTCGTGCAGCACCTCCGGTCCCAGGTGCTCCAGGTGCAGGTGGATGTGGTCCTTCTCGGGGCCGACGCCGCGGCCCTCGCGGATCTCCATGGTCATGGCGCGGGACACCACGTCGCGGGAGGCGAGGTCCTTGGCGTTGGGCGCGTAGCGCTCCATGAAGCGCTCGCCCTTGCTGTTCGTCAGATAGCCACCCTCGCCGCGGGCGCCCTCGGTGATGAGGCAGCCGGCGCCGTAGATGCCGGTGGGGTGGAACTGCACGAACTCCATGTCCTGCAGCGGCAGGCCCGCGCGCAGCACCATGCCGTTGCCGTCGCCGGTGCAGGTGTGGGCCGAGGTGCAGGAGAAGTAGGTGCGGCCGTAGCCGCCGGTGGCGAGGATGGTCTGCTGCGCGATGAAGCGGTGCAGCGTGCCGGTGGCGAGGTCCCAGGCCACCACGCCGCGGCACTGCTCGCCCTCCATGAGCAGGTCCAGCGCGAAGTACTCGATGAAGAACTCGGCCTGGTGCTTGAGGCTCTGCTGGTAGAGCGTGTGCAGCATGGCGTGGCCGGTGCGGTCCGCCGCGGCGCAGGTGCGCTGCGCGGTGCCTTCGCCGTAGCGGGTGGTCATGCCGCCGAAGGGGCGCTGGTAGATCTTGCCCTGCTCGGTGCGGGAGAACGGCACGCCGTAGTGCTCGAGCTCGATGACGGCCTGCGGCGCCTCCTTGCACATGTACTCGATGGCGTCCTGGTCGCCGAGCCAGTCGGAGCCCTTGACGGTGTCGTACATATGCCAGCGCCAGTCGTCCTCACCCATGTTGCCGAGCGCGGCGCTGATGCCGCCCTGGGCCGCCACGGTGTGGCTGCGGGTGGGGAACACCTTGGTGATGCAGGCGGTGGAGAGCCCGGCCTCGGCGAGGCCGAAGGTGGCGCGCAGGCCGGCGCCGCCGGCACCCACCACCACCACGTCATAGATGTGATCGACCGTCTTGTAGGCTTGGCTCACGTTCAGGCTCCGAAGGCGACGCGCAGCGCGGTGAACACGCCGATGGCGCCGAGCAGGATGCAGGCGAATTTGA
>DATAHN010000013.1:0-2636 GCA_036263155.1 Gammaproteobacteria bacterium | reverse complement strand
CGCACGTTGCCGGACCAGGGGTACTCCAGCAGCGCCCGCTCCGCCTCCGGTGCGAGTGAATGTCCCTCGCCCAGGAACGCGCGCGCCAGCGGCAGCACGTCCTCCCGCCGCTCGGCCAGCGGCGGCACCGCCAACTCGATGACGTTGAGCCGATAGAACAGATCCTCGCGGAAGCGACCCTCGGCGATCGCTTTCCTGAGGTCGGAGTTGGTGGCGGTGAGGATGCGCACCTTCACCTTGCGGGTCTGGGTACTCCCCAGGCGCTCGAACTCGCCGGTCTGCAGCACCCGCAGCAGCTTCACCTGCCCCGCGAGAGGCAGGTTGCCGATCTCGTCCAGGAACAGGGTGCCGCCGTCGGCGGCTTCGAAACGCCCGGCGCGGGCCTTCTGTGCCCCGGTATAGGCGCCGGCCTCGGCGCCGAACAGCTCGCTCTCGATGAGCTCCGCCGGCAGCGCGCCCATGTTCACCTTCACGTAGGGACCGCCCTTGACCGAGGAATTGGCCTGGATGATGTCCGCTACCTTCTCCTTTCCGGCGCCGTTGGGTCCGGTGATGACCACCGGCACGTCGGCGTGGGCCACCTGGGTGGCGATGCCCACCAGCTGCTGCATGGACGGGCTCTCGTACACGATGCCGCAGAGGTCGAACCTCGCCGCAAGCTTGTCCCGGGCCGCGCGTCTCTCCTCCGCCTGGCGGCGCTGGCTGCGCCGAAGCTCGCCAAGCTGGATCAGGTTGCGCACCGTGGTCACGAGCTTGGCGTCGTCCCAGGGCTTCGCCAGGTAGTCGGCGGCGCCTGCTTTCACCAGTTCCACCGCGTCCTCGAGATGCGTCCAGCCCGTGAGCAGGATGATGGGCAGGTCCGGGTGGCGGCGGCGGATCTCGGCGAACAGCGCCGTACCTTCGCGGCCCGAGGTGGTGTCGCCGCTGAAGTTCATGTCCTGCACCACGAGGTCCACGGACTCGCGCGCGAGCAGAGCGACCCCTGCCTCCGGCGTGAGCGCGCTCAGCGTCTCCAGCCCATGCAGGCCGAACAGCACCGACAGCGCCTCGCCGATGGCCTTGTTGTCGTCGATGACGAGGATCTTCCCCAAGCGACCACCTCTGTATAAAAACCCGGCGAGCGCAGGCTCGCCGGGTTCCAGTTTAGACGCTCCGGAGTCTCAAGGCAGCGTCAAACATTCCGTGTGGCGATGGCCGGCGGTATGGCGGCGGCTTTCAGCGCCGGTCCCAGCACCGCCAGCAGGCCCAGCACCCACAGCGACAGGATGCCCACCGGGATGTAATACCAGGAGATGGGCGGCAGGTCGTACAGGCTCACCAGCCAGTAGTTGAGCGCCACTGCGAACACGCTGCCCAGCGTCACGCCGATGCTGGTGATCAGCCAGTTCTCGGTCATGAAGTAGCGCACGATGTCCACGCGGCGGGCGCCCAGCGCGCGGCGCGTGCCGATCTGGCGGGTGCGCTGGCGCACGCTGAAGCTCGCCAGGCCGACGATGCCGAGGGCGGTGATGCTGAGGATCAGCGCCGTCACCAGCGACAGCATCACGGTCATGGCGTGGTCGCCGGAGTTGGTGTTGTCGCGGTAGTAGGCGAGCGGCCGCACGCGGCGAAGGAAGTTGCCGACGTGCTGCTCGCCGAGCTTCTGCTCCGCGGCCTTCATCACCTCATCCTGCTGGCCGGGCAGCGTGCGCACCAGGTAGCGCGTGTACTCGCTCTCCAGCACCGTCGGGAAGATGATCTGGCGCTCGAAGCCTTCCCAGTGGGGCCAGGTGCCCTCCAGGGTGTCCACGATGCCGACGATGGTCACACCGGAGGTGCCCTCGTAGAAGTTCTTGCCCACGGCGTCCTGGCCGGGGAACACCTTCTCGGCGAAAGCGCGGCTCACGATCGCGAGCTTGGGCGTGGTGTACTTGTCGCCGTCGACGTACTCCACTTCCTCGTGGGTGAAGTTACGGCCTTCCACCAGCTTCACGCCCAGCGCGTTCAGTGCGTGTTCGTCCATGTGGTACACGCCCATGCTGACCGAGGACTTGGGATGCTCCTCGGCCACCGGCGTTGCGCTGTCGCTCCAGCCGCCGCCGCTCAGCGGGATGGACTGGGTGTAGGTGGCGTCCACCACGCCGGGCAGGCTCCGGAGCAGGTCGAGGTTGGCGCGGATCGCGTTGCCGGCGTTGTAGTCCGGCTTGTAGGCGCTCATGTTGACGATGAGGATGTTGTCCACGTCCATGCCGGGGTCGCGGGCCATCTTGGTGACGCGGTCGTGGATGATGAACACCGCATTGCACACGATGGCGAGCGTGAGCGCGATCTGCAGCGCGATCAGTATCGCGCCGGTCTTGTTGCGCAACATGGCGCTGAGGATGGGGCGGATCTCCATGATGCGTCTCCTTACTGGACCTTGAGGTAGATGGCGGGCGGGATGCGCACCACGCGCCAGGCGGGATAGAGGCCGGCCAGCATGCTGGAGACCAGCGCCAGCAGCAGCGACAGCCCAACCATGCTCCAGTCCAGGCGCGCGATGTGCCCGCTGTCGGCGATCAGATGGCGAACGCCGGCGAGGCCGCCCCAGCCGAGCAGCACGCCCAAGAGGCCGCCGCTCACGCCGATCACGCCGGTCTCGACCAAGTACTGGCGGA
>DATAHN010000012.1:0-18826 GCA_036263155.1 Gammaproteobacteria bacterium | reverse complement strand
GGCAAGGACGGCGGCAAGATGGCGGCCCAGCTCAGGGACGGCGACGTAGAGATCCGCGTGCCGGCCAAGGTCACGGCGCGCATCCAGGAGGTGCACCTGCTGGCGCTGCACTGCCTGTGCGACCTCATCGACGAACAGCTCTTCCCCGCCTGATCACGTGAAGGAGAGCACGCTGCCCGCGGCCTTCCTCGAGCGGCTGGCCTCCGTCGTCGGCACCGACGACCTCTACACCGATCCTGCCGACCGCTGGCCCTACGGCTATGACAACAGCCGCCGCCATGCGCTGCCGGACGCGGTGGCCTTCCCCGCTTCCCATGCCGAGGTCCTGGCGGCGGTGCGCCTGTGCAACGAGTTCAAGGTGCCGCTCACGACCCGCGGGCTTGGCAGCAGCACCACCGGATCGGCGGTGCCTGTGGCCAAGGGACTGGTGCTGGCACTGGAGCGCATGAACCGGATCATCGAAGTGGACGGCGCCAACCGCGCGCTGGTGGTGGAGACCGGCGCCACCAACACGGCGGTGCAGGAAGCGGCGGCGGGCCACGGCTTCTTCTGGCCTCCGGACCCCACCTCCGCCGGCTACTCCACCGTGGGGGGCAACCTGGCCTGTGGTGCCGGCGGTCCTCACGCGGTGAAGTACGGCACGGTGCGCGAGAACGTGCTGGGCTTGCGCGCGGTGCTGGGCTCAGGCCAGGAACTCACCGCCGGCGTCTATACCACCAAGGGCGCCATGGGTTACGACTTCACCCGCCTGCTCATCGGTTCCGAGGGCACGCTGGCGGTCATCACTGAAGCCACTCTCAAGCTCACCCCCAAACCGCAAGCGGTGCGCACCCTGCGCGCCGTGTACGCGGACATGACCGCGGCGGCGGCGGCGGTCTCGCGCATCATGGCCCAGCCCGTCACTCCCTGCGTGCTGGAGTTCATCGACGGTCCTTCCATCGGCATGATCCGGGGCTATGCGGGCAACGACCTGCCGGCGGAGGCCGGCGCCATGCTGCTGATCGAGGTGGACGGGCGCCCGGAGGAACTGGATCAGGCGGCCGCGGCCGTAGGCGCCGCAGCCCAGGGCGAGGGCTGCATGGAGTTCCGCGCCGCGCGGGACGCGCAGGAATCGGCCGCGCTCTGGACCTCACGCAAGGCGCTGTCACCGGCGCTGCGCAAGATCGCCCCCAAGAAGATCAACGAGGACGTGGTGGTGCCGGTCTCGCGCATGGCGGAGTTCATCGCGCGACTGACAGAACTATCCGAGCAGTACGGCGTGCCCATCGTGAACTTCGGTCACGCCGGCAACGGCAACATCCATGTGAACCTGCTGGTGGACCCGGACGACGCGACCCAGATGAAGAACGCCGAGCCCTGCCTGGAACAGGTGTTCCGCACGGTGCTGGACATGCGCGGCACCCTCTCGGGCGAGCACGGAGTGGGCCTGGAGAAGCGGCCGTTCATGGGGCTGGAGTTCGACGCAGCCACCCTGGAGCTGATGCGGCGCATCAAGCAGGACTTCGACCCCAACGGGATCCTCAACCCTGGGAAACTGCTGCCGGACTGAGACGGGCCGTGGCGCGATGCGCCCGCGACAGGTTGCCGCGGATCAATGGACGTTGAAGTTCTTGCCGGCGGTCATCAGGTAGTCGTACAGGTTGTCGAACTGCCTCAGGTCGTTGCGTTCCAGGAGCGGGTCGATCATGGTCCGGGACTGGTCCCCGATCTCCTCCCAGTCGGCCATGCTGAGGTAACGCACCGCCTGGGGGAACACTTCCACCTCCTCGCTACGGATGTGGTTGGCATGCTCGGTACAGTAAGCGGCGCCGAGCTTCTTCACCTGACGGCAGGACTCGGCATCGCCGCTCTGGGCACTGAGGATGCGTCGCAGCAGCGTGACCTCGCGCCGGCGGAACGACATGTGCTGCTCGTGCAGCCGCGCACAGACGGTGCGGGCAGCCGGGACATGGGTCATGAGCTTGCCGAAGATGAGGTCCTCCACCGGATGGTGGATGACGCCGGGGTAGTTGCGCATGTAACCCACCGCATTAGTCAGCAACTGGTAGGCCTCCGGGTCCTGGCCCTCCCGCAGCGTGTCCACCTGCAGGCGTATCAGGGTCAGCACCCGCTCCATGTTGCGGTGCGCATCGGTGAGTTCTTGGGCAAGGTGCTTGTACATAAACGTGTCAGGTACCCTTTGCCCGGAGCCGAGACCCGGACATAGGCGCGGCGTGCTTGGCCGCACCTGATTCATTTCAATTCTTGTTCTCGTCCATGTATCCCAGGATACCCATCCGCGGCGGCCCAAATTGGGAACCGCTTCTCAAGACCGGAGATTCCCTATTTATGTCTGATGATCGTGTTCAGTCCGGACATGTCCAATACCTTGACGCCGGTCGTGGACAACTCGATCAACCCCTGTCTCTCTAGATATGTGAGCACGCCCGTCACCGTCTCAGCAGGTACCCGCAGGTAATTACCCATGTCCTCGCGCGACATGGGCAGTTCGATCTGCGACGCGGAACGGTTGTTGATGCGGTTGCGATTGGAGAGGTTCATGAGCATGCCCACTACGCGCTCTTCGGCGGTGCTGTGGGCCGAGAAGGCTGCGCTGTAGACGCCGTCCTTGCTGACCAGGCGGAAGATCTGCCGGCGCAACCCTTCGCTGCGCTCCATGAGCGCGGTGAGGCTGGTGTAGGGCAGCGAGCAGACGGTGGCGTCCGTGAGCGCCACTGCATGGAACTCGTGGCGCCGCGGATAGATGCCGTCGATCCCCACCAGCTCGCCCGCGAACAGGAAACCCAGCACGCGCTCCCGGCCGGAGCTGTCCACCCGGTAGTTCTTGAAGGCGCCCGAGCGCACCACGTACAGCGACTGCAGCGCCTCGCCGAAGCGGAACAGATGCTGTCCGGCGGGCACGGACGTCGAGCGCTCCACGATGCGCTCCAGGCTACGCAGGTCCTCGGGTTCCAGGTTCCAGGGTTGGCAGGCTGGGTGCAGGCTGCACACCGAGCAGGTCGGCAGGACAGGCGAAGATGTATCAGAACCGGTCTTCTTGCGCTGCATCCTAGTCCTTCAGGCTATGCGGGGCGGCCCCGAGCGCCGCCGTGCCGCAGTATAGCAGCGCATCACGCAGGCACCGCGCGGGTTTGACAGATTCCTGAGCCTCTCAGGCCGCCGATACATCCCGATACAGGCGTGCATCCTCGGCGCTGAAACAGCAGGCCACGATGCGCTCGAAGCGGACCTCATGCTCACGCATCACCGCAAGGGCGACGCGGGCCGCCTGCGGCTTGGGATAGCCGTAGACGCCGGTGCTGATGCAGGGGAAGGCGATGCTCTGCGCCGCCTGTGCCAGGGCGAGACGCATGGCATTGCGGTAGCAGTCCTCCAGGAGGCCGGGCTCGCCGAGCGCCCCGCCCCGCCAAACCGGTCCCGGTGTGTGCACGACCCAGCGCGCCTTGAGGCGGAAACCCGGTGTGATGCGGGCCTCGCCGGTGGGACAGCCGCCGAGCCTGCGGCAGGCGGCCAGCAACTCCGGCCCGGCGGCGCGGTGGATGGCACCGTCCACACCGCCTCCGCCCAGGAGGCTCTCGTTGGCGGCGTTGACGATGACATCAACATCCAACTGCGTGATGTCGCCGTGGACGATGTCGATCATCTCTTCTTCGGCCGCCAGGCCCAGACGAACTCGCATTCGACGGTCGCTTCACCGGTGTCGTCGGTGATCTTCACCGGGACGGCGATGTCGCCCTTCTCATCCCGGGCGAAGCCGGCCCGCTGCTCGGGACCGAGCCAAGCCTCGGCGCGCAGGGAGCCCTTGGACTTCTTGATGTAACTGACACGCATGCTCTTCAGGATGGGCAGCTTGTCGTCCGGCACGCTCATGCCGAACACCGCACCGGTGGCGGTCTCGCCCAGCAGCGCCACCGCGGCCGCATGCACGGTGCCGATGTGGTTCTGCACCCGGCGCCGGTTCGCGAGCCTCAGCACCGCGCGCCCCTCCTCCAGTACCTCGAACTTCAGGCCTGCGGTGCGCACGAAGTGCACGGTACCGCCGAAGGCCCAGGTGATCAGGAAGCGGCGCAGCCCAGGCGGCAGCGGATTGAAACGATGCACGAGGCGCGCGAGGCGGTTGTGGTCCGGCATGGCTCTCCCTCGAAAGCAGGAGGCGGCCCTTAAGGCCGCCTCCCGGTTATTCACTTGATGACCTTGAGCGTGGGTCGTTTGCCGGCGCCCGGCTTCGGCCCGTCGTCACCGCCCGGCCGGGTGTCGCCGGCGGCGCCCATCTCGGGCTCTCCTTCAGCGTCGAACAGCATGCCCTGGCCGCTCTCATGGGCGTATACCGCCAGGATCGCGCCCATCGGCACCCGCACGTGGCGCGAGACGCCGCCGAAGCGCGCGTCGAAACTCACGAACTCGGGTCCCAGGTCCAGCGCACTGGTGGCCTCGTAACTGATGTTGAGCACCAGCTTGCCGTCCTGGGCATAGCCCGGCGGGATCTCCACGCCGGCCACGTTCACGTCCACCACCATGTAGGGCGTGGAGCCTGAGTCCACGATCCACTGGTGCATGGCCCTGAGGAAATAGGGTTTGCGGGGAAGCATCAGCTACAGGATAGCGCAGTCCGTCAGGAACGGGCTTTTTGACATAGCCAGGCCGGGCTCAGGCAGGCCCGCGCATCTCGCGCTCGACATCCGTGAGGCTGAGCTTGAAGGCGGGCCGGTTGAACAGGCGCTCGGCGTACTTGTGGATGGACTTGGCCCCGGCCGGCAGGTCGATCTCGTAGCGCTGCAGGCGCCACAGGATCGGCGCGATGGAGCAGTCCACCAGCGAGAACTCATCGCTGAGGAAGTAGGGCTTCACCGAGAACGCGTCGGAGGCCGCCAGCAGGCTCTCGCGCAGCATCTTCTTGGCGCGGGCGTGGGGCTTGCCGGGCGACTGCTCGATCTCGTCCACCAGCGAATACCAGTCCCTCTCCACCCGGAACAGGGCCAGGCGGAAGCGCGCGCGCGTCACCGGGTCCACCGGCATCAGCGGCGGATGGGGGAAGCGCTCCTCCAGGTACTCCATGATGATGCGCGGGTCGTACAGCACGAGCTCGCGGTCCACCAGCGTGGGCACGCTGTTGTAAGGGTTGAGATCGAGCAGGTCCTCCGGGAGCTTGCTGCCCTCGATGTTCACCACGTCCATGGCGATGCCCTTCTCCGCGAGCACCAGGCGCACGCGGTGGGAATGGGGGCAGGCGGGGCGGGAATAGAGGGTCATGGCTGGCCTTCGGAGTTGACGGACGCCGGGCGGTGGCCACCCGGCGTCCTGGGGATCAGTGCACGTCTTTCCATATCTCGCGCTTCAGCATCACCGCGAACAGGAGGAACACGATCAGGAAACCGATGACCTTGAGGCCGAGGTCGCGGCGCTCGAGCTGCACCGGCTCGGCGACGTAGCTCAGGAAGTTGGTGATGTCCATCGCCACCTGGTCGAACTGCTCGGGGCTGAGCTTGCCCTGGCTGACCTGCTCGAAGTGGTCGAACACCTGGGGTCCGCCCTCGCCCTCGGACTTGAACACCGGCTTCTGCAGGCCCTGCAGCTCCCACAGCACGTTCGGCATGGCGGCATTCGGCAGCACCAGGTTGTTGGCGCCGGTGGCGGAACGCGGGTCCACGTAGAAGGACTTGAGGTAGCTGTAGATCCAGTCGGTACCGCGGCTGCGGGCCGCGAGCGAGAGGTCCGGCGGCGTGCGGCCGAACCACTTCTCGGAGTCCTCGGCCGGCATGGCGCTCTGCATGGTGTCGGAGGGCTTGGCGCCCGCCGGCATCAGGTAGGTCTCCAACTGCGCGTCGTTGAGGCCGAGGTCCTGGCCCAGGCGGTTGTAGCGCACGTACTGGGCCGAGTGGCAGCCCATGCAGTAGTTGGCGAAGTACTTGGCGCCGCGCTGCAGCGAGGCGGTGTTGTTGAGGTTCACGTCGGCCTTGAGCATGCCGGCCCCCTCGGCGGACGCCAGGGCCGGGGACAGCGCGAGGACCGCGATGCAGATCAGCTTCTTCATTAGTGGGTCACCCTTTCCGGCACCGCTTCCGGCTGGTTGAGCTTCTCGAAGAACGCCGGCAGCAGGATGAAGATCGTGCAGTAGGCCGCCGGGATCAGCCAGGAGTACAGCTTGAGCCGCACCTCGTTCGGGTCCCAGCCGATCGCGTCGAACAGCGATATCACCACCATGACGCCGGCGAACACCGCCAGCATGAAGCCGCGGGTGCGCGGCCTGGAGTACAGCCACGACACCACGAAGAACAGGAAATACAGCTCGGCCATGCGCTGGCCGACCTGGGCCCAGAACGGCGTGGCGAGCTGCATGCCGATGTAGCCCAGCACCGCGAAGGTGATGCCGAACACGATCACCAGGCGCCGGTACAGGAGGCCGCGGTAGCGCAGCGACTTGACCGGATTGCGGTCGATCCACGGCAGCAGGAACAGCATGAAGATCGCCGCGCCCATGGTGACGACGCCCGTCAGCTTGTCCGGGATCGAGCGCAGGATCGCGTAGAACGGCCCGAAGTACCACAAGGGATGGATGTCATCCGGGGTCTTGAGCGCGTTGGCCGGCTCGAAGTTCGCCGGCTCCAGGAACAGGCCGTTCATGGCCGGCGCGAAGAACACGATGGCGGCGAACACGGCGGCGAACACCGTCACGCCGACGATGTCCTTGACCGTGTAGTACGGATGGAAGGGGATGCCGTCCAGCGGGATGCCGTTCTTGTCCTTGTTCTTCTTGATCTCGATGCCGTCGGGGTTGTTGGAACCGACCTCGTGCAGCGCGATCAGGTGGAACATCACCAGCCCGATCAGCACCAGCGGCACCGCCACCACGTGCAGCGCGAAGAAGCGGTTGAGCGTGATGTCGGAGATGTTGAAGTCGCCGCGGATCCACTGGGCGAGGCCCTCGCCGATGCCCGGGATGGCGCCGAACAGCGAGATGATCACCTGCGCGCCCCAGTAGGACATCTGGCCCCAGGGCAGGAGGTAGCCCATGAAGGCCTCGGCCATCAGGGTCACGTAGATGAGCACGCCGAAGATCCACAGCAGTTCGCGCGGCTTCTTGTAGGAGCCGTACATGACGCCGCGGAACATGTGCAGGTACACCACCAGGAAGAACATGGAGGCGCCGACCGAGTGCAGGTAGCGGATCAGCCAGCCCCAGTTCACGTCGCGCATGATGTACTCGACGGAGGCGAAGGCCTGGGTCGCGTCCGGCTTGTAGTTCATGGCCAGGAAGATGCCGGTGATGACCTGGTTGGCCAGCATCAAGAGGGCGATGGAGCCGAAGAAGTACCAGAAGTTGAAGTTCTTCGGGGCGTAGTACTGGGAGACGTGCTTCTCCCAGAACTCGCTCATGGGGAAGCGCTCGTCGATCCAGTCGCGCAGGCCGTACAGCCAGCCGCCGGTGACGTCGATCAGATCGCGGTCGTTGTCTTCGCTGGTGATCTTGGCCATCACGCGGCTCCCTGGTCTTCACCCACGCGGATCACCGCGTCGGACATGAACTTGTAAGGCGGCACCTGCAGGTTGAGCGGGGCCGGGACGCCCTTGAACACGCGGCCCGCGAGGTCGTACTTGGAGCCGTGGCAGGGGCAGAAGAAGCCGCCCGGCCAGTCCAGGCCCACTTCCGGGTCGCGCGGCTCGGGCTTGTACAGCGGCGAGCAGCCGAGGTGGGTGCAGATGCCCACCACCACGAACAGCTCAGGCTTGATGGAGCGGTGCTCGTTCTGGCAGTACTTGGGCTGCTGGTCTTCCTTGGACGCGGGGTCGCGCAGGCTGGGGTCGACCTTGGCGAGGCCGGCGATGGCCTCGGGGCCGCGCTGCACCACCCAGGTAGGCTTGCCGCGCCACTTGGCCTTCACCTGGCCGCCCGGCTCGATCTTGCTGATGTCGATGTCCACGGGCCCGCCCAGGGCCTTGGCCCGGGCGCTCGGCTCCATGGAGGACACGAACGGCACGGCTGCCATCACGGCGCCCACGGCACCGGCCACCACGGTGGCCACCGTCAGGAAGTGACGCCGGCTCTGGTCGATCTCGTCGCTCATTTACCCCGTCTCCTGATGTCTGGTCGTATAACCGCCCGCCGTCTGGGGGACCTTTGCGGTCCTCGGATGGGGGATGCGGGCGGAAGGCCTTGAAAAGACGCCGCATTATACACAGCGGCTTCGCGGACCCGCCAGCCGCAAGGGGGCCCTGCGTGCTAGCGTATGCGCATGAAAGCCCTTGTCCGGCTGACGATTTTCCTGCTCCAGGCAGTGGTGGTGGGCCTGGCGGCGGCGTTCGTGGTGGTCTGGCTGAAGCCCGGCCTGCTCACGACCCGCGGCATCGCCCTGGGCGACGCACCGAGCTCCTATTCGGAGGCGGTGGCGGCGAGCTCGCCGGCGGTGGTGAACGTGCACAGCGCGCGGCACGTCCGGGACAGCCGCAGCGCCAAGCCGGTACCCCGCTCCGGGCCGCCCGACCCCTATGCCCCCACCGGCCAGCTGGAGAACAGCCTGGGCTCGGGCGTCATCGTCAGCGCCGATGGCTATATCCTGACCAACCTGCACGTCATCAACGGCGCCGACGCCATCCAGGTGGGCCTGCAGGACGGGCGCACCGCCGCGGCGCGGGTGGTGGGCGCGGACCCGGACACGGACCTCGCGCTGCTGAAGGTGGACGTGACCGGCCTCGAGCCGATCCAGCTCGGGCGCTCCGACGACCTCAAGGTGGGCGATGTGGTGCTGGCCATCGGCGACCCCTACGGCGTGGGCCAGACCGTGACCCAGGGCATCGTCAGCGCCACCGGCCGCAGCAAGCTCGGCCTCTCCACCTTCGAGAACTTCATACAGACCGACGCCGCCATCAACCCCGGCAACTCCGGCGGCGCGCTGGTGAACGCGCGCGGCGAGCTGGTCGGCATCAACACGGCGCTGTTCTCGCCGAGCGGCGGCTCCAACGGCATCGGCTTCGCCATCCCGGTGAACCTCGCCAACGGCGTGATGCACCAGCTCATCGCCTACGGGCGGGTGCTGCGCGGCTGGCTCGGCGTCGAGCCCCAGGACATCACCCCGGAGCTGGCCCAGGCCTTCCGTCTCAAGGACACCCAGGGCTTCCTCATCACCGGCGTCTCGCCCATGAGCCCGGCCTCAGCGGCGGGGCTGATGCCGGGCGACGTGATCAACTCCATCGACGGGAACGAGGTGGACAACAGCAGCGAGGCACTGAACCGCATCGCCGCCAAGCCGCCGGGCACCGCGATCCGGGTGGGCGGCATCCATAACGGCAAGAGGTTCGATCTGAAGGTGACCGTGGCCGAGCGGCCGGGCCAGAACGCCAGTTGATTAGTCTGGGACTCGTCTGATCTTAGCGCCCAGCTGACCGAGTTTTTCCTCAATGGTCTCGTAGCCTCTATCGATGTGATAGATGCGCTCCACCGTGGTCTCGCCCTGGGCCACCAGGCCCGCCAGCACCAGCCCGGCGGAGGCCCGCAGGTCCGTGGCCATCACCGGCGCGCCGGTGAGCTTGTCCACGCCCTCGCTGATGGTGGTGTTGCCCTCGAGCCGCAGGTTCGCGCCCATGCGCTGCATCTCCTGCACGTGCATGAAGCGGTTCTCGAACACCGTCTCGGTGATGGTGCCGGTGCCCTCGGCGGTGACGTTGAGAGCGGTGAACTGGGCCTGCATGTCGGTCGGGAAGGCAGGATAGGGTGCGGTCTTGATGGAGACGGCCTTGAGGCGTTTGCCGCGCATGTCCGCCTCGATCCAGTCGGGACCCCGGGTGATGGCGGCGCCGCTCTCCTCCAGCTTCACCAGCACCGCGTCCAGGAGCGTCGGGTCAGTGTCGCGCAGGCGCACGCGTCCGCCGGTCATGACGCCGGCGCAGAGGTAGGTGCCGGTCTCGATGCGGTCCGGCATCACGTCGTAGTCGGTGCCGTGCAGCTTCTTCACGCCCTGCACCGTGATGGTGTCGGTGCCCATGCCCTGGATCTTCGCGCCCATCTGGTTGAGGAACAGCGCCAGGTCCACCACCTCGGGCTCGCGGGCGGCGTTCTCGATCACGCTCTCGCCGTCGGCCAGCGCCGCGGCCATGATCAGATTCTCGGTGCCGGTCACGGACACCGTGTCCATGAACATGCGCGCGCCCTTGAGGCGGCCGGCCTTGGCGCGGATGTAGCCGTTCTCGACCTTGATCTCGGCGCCCATGGCCTCGAGGCCGGCGATGTGCAGGTTCACCGGGCGCGTGCCGATGGCGCAGCCGCCCGGCAGCGAGACCTCGGCCTCGCCGAAGCGCGCCACCAGCGGTCCCAGCACCAGGATGGAGGCGCGCATGGTCTTCACCAGCTCGTAGGGCGCGCTGTAGTGCTTGATGGTGGAGGCGTCCACCTCGACGCGCATGCGGTCATTGATCGTGACCCCGACGCCCATGCGGCCCAAGAGCTCGATCATGGTGGTGACGTCGTGCAGGTGCGGCACGTTGCCGATGTGGCTGGGCGTGTCCGCCAGCAGCGTGGCGGCGATGATGGGCAGGGTGGCGTTCTTGGCGCCGGAGATGCGGATCTCGCCCTCGAGCCTGCGGCCGCCGCTGATGAGCAACTTGTCCAAGACGTCCCCTTATATAAGGTGGGTCAACCCGCCCCGCCCTGCCGGCGTTCTTCCGGCGTGAGGGTGCGCAGGCTGAGGGCATGTATCTCGCGGCCCATGCGGGCCCCCAAGGTGGCGTACACCATCTGATGGCGCGCCACGGAGCGCTTGCCCTCGAACTCGGCCGAGACCACCAGCGCCTCGAAATGGGTGTGGTCTTCGCCGCAGACCTCGACTTGCGCCGAGGGCAGGCCTTGCTGGATGAGGTCTTTGACTTCAGCGGGGCTCAAGAGCGTCTCGGGAGCGGCCCGACGGTGCGTCGGGAACGCAGATGATACGCGAAGGCCCCGACCGCCGGAATGGCGGTCCGTCAGGCCCGCGCGCGCAGCGTGTATCATGACCACCATCTGCCACCGACGAGGCCCCGAAGCCAGCCATGACCGCGGACCCCGCCGCCCTCACCCGCATCGCGCGGGAGGTCCTGGAGACCGAAGCCAGCGCGGTGAGCGCGCTCGCGGCACGCCTGGACGGCTCCTTCACCGAGGCCTGCCGCCTCATGCTCGCCTGCCGTGGCCGCGTGGTGGTGACCGGCATGGGCAAGAGCGGGCACGTGGCCGGCAAGATCGCGGCCACCCTCGCCTCCACCGGCACGCCGGCGTTCTTCGTGCATCCGGGCGAGGCCAGCCACGGCGACCTCGGCATGATCACCGGCGAGGACCTGGTGCTGGCTCTGTCCAACTCCGGCGAGACCAGCGAGCTCGTCACCATCCTGCCTCTCATCAAGCGCCTCGGCGTGAAGCTGATCGCGCTCACCGGCAAGCCCGATTCGACCATGGCCAAGACCGCCGACGTGCACATCGACGTGAGCGTGGCGCGCGAGGCCTGCCCGCACAACCTCGCCCCCACCGCCAGCACCACCGCGGCGCTGGCCATGGGTGACGCGCTGGCGGTGGCGCTCATAGAGGCGCGCGGATTCACCGAGGAGGACTTCGCCCGTTCCCATCCCGGCGGCAGCCTGGGCCGGCGCCTCCTGCTCCGCGTCGAGGACATCATGCACAAGGGCGCGACGATCCCGTCGGTACCCGAGGGCACGCCGCTGTCCCAGGCGCTGATGGAGATGACGCGCAAGGGCCTCGGCATGACCGCGATCGTGGACAAGGCCGGGCACGTGGCCGGCATCTTCACCGACGGTGACCTCAGGCGAACCCTGGACAAACAGGTGGACCTGCACAAGGCGAAGGTCGACGAGGTGATGACGCGCAACTGCACCACCGTGGCGCCGGAGGCGCTCGCCGGCGAAGCGCTGCACCTCATGGAGAGCCGCAAGTTCAATGGCCTGCTGGTGGTGGACAAGGACAGGAAGCTCATGGGCGCATTGAACATGCATGACCTCCTGAGAGCGGGCATCGTCTAGATGGACCTGAGAGAGAGAGCAGCCCGTATCAAGCTGGTGGTGTTCGACGTGGACGGCGTGTTCACCGACGGCAGCCTCTACTACGGCCCCGGCGGCGAGGAGCTCAAGGTCTTCAACGTGCAGGACGGCCAGGGCGTGAAGCGCCTGCTGGCCGCGGGCATCGATGCGGCGGTGATCTCCGGCCGCGACTCCGCCGCGGTGACGCGCCGCATGCGCGACCTCGGCATCACCCACGTGTTCCAGGGCGACGAGGACAAGCTGCCGGTGCTCGAGCGCCTGCTCAAGAAGCTCGGTCTCACGCTGGAGCAGGCCGCCCACGTGGGCGATGACCTGCCGGACCTGCCGCTGTTCCAACGGGTCGGCCTGGCAGTGGCACCGGCGAATGCCATGCCGGTCATCAAGGCGGCCTCCCACCACGTCACCGCCGCCGCCGGCGGAAGTGGTGCGGTGCGCGAGGTCTGCGATCTCCTGCTCACCGCCCAAGGGCACGCATGAACCTGCGCCTGACCACCCTGGTGCTGTTCCTGGTGGCGGTGGCGGTCGGCACCGTGTGGCTGCTGAGGGAGACCGAACTGCAGGGTCTGCAGGGCGAGCGCCCCAAGACCCACAAGCCGGACTATTACTTCACCGACGCCACCGTGACGAGCCTGGACCTCAAGGGCAAACCAGCCTCGGAACTCGAGGCGCCGCGCATCATCCACCATCCGGACGACGACAGCGTGGAAGTATTCCTGCCACGCATGCGCTATTTCACCAAGCAGGGCGAGCCCTGGTACGCCGAGGCCGACCATGGCCTGGAGCCGAGCGGCGGCAATCTCGTGTACCTGGACGGGCACGTGAAGATGACCCACCATGACGAGCATGGCGGCCCGCCGCTCGTGATAGACACCGACCACCTCACGGTGGACCTGCAGACCAACATCGCCACCACCGACGACCCGGTGGCCATGGTCAAGGGCGTGAGCCACATGACCGGCATCGGCATGGACGGCTACATGCAGGACAACCGCATGGTGCTGCGCACCAACGTCAAGGCCTTCTATGTACCCAGCAAGCCGTAGGCTCTTGCTGCTGCTCACGTTCGCCTGCGGCTTCGCGGCCGCCGGCGGCGCCTGGGCGCTCAAGACCGACAAGAACCAGCCCATCAACGTGCAGTCGGACCATGGCGACTTCCGCAGCGATCCCAAGGACAACAGCCGCGGCACCGGCATCTACACCGGCCACGTGATCATCACCCAGGGCAGCATCGTGCTCACCGCCGACCGGGCCGTGCTGCACATCGTCAACAACGAGCTGGACAGCGCTGACGTGACCGGCCAGCCTGCTACCTTCGTGCAGCAGCCGGATCAGGGCGCACCCATGAACGGCGAGGCGCGGGAGATCACCTACGATGCCGGCAAGAACGAGATCGTACTCATCGATAACGCGCGCCTGAGCCAGGCGGTGGCGGATGCCGCCCACCTCGACAAGCATGGCGAGGCCAAGCCCGATGACATGCCCGGCGAGCGGCTCATGACCGCCGACCGCATCCGCTACAACACCGACACCCAGCGCGTGATCGCCAAGGCCGGCGACGACGAGCAACGGGTGCACATCAGCTTCCCGCCCAAGACCGCCGCGCCAGCCTCCGCCACCGCGGCCAGACCCGTGAAGCCCGCCCCGGCGGCCGCCACCCACGCAGGGACCCCGCCGTGAGCACCCTGAAGGCCGAGAACCTGGTCAAGCGCTACCGCCGCCGCGAGGTGGTGCGCGGGGTATCGCTGGGCCTCGAGCGCGGCGAGGTGGTGGGCCTGCTCGGTCCCAACGGCGCCGGCAAGACCACACTGTTCTACATGATCGTGGGACTGGTACCGGCGGACGGCGGCAGCATCACCCTGGACGGGCAGGACCTGACGAAGCTGCCGGTACACGCGCGCGCGCGCCTGGGGCTAGGCTACCTGCCGCAGGAAGCCTCGGTGTTCCGCAAGCTCACGGTGGAGGACAACATCCTCGCCATCCTCGAGACCCGCTCGGACCTCGGCCGCAAGGACCGCAAGCATCGGCTGGAGGAGCTCCTGGAGGAGCTGCACATCAGCCACATCCGCGACGGCCTCGGCATCTCGCTCTCGGGCGGCGAGCGGCGGCGCGTGGAGATTGCGCGCGCGCTGGCGGCGGACCCGGCGTTCATGCTGCTGGATGAGCCCTTCGCCGGCGTGGACCCGATCTCGGTGATCGACATCCAGCGCATCATCGACCATCTGAAGGCGCGTAACATCGGCGTGCTGGTCACGGACCACAACGTGCGGGAGACGCTCGGGATATGCAGCCGGGCATACATAATCAACGCCGGCCAGGTGATCGCGGAAGGTACTCCTGACAGCATCCTCGCCAACCAGGAGGTCCGTCAAGTCTACCTGGGCGAGAATTTTCGGCTATAACTTAAGCATGGTCCTCGGATTGCTTATCACCCCCCCAAGCATGGGGCGGGTGCGGTCTTCTCCCCCCTCCAGAACCGGGGGGGTCTCCTCAGACGAAGTCCAGGGTCTTGCAGCACAAGGGGTTCCTGTCGCTTGAAGCCCACCCTCGCCCTGCGACAGAACCAGAGATTGAGTCTCACTCCCGAGCTGCGCCAAGCCCTGGGACTGCTGCAACTCTCCGCCGTGGAACTCACTGCAAAGGTGCGGGAAGCCCTCGAAGGCAACGTGCTGCTGGAGCGCGGTGAGGACACGGGCACGCCGGAGCCCGAGGCCGGCCCCGCGGCAGCCTCGGAGCCCCAGGTGGACTGGGACAGCGCCGCCGGCAGCCGGGAGAGTGCTGGCACCTGGGACGACGAGACCGACGACTTCGGGCCCGCCGAACGCAGTGGCCAGAGCCTCAAGGAATACCTCCTGTGGCAGCTCGAGCTCGCACGCATGAGCGCGCGGGATGCCGCCATCGGCGCCGCCATCATCGATGCGCTCAACGACGACGGCTACCTCACCGAGCCCCTCGAGGACATCCGCCAATCCCTTGCGGACAGCGATGAGGCGCCGGAAGCGGACGAGATGTACGCGGTGCTGCACCGGGTGCAGGCCTTCGACCCGCCCGGTGTCGCCGCCCGCGACCTCAAGGAATGCCTGTTGCTGCAGCTGCGCCAGGGCGACAAGACCGACCCGGTCCGCGCCCTCGCCACCGCACTCGTCACCAGCCACCTGGAGAGCATCGCCGCCCGCGAGCACGTGCGCCTGTGCCGACTGTTGGGCGTGGAGCGCGCCGCGCTGGACGCCGCCGTGGAGCTGATCCGTGAGCTCAACCCGCGCCCCGGCGCCGCCATCGCCGGCAGCCCGGTGGACTACGTGATACCGGACGTGCTGGTGAGCCGGCGCGGCAGCGGCTGGTTCGTGGAGCTCAATCCTGAAGCGGTGCCGCGCATCCGCGTCAACGCCGCTTATGCAGCGGCGCTGCGCCGCGGGGGCGACGGCGGGGACCTGACCCAGCAGCTGCAGGAAGCGCGCTGGCTGGTGCGCAGCATCCGCATGCGCAACGAGACTTTGCTGCGCGTGGCGCAGAGCATCGTGCGCAAGCAGGACGGGTTCCTGGTACGCGGCGACGAGGCCATGCAGCCGTTGCTGATGAAGGACCTGGCTCAGGAACTGGAGCTGCACGAGTCCACCGTCTCGCGCGTGGTGGCCAACAAGCACATGGCCACGCCTCGCGGCAGCGTGGCGTTCCGGCACTTCTTCTCCGGCGAGCTGCCGGCGGATGACGGCGGCGCATTCTCCGCCACCGCCATCCGGGCGATGATCAAGAAGCTGGTGGCGCAGGAGGACCCGCGCCGTCCGATGAGCGACAACCACATCACCAAGGCCCTCATGGACCGCGGGGTGCACGTGGCCCGGCGCACGGTGGCGAAATACCGTGAAGCCCTGACCATCCCCCCGGCCCACGAGCGCAAACGCCTCGATCAGGGGTAACAGACAGACGACGACCAAGAGGAGATACACATGAAGATAGACGTTACGGGACACCACGTGGAGATCACCGATGCGCTCCGCACCTACGTGCAGAACAAGTTCGAGCGGCTGGAGCGCCATTTCGACCACGTCACCGGCATCCACGTGGTGCTGACCGTGTCCAAGCTGGAACACCGGGCCGAGGCCACCCTCAACGTGAGCCGCGCCAAGCTCTTCGCCGACGCCGTGGAGGCGGACATGTACGCCGCCATCGACAGCCTGGTGGACAAGCTTGACCGGCAGGTGAAGAAGCACAAGGAGAAGCTCTCCGGCCACAGTGACCGGGCCTCGGTGCGAAACGCCGTCCCCGGCTAAATATCCCTTAACCCGAGTGGAGATCGGCGGCGTGGACACCCACGCCGCTTCTTTTTGGCCCATCAAAAGCTGGTGCGCCCGGTGTGACGTGCGCAACGCTTTTAAGATGATTCAGGAAAATGTGATAATTTAAGGACACAAAACCCACAGTATTCACGCGATGCGTCTAGTCATCCTCAGCGGCCTCTCCGGTTCCGGCAAGTCCGTGGCGATCCACATGCTGGAGGACCTGGGCTACTACTGCGTGGACAATATCCCGGCCGGGCACCTGCAGAGCTTCGTGCGCGAGACCCTGCTCACCGGCGATCCCGCCTACCAGCGCATGGCGGTGGGTGTGGATGCGCGCAACCGCACCGAGGATATCCGCGCGGTGCCGCAGACCGTCAAGAAGCTCCGCTCCGACGGCATCGAGTGCGAGATCGTGTTCCTGCACGCCGACGACGCGGTGCTGCTGAAACGCTACGGCGAGAGCCATCGTCCCCATCCGCTGGCCGGCGAGGGCCGCTCCCTCAAGGACGCGATCCGCGCCGAACGTGAACTCCTGGGTCCCCTGGCCGACGAGGCGGACATGGTGCTGGACAGCTCGCGCACCTCGGTGCACGAGCTGCGCGAGCTGGTGCGTGCCCGCATCCACCGCGAGAGCCGCCAGGCGTTGTCACTCCTGTTCCAGTCCTTCGGCTTCCGCCACGGCATCCCGGGGGACTCGGACTTCGTGTTCGACGCCCGCGGCTTGCCCAACCCCTACTGGGAACCCACCCTCAAGATGCTGTCCGGCCGCGACCTGGCGGTGGCTAAATACCTAGACAGCCACGAACCGGTGCGCAAGTTCGTCGCAGACATCGAGAGCTTTTTGGAATACTGGATCCCGAAGTTCGAGTCATCGAACCGCCAGTACCTGACAGTCTCCATAGGCTGCACCGGCGGCTACCACCGCTCGGTGTACGTAGTGGAACGTTTAGCCGAACATTTCCGCGCGCAGGGGCGTGAAGTGTTGACCAAGCACAATGAGTTGAAGTGATCAGCGCCGGATGGGGACTGTTTCGTCCCTGAAGATGTTCAGCCTTTCCCGCCGCAGGAACTCGACACCCTCAGCACAGAGCTGCACGTCGGGGCAGATCCAGTCCTGAGCCTCGAAGTCCCCTGCCCTCACCTGCTGCACCGCCGCCTGGACATTGCGGCGTTGTTCGCCCAGGTGTCCCCAGAGCATCGCGGAAGCCGCCACGGCGGTGAGGAGCGCCGCGGCCGAGAGTCCCGGCACTCCATACTTGCGCCAGGCCGCATCCAGCCGGGGCTGTGCTGCCTGCCAGAGCACCAGCGTCCAGAAGCAACCCAGGAGCCCGAGCGCGTTGTCCAGCACGTAGCGCGGCGCGGCCGCCGTGGCCTGACCTTCTCCGAAACGCACCATGAGCACCGAGGCGATCTCCAACAGCGAATAGGCCATCAGGAAAGCCGGCACGTAGCTCACGGACCATAGGCGCCGGCGGATGAACGCCACGATGCAGATGGCGTAAGTGGCGCCGATGGCCGCTCCCAGGAACAGTGTCAGGCCGTGCGGCCAGCCATGGTGCTCCATGCCCGACACCGGCAGGGCGCTGCCGCTCAAGGCCATGAGCAGGAACTCAACCAGGCGACCTGGTGCAGCAAGCATCTGTCCGATGTGCGCCGCGCTGGAGCTACGCACCGGCGCGAGCGGCCCGGCGAGCCAATACACAAGCTCGGCCAGGATCGCCGCCGCCGCCAACGCCGCATATAGCCGGGTGCGGCGCGGCGATGCCATGCCGCCGCCATACCCCGTGACCAGCAGCGCCGCCGTCACGGATGCAAGCAATGCGGGACCATGTCCCGCCGCCCAGAACAGCAGCACGAATGCCAGCAGCGCCGTGAGCCCGACGACATCCCGCGGCGAGGGGTCGCGGTGCAGGCTGGCATCCAGCCACAACCAGAAGAGCACGAAGAAGAATACATGCCCGAATCCGCTAACGGCACCGAGGCCATAGACCAGGCTGTCCCACTGGTTGAGGCTCAAGGCGAGCCAGGCCACCGCGGCAGCCGCAAGCATCCGCTGCATCGCCGGCATGGCCGGAAGCGTCTTGAGGAAATGCCTCGCCAGCAGCAGGACCGCGCCCGCGAGCAGCATCGCACCCAGCATCACCTCCACGCGCATATCGAGCCTGAAGATGATCGCGTTCAGCAGGAACTCCAGCTTGTAACCCGGAGTGCGGTGCTGGGAATGGCTGAGCCAGAGCGAGTCCCACTGGAACCGACCTGCATACCAGTCCTGCACCATGGGCAGGAACCGCCACTGGTCCCGGGAGATCACCGTGGTGGCCGCGAGCCAGCCAAAGGCCAGCACGTTCAGGAATGGCAGGGCCGCCGCGGCGAAGATGAGGCGGGGACTGGAAACGGCCGGTTTCACGGACGCTCCATCAGGTTGCGGGTGGGACGGTGTTGTTCTGCTCCACCGGATGGCCCTCGATGAAGGCCAGGAGCTTGTCCCCCTGGGCCTGGGCGTCGCGAACGCCGAGGTCGATGAGGTCGCGGCAGTA
>DATAHN010000011.1:0-9272 GCA_036263155.1 Gammaproteobacteria bacterium | reverse complement strand
CGCCGGCGGACCGCATCGCGGCCCTGTCCGCGTCCATGAAGTCCGGGCGCATGGAGCGCTTCGGCAACCAGCCCGAGGGCCAGGGCCGGTTCGAACGTATCGTGAAGAAGCTGGTGTTGCCGGCGGAAGCCGGGAAAGACGCTGACGACGACGACGGCAAGAAAAAGTGAGACCGCAATCTTAAGAAAGAAAAAAGGGCCGCGATGCGGCCCTTTTTATCTCGTCCAGGAATTCGATTAGCTGGTTTTCTCTTCCAGCATCTCGTCCATGAAGGCGATCGCTCTGCGCATATGGGGAATAACGATAGTACCCCCCACCACCAGCGCCACGCTCATCGCCTCCACGATCTCTTCCTTGCTGCAGCCCGACTCGATGCACTGCCCGATGTGGTAGCTCACGCAGTCGTCGCAGCGCAGCACCATCGAGGTGGAGAGTCCCAGCAGTTCCTTGGTCTTCGCCGGCAGCGCGCCGTCGGTGTAGGTGAGGCTGTCCACCGAGAACACGCGCTTGATCACGCGGTTGTCCTCGGCGAGGATGCGCTCATTCATCTTGGCGCGGAAGGCGTTGAACTCGTCGACCCGCTTACCCATCACCGACTCCGTTACAGGATTGTTCTTCCAAGCGCTGACTGTATCAACCAAACCGCAAACTTGCCGGTTTTATTCTCGGTATCCATGGTCGGATTGAGTTCCACCACTTCCATGCCGACCAGCTTGTTGCTCCGGGCCAGCACCTCGCACACCAGGTGCGACTCGCGGAAGTTCAGGCCGCCCGGCACCGGCGTGCCCACGCCCGGGGCCACGGTGGGGTCGCAACCGTCCAGGTCGAAGGAGAGGTGGATGCCGCCGGAAGCCTTGCCCAGGATCTCCATGGCTTCCTCCAGGCAGGCCGGGGCGCCGCGGGCGTCGATCTCGCTCATGGTGAACACGCGCACGCCCAGTTCCTTCACGATCTTGGCTTCCTTGGCGTCCACTTGGCGTACGCCGAAGATCACCACGTTCTCGGGCTTGAGCGCCGGGGACCGGCCGGCGATGCCGGTCAGCTCCTGCAGGCCGCGGCCCAGCAGCACCGAGAGCGGCATGCCATGGATGTTGCCGGAAGGGCTGCTGTCGGGGGTGTTCATGTCCGTGTGGGCGTCGCACCAGAACACGCCGAGGTCCAGGTTCTTACGGCGCAGGTGCTTGGCCATGCCCGAGATGGTGCCGATGGCCTGGGAGTGGTCGCCCCCCAGCACCAGCGGGAACTCGCCCTTGTCCATGGTGGCTTCCACGGTGCCCGCCAGGTCGCGGCAGACCTCGCTGATCACGCCGAGGTAACGGGCGTTCTTCTCGCCCAGTTCCGCGGCTTCCATCGAGATCTGGCCGATGTTGTGCATGCCGACCACCTCGTGGCCGATCTTCTTGAGCGCCGGCACCACGCCGGCGACATGCATGGCGGAGGAGCCCATGTCGGTCCCGCGCCGCCCGGCGCCGAGGTCGAGGTGGACGTTCGTGATGCGGATTTTCTTGGAAGCCAAGGGAGTAACCGGGAGTGCGCTAAGCAGGGCGGCCATTGTAACATGACTGCATATTCACTGATTTGTGCATATTATTGTTGACACCCCCCGCCCCGAGCGGGTCTCATGGGCCGGGGTCACACCAAGGTTTCCCACCATGCTGCTCAAGATCGAAGGCCTGCTCAGCGCCGCCGAGTTGGCCCAGCTGCGCACCCAGCTCGCCGACGTCAAGTTCGAGGACGGCCGCACCACCGCCGGTGTCGCGGTGCGCGACGTCAAGCACAACCTGCAGAGCGCGGCCCAGGACCAGGCGCTGGCCGGGCCGCAGCAGCTCCTGGCCGCCGCGCTCGTCCGGAACGAGCTGTTCAGCCAGTGGGTGCTGCCGCGCCGCCTGCTGCCGCCCATGTTCAACCGCTACGACTCCGGTATGGACTACGGCGGCCACGTGGACAACGCCGTCATGGGCGGCGGCGACCCGCTCAGGGCCGACGTCTCCATCACCGTGTTCCTCACCGACCCCGCCGACTACGACGGCGGCGAGCTCGTCATCAACAGCGACGGCGAGCCCCAGTCCGTCAAGCTCGCCGCCGGCAGCGCCGTGATCTATCCATCCACCAGCATCCACAAGGTGCAGAAGGTCACCCGCGGCAGCCGCCTCTGCGGCGTCACCTGGGCCCAGAGCTTCGTGCGCGACGAGCCGCGCCGCGAGATGCTGTACGAGCTCATGCAGGTCGCCCGCTGGGCGCGGGGCGTGGCGCCCGGTTCCGCCGAGGCCATGAAGATCAGTAAACTCCGCGCCAATCTCATGAGATTGTGGGCTGAAGTGTAAGTCTCATCTGGGCGCCTCCAGAAGCCAGAGATTTTGGTCGCGGGCAAGGCGAAGCTGCCCGAGCAACCGGAGTGTACTTTTGGCGTACATGAGGATTGCGAGGGCGGCTTCAACGCCGCCCGCGGGCAAAAGATCGGCTTATGGAGGCGTCCAGCGATGTGGCAATTGGTAGTCGGCGCCGTGCTTATCAGCTTCTCGGCGGTGTTCGTGAAGCTCGTGCACGTGCCCCCGACCGTGAGCGGTTTCTACCGGGTGTTCTTCGGCGGCGTGATCCTGCTGGCCGTGGTGCTCTGGCGGCGCGAGCATCCCCGGCTGAATGCCGCGAGCTGGAGCAAGCTCCTGCTCGCCGGATTCTTCTTCGCCCTGGACCTCTTCTTCTGGCACCGCAGCATCCTCTACGTGGGTCCCGGCGTCGCCACGCTGCTCGCCAACTTCCAGGTGTTCGTCATGGCCGCGGTGGGCGTGCTGTTCCTGAACGAGCGCCTGAGCCTGTTCCAGTGGCTCGCCATCGTCATGGCCATGTTCGGCCTGGTGCTGCTGGTGGGGGCCGACTGGAGCCATCTCTCGCCGCTCTACCACTGGGGCATCGTCCTGGCGCTCATCTCCGCGGTCGCCTATGCCGGCTACCTCCTGGCCCTGCGCAGCACCCGCAATGCCACCGGCGGCTCCTCCTACAGCGCCATCACCATCACTTCGTTTGCGTCGGCCGCGATGCTGGCGGTGTCGCTGCTGGTGGAAGGGGAGTCCTTCGCCATCCCCACCTGGGCGGACGCGGGTTGGCTGCTGCTCTATGGGCTGGTGCCCCAGGTGCTGGGGTGGGTGCTGATCTCACACAGCATGCACAAGGTGCAGGCATCCCAGGTGGGGCTGGTGCTGCTGTTGCAGCCCGCCTGCGCCTTCGTCTGGGACAGCGCCTTCTTCGGCCGGCATTTCAGCCCGCCGGAACTGGCCGGCGCGGCGATCACCTTGGTAGCCATCTATATGGGCTCCCTAAGGCGATCGCCCATGCGGAAAAGAATCGCCTGAGATCTTGATCTTGGGGAACGTCAGCCGGAAGCGTCACGAGCGCAGTAGCTTCCGGGTGCTCAGCAGACAACCTCAAGGGCCCGGGGTAAAACCTCTATATCCAGCTTCTTCGCGCCGGAATAGGTGAGCTCCCCATCCGCATGGATCGGCAGCGGCACGTCCGCTTCCACCGACAAGCGCCCGGTCCGGAACTTCACCACCTTCGGGTGGCTCATGTGCTCACCCTTCAGCACCTGGGGCAGGAGCTGCAGGACGCCGAGGCGCCCCATCCCCTTGGCCACCACCACGTCGAACAGTCCGTCGTCGATCTCGGCATCCGGCGCCATCACGAACGCGCCGCCTTCCACCTTGCCGTTGTTGATGGTGAGCAGGGTGATGGGCGTCTCCAGCTTCTCCCCGTCGTGGCGCACCCGCACCGTGGGGGTGGAGTGCATCAAGAGCAGGATCTTGGCCAGCGCGATGCCGTACACCGCGTTGCCGCGCAGCCAGCGGATGCGGTTGGCCTCCAGCGCCACCTGCGCGTCGAAGCCGATGCCGAGGCCGTTCGCGAAGTAGAAGTCGTTGCAGCGTCCCACGTCCACCCGGCGGGTCTGGCGGCGCACCGCGCGCCAGCAGGCCTCGCGCCAGTCGTGGCTCGCGTCCAGCATCTTCACGAAGTCGTTGCCGGTGCCCACCGGCACCACCGCCAGCGGCGCGCCGCCGCCGGCCTTCATCCAGCCGTTCACCGCCTCGTGCACCGTGCCGTCGCCGCCCGCCACCACCACCACCGGCGGCTTCTCCGCGAGCGCGGCCTGCACCTTGGCCTGCACGTCGCCGGGACCAGTGCTGTTGAGGATGCGGGTAGGGAGGCCGAGTTCCTGCAGGTAGGCGCCGATGGCCGGGCCCATCTCGCGGCCCAGGCCGCGGCCGGCTTCAGGATTCACTACTACGGGAGCACGCATGTCAAAACCTGCTGCGCTCGGCAGGGCGTTGTTGCGCTTCGGGCTCGCAGTCGGTCATGCACGCCAAGAGTGCACTCCCTCCTGCTCGCCTCGCGCGCCTAGCCCTGCCATCGCTCGCGACGGTTTTGAGAAATTGAGTTGTCATTGGCTACCCCTGGACGAGGGCATAGCTTACCTGAGGACGTTAAGCTGTCACGTAGCAGGTCTTATCAGCGCTTTCCGTTCTTGCCGTTGGGCAGCACCTCAAGCTCCGCCATCATCCGCGCCACGCTGCCGAGCGCGAGGCGGATCGCCACCTGCTCGTCCGGCGGCAGCTCCGTGAGCCGCGCGCTGAAGTGCATCTGCAGGGGGGAGGGCAGCTCCTGGGACATCTGCTTGCCGAGCGGCGTGAGCGAGACCAGCACCCGGCGCTTGTCTTCGGGCCGCCGCTCGCGGCTCACGAGGCCCCGCACCTCCAGCCGGTCCAGGATCCCCGTGAGGGTGGCGGGGCTGAGCGCGATGCCCTTCGCCAGCGCGCCGGTGGTGAGCGAGCCGCGCCCCGCGATCTCCCGGAGGCACAGCATCTGCGGACCCGTGAGGCCATGGCTGCCGGAAAGCTGCCGGCTGTAGACGTCCATGGCGCGCATGATGCGCCGCAGATCCATGAAGATGTCCTTCATGAGGTCTTGGTCCATTTCCATCCCCTGAGTACTCGAAACCCCTAAGCTTCGGATGCAATTCTTATTATGTAATATAACATAATAAACATTCATTTGCAAAGTATCCCTGGGCACCCCGGCCAGCCCCCGTCCCGCTTGGGCCGCCTGTAAACCCCCGCTAGAATGGCTTCTTCGCCCCGCCGGATGCACCCCCATGCTCGCCCTTGGCCTCCGCTGCCTCCTGGCCTACCTCCTGGGTTCCCTCCTGGGCAGCATGCTCGTGGGCTGTGTCTTCGGCGGGGTGGATATCCGCACCCAGGGCTCCGGCAACGCCGGCGGCACCAACGCGCTGCGCACCCAGGGCAAGATCTTCGCCCTCTGGGTAATGCTCATCGACATCGGCAAGGGCGTCGCCGCCGCCTGGCTGGTGCCGTCCATCCCCCTGCCGGTGCCCGGCGGGTCGGTGCTCGCCGGCCCCTGGGTGGCGGCCCTCTGCGGCATGTTCGCCATCGTCGGCCACGTGTTCCCGGTGTTCTACGGCTTCCGGGGCGGCAAGGGTGCCGCCACCTATGTCGGCGTCGTGGCCGTGCTGGCGCCGGTGGCGCTGCTGCCGGGGCTCGCCGTGTTCGTGCTCGTGCTCACCCTCTCGGGCTACGTGGGTCTCTCCACCGTGCTCTCCGCCTGCACCGTGGCCGTGTTCGCGCTCTGGCAGGGCGGCGCCGCCTCGCCGCTGTTCACCTTCGCCCTCGTCATGGCGCTCTTCATCGTCTACACCCACCGCAGCAACCTGCAGCGGCTCATGGCGGGCAACGAGAACCGCTTCGAGCGCGCCATGCTGCTGCGCAAGCGGCGCTGACCCGAAGTCAGCTCCATGGACCGCGCCCACGCCATCCTGCAGGTGCTCGCCGACGGCCGCTTCCACTCCGGTGAAGTGCTGGCGAAGAGCCTGGGCGTCACCCGCGCCGCCGTGTGGAAGAAGGTGCAGGGCCTGGAGAAGCTCGGCCTCTCGGTGTTCCGCATCCCCGGCAAGGGCTACCGGCTTTCCGATCCCCTCCAGCTCCTCAGCGAAGAGGCCATCGCCGCGGACTTGAGCCAGGCCACCCGCGCGCGCCTCAAGGCCCTCACCGTGCTGCCCGTGGTGGACTCCACCAACACCTGGCTTGGCGAGCAGGGCGGTGAGCCCGCCGCCTGCTTCGCCGAGTTCCAGTCCGCCGGCCGCGGCCGCCGTGGCCGGACCTGGGTCTCCCCCTTCGGCGCGAACCTCTATATGTCCCTGGCCTGGCGCTTCGACGAGTGGCCGCCGGGGTTCACGGCCCTGGGCATGGTCACCGCCATCGCCGCGGTGCGGGCGCTGGAGGCCCTGGGCGTGCCGGACGTGCGCATCAAGTGGCCCAACGATCTGATCGCTGCTGGCCGCAAGCTCGGCGGCGTGCTCATCGACATCCAGGGCGAGCCGCCCGGCGCCACCCGCGCCGTCATCGGCCTGGGGCTCAACGTGCGCATGCCGTCCCAGCCGGCGGAGCAGATCGACCAGCCCTGGATGGACCTCGTGACGCTCACCGACGGCAACGCGCCGGAGCGCAACGCCCTTGCCGCCGGGCTCATCGAATCCTTGTTCACGGCCCTCGGCGAGTTCGAGACCGCCGGGTTCGCCGCCTTCAGCGCCGACTGGCAGCGTCTGGACCTCGTGGCCGGCCGCGCCGTGGCGCTGCATTCCCACGAGCACACCGTCACCGGCGTCGCCGCCGGGGTGGACGAGCAGGGCGCGCTGCTCCTGCGCACGCCGGCGGGCGTCAAGCGCTTCGTCTCCGGCGACCTCAGCTTGAGGATCACCTGATGGTGCTGCTGCTCGACATCGGCAACACCCGCGTGAAGTGGGCGCGCCTCTCGGCCGGCGGGCTCGGCCGCATGGACGCACGCGTCCACGCAGACGAGCAGTTGAAACCCGCGCTCCAGGCCGCGTTCGAGGGCCCCCAGCCCAAGCGCGTGGTGGTCTGCAACGTGGCAGGTCCCCTGGTGGCCCGTTACCTCAGCGAGTTCTGCCAGGAGCGGCTCGGCTCCAACCCCGAGTTCTTCATCTCCTCCGCCGAGCGCTGCGGCGTCACCAACGGCTACCTGGATCCGGTGCGCCTGGGCGCGGACCGCTGGGCTGCCGTCATCGGCGGGTTCCGCAAGTTTGGCGGGCCCGTCTGCGTCATCGACGCCGGCACCGCCATCACCGTGGACGCGGTGAACGGCGGCGGCCGGCACCTGGGGGGGCTCATCGCCCCCGGCCCCCAGACCATGCGCCGGTCGCTCGCGGACGCCACCGCCGGCCTGCAGGACCTGGGCGAAGGCGAGCTCGCACTGCTCGCCAAGGACACCCGCTCCGCCATCTGGAGCGGCGGCTGGCACACCGCCGCGGGCCTCCTGGAGCGCGTGCACGGCCTCGTCAGCAAGCAGCTCGGCGGCAGCACCAAGTTCGTGCTCACGGGCGGCGATGCCCGCCGGCTGGACGCGCTGCTTCCGGGCAGGTTCACCCTCTGCCCCGAGCTCGTGCTCATGGGCCTCGCCGCCGCGGCCTCGGAGCGCCCGTGAAGCGCGCGCTGTTTCTCATGCTGCTGCTGGCGAACCTGGGGTTGTTCGCCTGGGTTCGCTGGTATGTGCAGCCCGGTGAGAAGGCCCCCGTGCCGGCTCCTGCGCTCACGGCCAAGCCGCTGCAGCTCATGAGCGAGCTCACGCCCGCGGAGAAGAAAGCGCTCGCCGCCCAGGCGCCCGCCGCCGCCACGGCGCCCATGCTCGTCACCGCCGCGCCGGCGCCGGCCACCGCGGCGCCCTCCGCACAAGGGCAAACCTGCGCGAGCTACGGCCCCTTCCCGAGCGCGGACGCGGCGGGCCAGGCCCTCACGCGCCTCAAGGCCGCCGGCCTCACCGGCGCCCAGCATCTCGTGCCCGGCAAGGCCAAGCTCGGCTACTGGGTGTACCTGCCGCCCTTCGGTTCCCGCCGCGAGGCGGACGCGGCCGCGAACCTCCTGCGCAAGCGCGGCGTGAAGGACATCTACGTGGTCGCGGACGAGGCCAACAGGAATGCCATCTCGCTGGGCGTGTTTAGCCAGAAAGACGGAGCCGAGCAGAGGCAGAAAGAGATCCGGAAGATGGGGTACCGACCCCAGATGGCGGAGCGATTCCGAGATGAGCCGCGTTATTGGCTCAATGCTCAGGGCCCTGAGGCAGCGTTGCCGGCGGCGGACGTGTTCAAGGACCTGGGGGATGAAGCTGCCCCGGTCGGCAAGGCCACCACCGCCTGTCCTGGCGCCTGACTGCGACCATTTCCGCGTCGCAGGCATCCTCTTCCTATATACCTTGAGCTAAGGGCGGTCGCCATGCGCGCTCACTTCCTCGTCTTCCTGCTGGCGGGCATGGTCACCACTCCGGCCTGGGCGGCCCAGGCCGATGGCGCCGTCGGCCACTGGGAGGGCGCCTACACGCGCCTGGGAGCCGTGCAGCTCACCCGCATGGACTTCACCCGCGGCGCAGAGGGCCACCTGGCCGGCACCTTCGACATTCCCGAGATGGGTCTTTACGGCGAGCCTGTCACCGACATCGCCGAGGATGGCGACACCCTGAGCTTCAAGGTGCACTACGGGCTCTTCACCATGACGCTGCACCCGGAAGTGGGCGACATGACCGGCGGCAACTCGAGATGGAACCCGGCCGTATCCCTGCACCTCAAGCGCGCATTGCCGGTACGGAACTACACGAGCCGGGATATCGGCGTGCACAACGGCGCTGTCACGCTCGCCGGATCCCTGTATGTCCCCGAGCAGCCCGGCCGTCATCCCTTGGTCATCGTCATTCCCGGCAGCGGGGAGGGCGGCCGCGCCCAGTGGGAATACCGCGGCCTCGCCGACATGCTGGCATCGCAGCATGTTGCCGCGTTCGTGTACGACAAGCGCGGCACCGGCGTTTCCAGCAAGGTGGCAGGGCGCTTGAGCTTCGACCAGCTCGCCTCCGACGTGGAGGCGATCGTCGAGACCCTGCGCAGGCAGCCCGAGGTGGACCCGGCCCGGGTGGGTCTCATGGGCTTGAGCCAGGGCGGCTGGATCGCTCCCCTCGCGGCGTCCCGCTCCCGGCATGTGGGGTTCCTCATCCTGCTGGTGGGCCCGGCGGTGTCCGTGGAGGAACAAGAGCGTGAGCGCGTGGAGTACACCCTGCGCCAGCGCGAGGCGAAGCCGGAGGACATCGCCGCCGCACTGGATTACACCGATGCTTTCCTGAAGGCGGCCTATCACGGCGGTTCCACCGAGGTGGTGCAGCAGAAGCTCGACGCCATCCAGAGGGACAAGACGGACTGGCAGGATGTG
>DATAHN010000010.1:0-42069 GCA_036263155.1 Gammaproteobacteria bacterium | reverse complement strand
ACTACGGCGCGCCCACCGCGTTCTACCAGAACACCAGCGGCAGCTGCGCACCGGGGCAGCCGCCGTTCGCCTGCGGCGGCATCCACTACTGCCCGGACAACGCCACGCGCTTCTCCTGCCCCAGCCTCAAGGGCTATTCCGCTGTGATGGTGGCGCGCTACGAAGTGGCGCCGCAGCTCTACCTCGCGGTGCTGGCGGGAGAGATGGCCTGGAAGGCGGGCGAGCCGGGCAAGGTGCTCCTCAAGGACGACCAGGGTGAGGTCTTCCTCTACGGCCTGCGGGTGATGAAGAAACTCGATTACGGTTTCAGCGTGGACGTCACCTATGAGCGCTCCCAGTTCACCACCGAAGAGACTCGTATTGGGTTGCGCTACTCATTCTGAGCGGAACCTACTGGTCAAATAAAAAGCCCCGCGTGAGCGGGGCTTTTTGCTTCTTCATCCTGCGCAGTCCTCAGGCAGCCAACTGCCGCAATACGTAATGCAGGATGCCGCCGTTCTTGTAGTACTCCCATTCCTTGGGGGTGTCGATGCGGACCTTGGCGGTGAAGCTCATCTCCTTGCCATCGGCCTTGTGGGCAGTGACAGTGACTTCCTTGGCGCCGTCGCGCAGGTCCTCGATGCTGAACACTTCGCTGCCATCCAGGCCCAGGGCGGCGGCGTTCTTGCCGCCCGTGAAGGTCAGGGGCAGCACGCCCATGCCTACCAGGTTGGAGCGGTGGATGCGCTCGAAGGACTCGGCGATCACCGCCTTTACGCCCAGCAGGATGGTGCCCTTGGCGGCCCAGTCGCGGGACGAGCCGGTGCCGTATTCCTTGCCGGCGATCACCACCAGCGGCACGCCCTCCTGCTTGTACTGCATGGCGGCGTCGTAGATGGGCATCTGCGCGCCGTCCGGCAGGTGCTGGGTGACGCCGCCTTCCACGCCCGGCACCATCGCGTTCTTGATGCGGGTGTTGGCGAAGGTGCCGCGCATCATCACCTCGTGGTTGCCGCGGCGCGAGCCGTAGGAGTTGAAGTCCACCGGCTGCACGCCGTGGGCGATGAGGTACTTGCCGGCGGGCGAATCCTTCTTGATGGCGCCGGCCGGGGAGATGTGATCAGTGGTGATGGAATCGCCGAACAGCGCCAGGCAACGGGCGCCCTTGATGGCATGGATGCCGGGAGCCTGCTTGCCCATGCCGTCGAAGTAGGGTGGGTTCTGCACGTAGGTGGAGGCATCGCTCCACTGGTAGATGTCGCCGGTGCCCACCTGCATGCCCTGCCAGCGTGCGTCGCCCTGGAACACGTCGCCGTAGGACTTCTTGAACATGCCGGCGTCCAGGCACTGGGCGATGGTGGACTGGATCTCCTTCTGGGAGGGCCAGAGGTCCTTGAGGTAGACGGGCTTGCCATCCTTGCCGGTGCCGAGCGGCTCATGGGCCACGTCCACGTCCACGCGGCCGGCCAGGGCATAGGCCACCACCAGCGGCGGTGAAGCCAAGTAGTTCATGCGCACGTCCTGGTGCACGCGGCCCTCGAAGTTGCGGTTGCCGGAGAGCACCGCCGCCACCGACAGCTTGTTGTCGTTCACGGCCTTGCCGATGGCATCCGGCAGCGGGCCGGAGTTGCCGATGCAGGTAGTGCAGCCGTAACCCGCCAGGAAGAAGCCCACGGCTTCCAGGTCCGAGAGCAGGTTCGCCTTCTTGAGGTACTCGGTCACCACCTTGGAGCCGGGGGCGAGAGAGGTCTTCACCCAAGGCTTGGAGGTGAGGCCGCGCTCGCGTGCCTTGCGAGCCAGCAGGCCTGCCGCCACCAGCACCGCGGGGTTGGAGGTGTTGGTGCAGCTCGTGATGGCGGCGATCACCACCGCGCTGTCGGCGAGCTCGAACTTGCTGCCGTCGTTGTCCACCTGGGCTGGGCCGGCGGACTTGCGCGTGGCCTGGTCCTTGTCGAAGGCGGCCTTGAAGTTCTTGGGCATGTCGCCCAGGAGCACGCGGTCCTGCGGGCGCTTGGGGCCGGCGAGGGATGGCTGGATGCTGCCGAGGTCGAGCTGCAGCACGTCGCTGTACTCCGCCTCCTGGCCGTCGTGACGCCACATGCCCTGAACCTTCGCGTAGGCCTCAACCAGTTTCACTTCGTCCTCGCCGCGGCCGGTGAGGCGCAGGTAGGCGAGGGTCTCGTCGTCGATGGGGAAGATGCCGCAGGTGGCGCCATACTCCGGCGCCATGTTGGCGATGGTGGCCCGGTCCGCCAGCGGCAGATGCTTCAAGCCGTCACCGAAGAACTCCACGAACTTCTCGACGACCCCGCGCTTGCGCAGCATCTCGGTGACGGTGAGCACGAGATCGGTGGCGGTGGCGCCCTCGGCCAGCTTGCCGGTGAGTCTCACGCCGATGACTTCGGGGATGAGCATGGTGGAGGGCTGGCCCAGCATGGCGGCCTCCGCCTCGATGCCGCCCACGCCCCAGCCCAGCACGCCCACGCCGTTGATCATGGTGGTGTGGGAGTCGGTGCCGACCACCGTGTCGGGGTAAGCCTGGCCCTGTTCGTTCACGAACACCACGCGCGCCAGGAACTCCAGGTTCACCTGATGCACGATGCCGGTATCGGGCGGCACCACCTTGAAGCTGCGGAACGCGTTCTGGCCCCAGCGCAGGAACGCATAGCGCTCCTTGTTGCGGTCGAACTCGAGCTTGGCGTTGAGATCGAAGGCCTGCGCGGTGCCGTAGTAGTCCACCATTACCGAGTGGTCGATGACGAGCTCGGCCGGGCACAGCGGGTTGATCTTCTTCGGGTCGCCGCCCAGCTTCTTCATCGCATCGCGCATGGCGGCGAGGTCCACCACCGCCGGCACGCCGGTGAAGTCCTGCAGGATGACGCGGGCGGGGGTGAAGGCGATCTCCCGGGGCGGCAGCTTCTTGAGGTCGCAGGAGGCGAGCGCGTCGATGTCGGCGTGGGTCACGCTCACGCCATCCTCCAGGCGCAGCATGTTCTCCAGCAGGATCTTCAGGGAATAGGGCAGGCGCGAGACCTTGTACTTGGCCTCCAGCGCGCTGAGCTTGAAGATCTCGTAGTCCTTGCCGCCGACGTTGAGCGTGGCGCGCGACTTGAAGCTATCCTGCATGACGCCTCCGGTTAGGGATGGATTTCCCCGTCGGGGCCGGTAGACGCGGACGTGCCGTCGGGAAGGGATGTCTTGAGCCGCTTATTATAAGGTAAGCATCAGGCCCGAGACAGTTCGACCGCGGCCACGTGTGGCGCATCCGCCGGCTGTGGTGGGGCCTCGATCACGCCGCCACCCAGGCACTCGTCCCCCGCGTAGAACACGGCGTACTGCCCCGGGGTCACGGCACGCTGCGGCTGCTCGAACTCCACCCGGGCACGGCCGTCGGCGATGCGCACGAGCGTGCAGGGCTGGTCCACCTGCCGGTAGCGGGTCTTGGCGGCGCAGTGCAACGGCAGGGCCGGTGCCGCCCCGGCGATCCAGTGCAGCCGTCCGGCGGTAAGCCCGTCGCTCAAGAGCAGCGGATGGTCGTGGCCCTGCACCACCAACAAGCGGTTGCGCGCCATGTCCTTGCCAGCCACATACCAAGGCTCGTCCGTGCCTTCCCGCCGCCCTCCGATGCCGATGCCGGAGCGCTGGCCGAGAGTGTAGAACATGAGGCCGTTGTGCCGGCCCAGCACCTTGCCATCGGGGGTGACGATCTCGCCCGGCTGGGCTGGCAGGTACTTGCCCAGGAACTCAGAGAAGCGCCGCTCGCCGATGAAGCAGATGCCGGTGCTGTCCTTCTTGGCGTGGTTCGCGAATCCGGCTTCCTTCGCCAGGGCGCGGGTGTCGGTCTTGAGTAGCCCGCCCAGGGGGAAGAGCGCCCGCTGCAGCGCCGCCTGGGTCACCGCGTGCAGGAAGTAGCTTTGGTCCTTGGCGCCGTCCAGCGCCTTCAGGAGCTTCACACCCGCCGGCCCCGGCGCGAGGCGCGCGTAGTGGCCGGTGGCGATGTGCCCGGCACCGAGGCGCAGCGCATGGTCCAGGAAGGCCTTGAACTTGATCTCGCTGTTGCAGAGCACGTCCGGGTTGGGTGTCCAGCCTGCGGCGTAGCCCTCCAGGAAGTGATTGAACACCCGCTCCCGGTACTCGGCGGCGAAGTTCACCTTGTGCAGCGGGATGCCGAGGGTCTCGCACACCTGGCGCGCATCCTGAAAGTCCTCGGCTGCGGTGCAGTAGCTCTCGTCCTCGCCGTCCTCCCAGTTGTCCATGAACAGGCCTTCCACCGCATGGCCCTCGCGCTTCAGGAGCAGCGCGGCCACGGCGGAGTCCACGCCGCCGGAGAGGCCGACGATAACGCGGGTGGAGGAGGGGGAAGCCATGCGGGATAGTCTAGCGCCGGCGCGCTTCAGGCGTCTTCGAGGGTCGAGTCCAGGTCCGTGACATGGCTCAAGAGGTCCAGCGGGTAGCGCCGGCCGGCCAGCGCGTCGTCGATGCAACGCAGTACCATGGGACTGCGCAGCGGCCGCGTGCCGTCCGCGAGCTCAGCCCGGCTCAGCCAGTGTGGGCCGACGATACCCTTGTCCAGCGCGCGGCCTGCGTGGTGCCTCGCGCAGCACCCGTGGAAGGCCACCCGCACGAAGGTCGCGTCCAGCTCGGGATTCTTCCACAGGTAGATGCCGGTGACGGCGTCCGGCGTGAACTCCCAGCCGGTCTCTTCCAGGGCTTCGCGCTGGACAGCCTCCAGGAAGCTTTCGCCCGGTTCCAGGTGACCAGCCGGGTTGTTGAAGACGCGGCGGCCGCGGACTTCCTCTTCCACTACGAGGAAGCGGCCATCCTGTTCCGCGATCGCAGCAACCGTGACGTGCGGCTTCCAGACCATGACGACCTATATCCCCAGCCGCCGGAACTCGGGATCGGGCTCGGCCTTCTCCCATATCTCCTCGAACCCCTGGAGCTGCTGGCGAGCCTCGAAGGGCGCGTGCAGGTCGGCATAGCCCTCGTAACGTGTTGCAACGGGACGCAGCAGCAGCGCGGTCGAGTCCGCCACGAGGTAGGTCTCCGCGAGGCTCGCGTGGTCGCGGGAGGCGCGCCGCACTTCTATATAGGAGCTGAAGCGCTGCGCCAGCGCCACCAGCCTGTGCCCCGCGCGGATGGCTGGGCCGGGGTCGATGCTCACCACGCGGATGCGGCTCATGCGCGAACGGGTGGCGAGTGTCTGCACCGCGGCGATGAACTCCTCCTTGTCGTAGAGCATGGGCTCCAGGTCATGGCTGAACAGCACGAGATCGCGCTTCGCGACCGAGGCCACGGCCACCGAGGCCTCGCGGTTGTCCGCCAGGGTCTCGAGTCTGCGGTAGTTGTCTTCGCGCGGCGTCTCCATCTAGAGGTCCTTGCGCATTCGGCGGTGCGGGATGCCGCCTTCCAGGAAGCCCTCATCGTAAACGGTGAAGCCGTGGCGTGCATAGAAGCCGATGGCATGGTCCTGGGCGTTCAAGCGGCAGGCCTTGAGGCCGCGTTGCTGCGCCGAGTCCAGCAGGGTCCGCAGCAGGGCGGTGCCGATGCCCCGCCCGCGCCGCGCCTTGAGCACCGCCATCCGGCCGATCTGCCCGTCGGGGGTGAGGCGGCCGGTGCCGACCGGCGCACCCTCGGCATCCAACGCCAGCAAGTGCACGCACAGGGGGTCGAGCTCGTCCCACTCGTCCTGGGGCAGGATGTGCTGCTCCTGGATGAACACTTCGGTGCGCACGGCACGCATGGCCTCGCGCTCCCGTTCCCAGTCGGCGACGCGGATGCGGAAGTCCGCGTTCATGGGTTCCACTCGAGCTGGCCCGCGTCCAGCCACTCCAGCAGCAGCGGCGCGATCTCAGGATGGTCCACGAGCCGGAGCAGCTTCTCGCCGTCCAGGTTGCGGGCTTCACCCAGGAGCTCGGCGAAGGCCGCGAGTTTCTCGGGCAGGGGATAGTGCTTGCCGTCAACGAACAGGTGGCAAGACTGGCGCACGCCGAACCAGGCCACCCGCACCGCAGGGTGCCAAGCGAGGTTGCGACGCGTGAGGCCGGCCTTGAGCTTGGCGAGACTGGTGCGGCGCGCGGCCGGCACGGGCTTGAGCCAGGGCTTGGGCTCGGTGATGAAGCGGCCGAACCACACGTCGAGTTGGTCGTCGGAGGGCCGCAGGTGCGCGCGCAGCATCTGGCGGGCGCGGGCGCGCGCCTCCAGCTTGAGCTCGCCCGGGTTCGCTGCCGGCACGAGGTCGGGATCGGTGTAGCGGACGTTCGCATCGGCGCCCTGCATCAGGTCCGCGGCGAAATCCGCCAGCAGTTCCGTCTGGGTCGGCGCGCGGAAGCCGACAGAGTAAGTCAGGCACTCGCCGAAGGCGACGCCGTGGTGCGCGACGCCCGGCGGCAGGTACAGCATGTCGCCCGGCATCAGCAGCCAGCTCTCCTCCGGCTCGAACGGCTCTACCTGCTTGAGTTCGAGCCCGGGAGCGGTGTGCTCCGGCTGCGGGGCGGTATGGATGTCCCAGCGGCGCATGCCTTCCACCTGCAACAGGAACACGTCATAGGCATCTACGTGCGGGCCTACCGAGCCGCCGTCGGCGGCGTAGCTCACCATGATGTCGTCGATGCGCCAATCGGGGATGAAGCGGAACGGCTGTAAAAGTGTCGCCACTGCCGGCACGTGCTTATCCACGTCCTGCACCAGCAGGGTCCAGCGAGTCTTGGGGAGCTTCTTGAAATCCTTGTGCAGGAACGGCCCGTGCCGCAGCTTCCAGCCCGGCGCCTTCCTGGTCTGCTCCACCAGGCGCGACTCGACACCTTCCTCGCAGGCGAGGCCGGCGAGCTCGGCGGGCGTGAGCGGGGAAACGATGTCCGGGAAAGCACCGCGCACCAGCAATGGCTTGCGCTGCCAGTGCTGCTGCAGGAACTCGCGTGGCGTCAGGCCGCCGAGCAGCGTGGAGACCTCGGCCACGGAAGGCCGGCCGCGGTCAGGGCTTGTCCGCGTCCTTGTCGTAGCAGTGCACCTTGAGGCGCACCTCGGAGGCGAGCACGAAGCGCGGGCTCAGGGTGTCTACCTGCGGCTGGTCGTTGCCTTCCAGGTCGAGCACGCGATAGCCGTCCGGGCAGAGTTCGGCGGCATGGGTGGTGGCGACCCGCACCATCTCGGCGTAGTCGCCGCCGCCGGCGCTACGCACCACGAACAATGGATCACCGTCGCCGGTGGTGACCTGCTGCCAGCCCACCTGCTGGGTGCCTTCGGGATGCATGGCGGCCTCGATGCCGGTCACGGGCGCGTGGGCGCAGGCGCCGAGCAGGAGGAGGGATGCGACGAGGGCGGGAGTGCGCATGTTCATATTTCCTTGGCGAGCTTGGCGGCAAGGCCGATGTAGGTTTGCGGCGTCAGGGCGAGCAGGCTCGCCTTGGCGTCGTTGGGGATCTCCAGTTCCTTGATGAAGTCGCGCATGGCGTCCTCGTCCACGCGCCGCCCCCGGGTCAGGGCCTTGAGTTTCTCATAGGGCTCGGTCACGCCGTGGCGCCGCATCACGGTCTGCACCGCCTCGGCCAGCACCTCCCAGTTCGCCTCCAGCTCGTCATGCATGCGCTGGGGATCGGACTCGAGCTTGGTGAGACCCTTGAGGAAGGATTCGTAGGCGAGCACGCTATGGCCGACCGCGACGCCGATGTTGCGCAGCACGGTGGAGTCGGTGAGGTCGCGCTGCCAGCGCGACACCGGCAGCTTCTCGGCGAAGTGGCGCAGCAGCGCGTTGGCGACGCCCAGGTTGCCTTCAGCGTTCTCGAAGTCGATCGGGTTCACCTTGTGCGGCATGGTGGAGGAGCCCACCTCGCCGGCCACCGGCTTCTGCTTGAAGTAGCCGACGGAGATGTAGCCCCAGATGTCGCGGCACGCGTCCAGCAGCACGGTGTTGAAGCGCGCCAGCGCGTCGAAGTACTCCGCCATGTAGTCGTGGGGCTCGATCTGGATGGTGTAGGGGGTCCAGGTGAGGCCGAGCGACTCCACGAGCTTGATACTGAGCGCTTCCCAATTCACGTCCGGGTAGGCGGCGAGATGCGCGTTGTAATTGCCCACCGCCCCGTTCATCTTGCCCAGGAGCTCCACTGACTTGAGCTGGTCGCACTGGCGGCGCAGGCGGTACACCACGTTGGCGAGTTCCTTGCCGAGGGTGGTGGGCGAGGCGGGCTGGCCGTGGGTGCGGGACAGCATCGGCTGCTCGGCGTAGCGCCGGGCCTGGGCCCGCAGCCGCTCGATCATGCGCTCCATCATCGGCAGCAGCACGCGCTCGCGGCCGTGCTTGAGCATGAGGGCGTAGGCGAGGTTGTTGATGTCCTCGGAGGTGCAGCCGAAGTGGACGAACTCGCTCACGCCCTTGAGGGCGGGGCGCTCGGCCATCTTCTCCTTGAGGTAGTACTCCACCGCCTTCATGTCGTGGTTGGTGGTGGATTCGATCTCCTTGATGCGCTCCGCATCCTTGGGGCCGAACTCGCGTATCAGGTCCACCAAGTAATCGGTGTCCTCGTCGGACAGGGCCGGCACCTCGGGGATGCCTTCCTCGTCGGACAGCACTGTGAACCAGCCGAGCTCCACCGTGACCCGCTGATGCATCAGGCCGTATTCGCTGAACAGACTGCGCAGGGCCTCGGTCTTGGCGGCGTAGCGGCCGTCCAGCGGCGAAAGGGCGGTAAGGGGCGAGGATTCCATCGGCTTTCGTGCATCCCCAGGTGTTATGGCGGATAATAACGTAATCGCTCCGGGGCTCGTGGGGCGCCGGTTCTGTCCATTTTTTCACCACAGATTATATCCTTAAATCAGCAGCTTATTAAGCTTTCCTTATTTGGATTCTTGAGGAGCGGAGATGTCTGACAAGTCCTTCCGGATCGAACGCGACAGCATGGGCGAGATCAAGGTCCCTGCTGACGCCCTGTGGGGCGCCCAGACCCAGCGGGCCGTGGACAACTTCGCCATCAGCGGCCGGCCCATGCCGCGCGCCTTCATCCGCGCACTGGGACTCATCAAGGGCTCCGCCGCCGCGGTGAACCAAGCCCTCGGCGTGCTCGATAAGGCCCGCGGCCAGGCCATCGAGGCCGCCGCGCAGGAAGTGGCGGAAGGCAGGCATGACCGTCACTTCCCCCTCGACGTGTTCCAGACCGGTTCCGGAACCAGCACTAACATGAACGCCAACGAGGTCATTGCCCACCTCGCCAGCGCCAAGGCCGGCGAAACTGCCAAGGTGCACCCCAACGACCACGTGAACATGGGCCAGAGCAGCAACGACGTCATCCCCACCGCCATCCACGTGAGCGCGGCACTGGAGGTGAAGGAGAAGCTGCTGCCGGCGCTCAAGTATCTGGCCGAGATCATCGAAGCCAAGTCCAAGGAGACCGCCAAGGTCGTGAAGACCGGTCGCACCCACCTCATGGATGCCATGCCCGTGACCTTGGGGCAGGAGCTCTCCGGCTGGGCCATGCAGGTCCGCAACGGTATGGCACGCGTGGAAGCCGCGGCGCCGCGCCTGAACGCGCTCGCCCAGGGCGGCACGGCGGTCGGTACCGGTATCAACGCCCATCCTGAGTTCGGCCAGCGCATCGCCGCCGAGCTCGCCAAGCGCACCGGCGTCGCATTCAAGCCCAGCCCCAACTACTTCGAGTCCCTGAGTTCCCAGGACGCGGCGGTGGAACTCTCCGGCCAGCTCAAGACGGTGGCCGTGAGCCTCATGAAGATCGCCAACGACCTGCGCTGGATGAACAGCGGTCCCCTGGCGGGCCTGGGTGAGATTGCGCTGCCGGCGCTGCAACCCGGCTCCAGCATCATGCCCGGCAAGGTGAATCCGGTGATCCCGGAGGCCACGGCCATGGTGGCGGCCCAGGTCATCGGCAACGACGCCTGCATCACCGTGGCCGGGCAGTCCGGGAACTTCCAGCTCAACGTGATGCTGCCGGTCATCGCCCGCAACCTCCTGGAGAGCATCGAGCTCCTGGCGAACGTGGCCCGGGCCCTGGCGGACGATTCCATCAAAGGCTTTACCGTGAACCAAGACCGCCTGCAGGAGGCCTTGGACAAGAATCCCATCCTGGTGACCGCCCTCAACATGGTCATCGGCTACGAGAAGGGCGCCGCCATCGCCAAGCAAGCTTACAAGCAGCGCCGTCCCATCCTCGAGGTGGCCAAGGAGATGACTGATCTCCCGGAGGCCCGCTTGAAGGAACTCCTGGACCCAGCGGAGCTCACTAAGGGCGGCATCAAGGAATAAGAAATTACTTTTAAGACTATCATTAACTTATTGATAAAATGGACTTAAAAGGCGGAAATTTTCCCGAACTCATCCGCCGACGTTTCGCCGGCAGCCAGGTCCCCGAAGACTTCTCGCCCCGTCGGATGGTCGGGGACCTGCCTCCCGGATTCCTGCCTAAACAGCCCTGGCGCCCGGCTTCGGTGCTGCTGCCCCTGGTCACACACCCGGAAGGGCCTACCGTCCTCCTTACCCGTCGTACCGACCAGCTCCAGGACCATGGCGGCCAGGTGAGCTTCCCTGGGGGTGGCCGGGAACCCCAGGATCCGGACCCGGTGGCCACCGCCCTGCGGGAGACCCGCGAGGAGATCGGCTTGGGCCATGAGTACGTGGAGGTGGTGGGCTACCTTCGGGGCTACCTCACCATCAGTGGCTACGCGGTCACCCCGGTGGTGGGCTTGGTGCGACCCGGCTTCACCTTGGTGCCGGATCCTCTGGAGGTGGCTGAAGTGTTCGAGGTGCCCCTCGCGTTCCTGGCAGACACCGGTAACCGCCAGGTCCAGACCCGGGAGGTGGGGGGCGAACAGGTAGGCTTCTATCTCTTCGAATACAGGCAGCACACCATCTGGGGTGCCACCGCCGCCATGCTGGTGAACTTCCTGGATACGCTCAAGGCGGAGGATGCATGAAACAGACGCAGCGCCTGCTCGAGATCATGGCGCGGCTGCGGGACCCTGAGACGGGATGTCCCTGGGACCGCCAGCAGACCTTCAAGACCATCGCGCCCTATACCGTGGAAGAAGCCTACGAGGTCGCGGATGCCATCGAACGGCAGGACCTCGCGGCGCTCCAGGAGGAGCTCGGGGATCTCTTGCTGCAGGTTGTGTACCACGCGCGCATGGCGGAAGAGGCGGGACTGTTCGGTTTCGAGGACGTGGCCGCCGGCGTCGGCGACAAGCTCAGGCTGCGCCATCCCCACGTGTTCGGCGCGACGCAGATCGCCAACGCCGAGGCTCAGACCCAAGACTGGGAGGCGCGCAAGGCCCACGAGCGGGCCGCCAAGGAGCAGACCGGCGTGCTGGACGGCGTGCCGGCCGGCATGCCGGCCCTGATCCGGGCCGAGAAGCTGCAGAAGCGGGCCGCACGGGTGGGTTTTGACTGGGGCGAGCTTGGCCCCGTGTTCGCCAAGGTGCGGGAGGAACTCACGGAACTGGAACAGGAGCTGGCGCAACAGGCACCCAAGGCGCGGCTCGAGGACGAGCTGGGGGATGTGCTGTTCGCGGTGGCGAACATGGCGCGCAAACTCGGCGTGGACCCGGAACAGGCCTTGCGCGGCACCAACCGCAAGTTCGAGCGGCGCTTCCGCCACATGGAGGTGCGACTTGCAGAGCAGGGCAAACGCCCCGAGGAAGTGAGCCTGGAAGAGATGGACCGTTACTGGGACGAGGCCAAGCGCGAAGGACTCTAGGCCCATGCAACCCCGCATGGCTGTTGGGAAATGCGGGCCGGCCTGTGCTATCGTTGGGCGCTATATAAGTTAAATGGTCCTTCCCGGGGTGACGGGGCCCAAGCATGGGCGGGCGGGACCACCAGGACGATTGGGAGCCACAACAATGCCTCAGAAGATCGGAATCGTCGTCGACGCCGCCTGCGACCTGCCGCGCAGCTTCATCGAGCAGAACGGCCTTGAGATCATGCCCATCAACATGCAGTTCGGCACCATGACCTTCAAGGACGTGCGTGATCCCGATCAGACGATGGAGTTCTACCGCCGCTACGTGGCGGAGAAGGAACTCGAGATCACCACTGCGCCACTCTCGGTGAAGGCGATCAAGGACTGGTTCCTGGACCAGCTGGTGCTCAAGTACGACCGCGTGCTGGTGATCACCGTCTCCAGCAGCCGCAGCCCGGTGTTCGAGAACGCCACCAAGGCCTCCTTCATGATCCTGTCCGGCTACAAGGAGCGCCGCCGCGCCGCCGGCATGGAAGAGCAGTTCGCGTTGCGCGTGCTGGACAGCAAGACCCTGTTCACCGGCCAGGGCGTGGTGGTGTACGAGGCCCTGCGCCTCCTGCAGGGCGGCCAGGCCGAAGTGGCCTTTGACCGCCTGCGCCAGCACGTGGAGAGCTTCTCTCAGGACGTGCATGCCTACCTCGTGCCCCAGGACCTCTATTACGTGCGTTCCCGTGCCCATCAGAAGGGCGACAAGAGCGTGGGCTGGTTCAAGTACCAGATGGGCACCATGCTCGACATCAAGCCCATCCTCAAGGCCTACCGCGGCGAGACCGAGGCGGTGGAGACGGTGCGCGGCTTCGACGGTGCCATGAAGCGCCTGTTCGCTATCGCCACCCAGGCCATCGAGAAGGGCCTGCTCACCAAGGTGGTGTGCATGAGCTATGCCGGCAACCCCGAGGACGTGAAGGCCTTCCCGGGCTACGACGAGTTCGTGAAGGTCGCCCACGCCCACAAGGTGGAGACGCTGCTGTCGGTGATGAGCACCGTGGCGGGTATCCATGTCGGACCCGGGGCATTCAGCCTCGCGTACGCCGCCAAATAGACGCCGCCTCTCGTCTGCGTTTAAAGGCCGCTCATCGAGCGGCCTTTTCATTTAACACCCTACTCGCTACACCGGCCCCGTGTCGTTCGGTAAAATGCCCGCATCTCAACGGCGGTCCTCCGATGCGGGCACTCCTGATCTCAGCGCTCATGCTGCCGTTGCTCATCGGCATGGCCCAGGCCCGCGCCGATGGGGCCGATGCCCCCAAGATTCCCATCCACCGTCCCAAGATCTGCCTGGTGCTGAGCGGCGGCGGCGCCCGTGGCGCCGCCCACGTGGGCGTGATCGAGGCGATGGAGAAGCTGCACATCCCCATCGACTGCATCGCCGGCACCAGCATGGGCGGCATCATCGGCGGCCTCTATGCCGCCGGCATGTCGTCCCAGGACCTGGAGTCGCAGATGAACCGCCCGGCATTGCAGGCAGACATGGCGAACGCCCCGCCGCGCAGCCGCCTGAGCTACAAGGACAAGCAGGACGAACTCAAGTACCTGCTCAGGGTCGAGTTCGGCTATGCAGGGGACAGGTACTTCTTCCCGCAAGGCATCGTCAACGGCAACGCGCCGGGCCGGATCCTCAACGTGCTCACGCTCGCGCTCAAGCCGGACACGGACTTCGACAAGCTGCCGATCCCGTTCCGCGCCGTGGCTACCGACATCACCAATGGCAACATGGTAGTGCTGGACCATGGCAGCCTGGCCGACGCAGTCCACGCCAGCATGTCGGTACCGGGCCTGTACCCCCCGGTGCGCATCGATGACCATCCACTGGTGGACGGCGGCCTCTCACGCAACCTGCCGGTGGACGTGGCGCGCAAGATGGGCGCCGACGTGGTGATCGCCGTGGACATCATCACCCAACTCTCCAAGGGCGACGAGCTGACCGACGTGTTCACCGTGTCGCTGCAGGTGCTCAAGCTATACGGCAACCAGAACGTGAAGGACTCCATCGCCACGCTCGGTACCCAGGACATGTTGATCGAGCCGGACCTTGGCGACATCGGACCCACCGACTTCCAGCGCATGGGCGAGGCGATCAAGCTGGGACAGAAGCAAGCCTACGCGGCGCTGTCGCAGCGCACCGACCTCATGCTCCCAGACGCGGACTATGCCGAGTACCGCGAGCAGTACCGCAAATCGCCGGAACAGCCGCAGAAGGTGGACTTCGTGGACGTGAGCGGCAATGGCGCCATCTCGCCGGAGCTGATCCGTGCCCGCTTCGGCGTGCGCCCGGGCGACGACTGGAACCAGCAGGCCATCAACAACGGCCTGCGCCGGCTATACGACCTCGGCTACTTCCAGCGCGTGGACGCGGTGCTGCAGCACCAGGACGGCCGCACCGGACTGCGGCTCATGGTGGAGCCGAAGGAGTGGCGGCCAAACTACCTGCAGTTCGGTATCCACATTGCGGACGACTTCGAGGGCGACAGTACCTACCAGCTCCTGGCGAGCTACACGGTCTCCGAGATAGACAGCCTAGGTGCTGAGTGGCGCAACCAGTTCGAGGTGGGCAAGACCCGGCTCTACTACACCGAGCTCTACCAGCCCATGGATTACCGTGGCCGGGTGTTCGTGGCACCTAACATCCAATACGTGAACGAGACCTTCGACCTGTTCCAGGGACAGGACCGCATCGCCGAGTACAGCACCGTGTTCCCGCGCGCCGGGCTCGACCTCGGATTCAACGCCGCAGACCTGGGCGAGGCACGGGTAGGGCTCATCTACGGCCGGGTGACCTCGCAGCCGCGTATCGGCGACCGCGCCGCGCTGCCCGACTTCCACGAGACGCTGGTGGGCCCGCACTTCAGCGCCAGCTATGACAGCTTCGACAATGCCAGCTTCCCCTCCAGCGGTTCCTACGCGCTGCTGACGGGCTACCTGCCGCGACGTTCGCTGGGTGGAGAGGCCAGCTACAGCAAGGTGGGCGCGACCGTGGGCCACGCCTACGACCTCCGGGACGGCTCGCTGCTGTTCATGGCAGAGGCGGGCAGCAACCTCGGCAGCGCGATGCCGCTGTACGCGCAGTTCCAGCTTGGCGGCTTCCTGTCGCTGGCGGGAGAGCGGCAGGGACAGTTGCGGGGAGACCGGGTGTTCGACGCCCACGCGATCTACGCTTGGCGCGCGGGCCAGCTCCCCACGGGCCTCGGCCGCGGTTTCTACCTGGGCTTGGGGGTCGACGCGGGCAACGTCTGGGGCCACACCAATCTCGTCGGCGAGGCCGGCATGCGCTATGGCGCGGCGGTTATGCTCGGCGCCGACACCGTGGCCGGCCCGCTGTATTTCGGTGTCGGTGCCGGCGAATCGGGGCAGCGCGTCTTCTTCCTGTATCTTGGTATCCCCATCAACGGCACCACCCTGGCGCCCTCGTTCGGCAACTGAGCCCACCATGGAAAAGCTGCGCATCTTCACCACCGGCGGGACGATCGACAAGATCTATTTCGATGCCAAGAGCGAGTACGAGGTGGGCGAGCCGCAGATCGGTGAGATCCTGCGCGAGATGGGCGTGGCCTTCCCCTTCGAGATGACCTCGTTGATGCGCAAGGACAGTCTCGACCTCACCGACGCGGACCGCGAAGCGATCCGCAAGGCGGTGCTGGGTGACCCGGCCGCGCGTGTGCTCATCACCCACGGCACCGACACCATGACTGAGACCGCGGCGGCGCTGCAGGGTATACCGGGCAAGACCATCGTGCTCACCGGTTCCCTGAACCCGGCGCGTTTCCGCGGCAGCGATGCGATCTTCAACATCGGCGGCGCGGTGGCGGCAGCCCAGGCGCTGCCGCCCGGCGTCTACATCTTCATGAGCGGCCGGGTGTTCGATGCGCAGAAGGTGCGCAAGAACCGCGACAAGAACCGTTTCGAGGAAGCCTGATGAAGCAGCACGAGTATTTCCGGGCCCTGGCGGGTTACCACATCTGGGCCGGTACCCGTTTGCTGGAGTCCTTGCAGCCCATGAGCGATGCCGACTACCACGGCGACCAGGGACTGTTCTTCCGCAGCGTGCATCGCACGCTCAACCACCTGCTGCTGGTGGACCTGCTCTGGAAAGGCCGTCTCACGGGTCAGCCCTTCGCTATCAGCAGCCTGGACCAGGAGCTGGTGAAGGAGCGGGGACGCCTGGCGGAGGAGATGCGGCAGGCGGCCGAAACGCTGAAGGGGCTGGTGGAGAAGCTGGACGATGCCCGCCTGGAGTCGCCTAACGCTTACCTCGACACGGAAGGCCACCGGCGCGAGTATCCGCTCTGCCTGCAACTCGCCCATGCCTTCAACCATGCCACTCACCACCGGGGCCAGGTGACGGCGGTCATCACGCGCCTGGGTCTCGAGAGTCCGGTGCTCGATCTGCCTTATTACCTGACAGCCTGAACTTCAGAACGCCAACGTCAGCAGCGCGAGTCCACCTGCTACCGGGCAATAGATTCCAAACGGCCTCAAAGCCATCAGCTCATGCGATCTGAACCACCGCATGAGGGCGCGGCGCATGCGCCGCGCGACGAGGCATGGATGCCGAGACTGGAAGGCACGCCAGGGATGGTTGGAAGGCTTAAATCAGCATGGTTAGCAGCGCAACGCCACCCGCAATGAGGCAATAGATACCGAATGGCCGCAATGCCATCAATTCATGCGACTTGAACCATCTCATCAAGAACCACGTGCTGAGCCACGCGAAAACGCCCGAGAGCAGTCCCCCGAGCAATATCACCAACAGCAGCCCTTCCGGCAGGGCCGCGTGCGGATGCAGCAGCTTCGGGATCTCGAGGAGGCCTGCGGCACCGATGATGGGTGTCGCCAGCAGGAACGAGAAGCGGGCCGAGGCGGCGTAGTCGAGCCCGGACAGGATGCCCGCCACCAGTGTGGCACCGGAGCGAGAGATGCCGGGGATGAGCGCCAGCGCCTGGGCGCAGCCCACGAACACCGCCTTGCCCCAGCTCAGGGACTCGGGCGTGGAGGAGCCGCCGCGGTGCTTGAGGCGGTCGCCCAGGAGCAGGATCACGCCGTTGACCACGAGAAAGGCGGCGGCGACGGCGAAGCCGCCGAAGAACTCCCGCACCTTATGCTCCAGCAGCAGGCCCAGGATGCCGGCGGGCAGGGTGCCGCACACCAGCAGCCAGAACAGCCGCGCCTGTGGGTCGCGGATGTGGCCGCGGGCCTTCAGCGTGCCTCCCAGCAGCGCGAACCAGTCCTTCCAGAAGTACAGGAACAGCGCGGCCGCGGTGCCTAGGTGCAGCACCACGATATAGGGCAGGAACCAGGGCGCATCCCGGTCGATGGGCCAGTGCAGCATCGCCGGCACCAGCACGCTGTGGCCGAGGCTGCTGATGGGGAAGAGCTCGCTGATGCCCTGCAGGATGGCGAGCAGCAGCAGGTCCAGGTAGAGCACGCGGGCATCCTTTACATATAAAAAGACGCCGCGCGTTGCGCGGCGTCCAATTCATACCACCCGGCGTGATTGGTATCAACCGATATCGAACTTAATGCCCTGCGCCAGCGGCAGGGAGTCGGACCAGTTCAGGGTGTTGGTCTGGCGGCGCATGTACTGCTTCCAGGCGTCGGAGCCGGATTCGCGGCCGCCGCCGGTCTCCTTCTCGCCGCCGAAAGCGCCGCCGATCTCGGCGCCGGAGGTGCCGATGTTGACGTTGGCGATACCGCAGTCACTGCCCACCGCGGACAGGAAGTACTCGGCGTTCTTCACGCTGGTGGTGAAGATCGCGGAGGACAAGCCCTGGGGCACGTCGTTATGCATGCGGATGGCTTCGTCCAGCGTCTTGAAGGACATGACGTAGAGGATCGGCGCGAAGGTCTCGCTCTTGACGATGTCCCACGCGTTGTCGGCGCGCACGATGGTGGGCTCCACGAAGAAGCCGGGGCGGTCGAGCTTCTTGCCACCGGTCAGCACCTGGCCCCCGGCCTTCTGCACCGCGGCCACGGCGCTCTCGTAGCGGTTCACCGCGTCCTGGCTGCAGAGCGGGCCCATCAGGGTGCCGGCCTCCAGCGGATCGCCGATGCGCACCTGCTTGTAGGCGGCCACCAGCTTCTGGGTGAGGCTGTCCACCAGGCTCTCGTGCACGATGAGCCGGCGGGTAGTGGTGCAGCGCTGGCCGGCGGTCCCGACCGAGCCGAACACCACGGCAGGGACTACGAGCTTCAGGTCGGCAGTCTCGTCCACGATGATGGCGTTGTTGCCGCCCAGTTCCAGCAGGGATTTGCCCATGCGGTTGGCGACCATCTCGCCCACCTTGCGGCCGATGGCGGTGGAGCCGGTGAAGGACACCAGCGCCACGCGCTCGTCCTTCACGAAGCGCTCCGCCAGGCGGTTGTCGCCGTCGATGAACATGCTGAAGATGGCCGGCAGACCCTGCTTCTCCAGCACCTTATTCACGATGTTCTGCACCGCGATCGCGCACAGCGGGGTGCGCGGGGAGGGCTTCCAGACCGTGACATCGCCGCAGATGGCGGCGATGAACGCGTTCCAGGACCACACCGCCACCGGGAAATTGAACGCGGAGATCACGCCCACCACGCCGAGCGGATGCCACTGCTCGGACATGCGGTGGCGTACCCGTTCGGAGTGCATGGTGCGGCCGTACAGCATGCGCGACTGGCCCACCGCGAAGTCGGCGATGTCGATCATCTCCTGCACCTCGCCGTCGCCCTCGGCCTTGATCTTGCCCATCTCGAGTGAGACCAGGCTGCCCAGGGCGTCCTTGTGCTTGCGCAGCTCCTCGCCCATGAGGCGCACGGCTTCGCCGCGCTTGGGGGCCGGCACCTCGCGCCAGAGCTTGAACGCCGCCTCGGCGTCCTTGATCACCTGCTCGTAGTCCGCCTCCGTGGCGCAATGCACCTTGGCGATCACCTGGCCGGTGGCCGGGTTCACGGACTCAATGACCTTGCCGCCGGCGCTCTTACGCCAGCCGCCGGTGGCGGTCCAGGTGCCCGCGTTGTCCTGGGTGAGTCCCAGGCTGGAGAGGATCTTGCTGATGTCGGCCATGTGTATCTGACTCCTGGCTCAGGCCACGAACTGTTTGGCGGCCTCGCCGGTGCGCACCATGCGCGCCGAGAGTTCGGCGGTCTCGGCCTGGGCATAGGCCTTGCCGAAGCGGTTGGCGAGCACGTCGGTGAGGCTGAAGCGCTCCTGCATCACCAGTCCCCGGTACTTGCCCGGGTCCTTCAGCACCAGGTCCACCACCGCGGCGATGCCGGCGCTGGTGGTCACCTGGATCGCGGACCACAGGTGGCCGGCGATCTCCTGTGGGTACACCGCGTTGGAGTAGCTCTCCTCCATGAACTTGCCGTGCTGCAGGCCGCTCACGGACACATAAATGAGCACCACGTCCTGCACGGTGCGCGGTACCGCCCGCTCCAGGATGCGCTTCAGGGTGTCGCGGTCCTGGTTCATCCCCAGGTCGTTCATCAGCAGGCGCATCACCTCGCAGTGGCCGGGGTAGCGCATGGTCTTATAGGTCATGTTGCGCACCTTGCCGGCGTAGGTCTCGGCCAGGGAACCCAGGCCGCCGGAGGTGTTGAAGGCCTCGTACAGCTTGCCCTCCAGCTGGATGGTCTCCAGCCCCTCGAGCGGCATCAGCGCCGCTTCCTTGCCGTTGACGATGCCGTAGCAGGTGTTGCCGTACTCGTTGATGACGCCGTCGGAGGACCAGGTCAGCGAATACTTGGTCATGTTGCCCGGGTTCTGGGGCAGCGCGCCGACGCGCAGCTTCACGTCGTGGATCTCGTCGAAGTGGCGCATCAGCTCGTTGGCGGCGATGCTGATGAAACCGGGGGCGAGGCCGCACTGCGGAGCGAAGGTGGTCTTGGCGCCCTGGGCGGTCTTGGTCACGGCGCGGGTCACTTCCACGTCCTCGGTGAGGTCGAAGTAGTGCATGTCGAGCTTGCGCGCGACCTCCGCCACCGGCGGGTTGCAGAAGTAGGGCAGGCTGGAGATCACCGCGTCCGCCGGATGGGACTTCAGGTGGGCTTCCAGGGCGGCCTTGTTGGAGGCGTCCACTTGGAAGGCCTTGATGGAGATGCCGGCCTGCTTGTGGCTGGCGGCCACGGACTCGGCGGCCTTGCCGTTGGCATCGGCGAGGCTGATCTCATAGTCGCCGGAAGAGGCCAGGAGGCCGGAGAGCAGGGAACCGATCTTGCCGGCGCCGAGGACGAGCACGCGATGCATGGGACGAATCTCCTAAACTGATTTTTCTGCGGAAAAACCCGGGACGCCGACCCTACGCGGCGGTCCTGGGCGCGCGCTGCGGGCGCGGGGACGGAAACGGCAGCTAAAAAGCGCGTAATTTTGCCACAAACGGCGCGCCCTTCGTACCCCGTGCTTTCCCGTGCCACGGGCGGCGTGTAGCATGGCGGGCCCGATATGGACCGCAAGTTCCTCCACCCCTGGCAGCCCGACAGTTGGCGCAACCGCGTCGCCGGCCAGCAGCCCCTGTACCCGGACGCCGAGGCCGCCGAGCGCGTGCTGGCGGAGATCCGCCGGCTGCCGCCGCTCGTGACCTGGGGCGAGGTGGACAAGCTGCGCGCGCAGCTGGCCGAGGCCCAGCGCGGCGAGCGCTTCATGCTGCAGGGCGGCGACTGCGCCGAGAGCTTCGACGACTGCACCGCCGAGCCTATTGCCAATAAATTAAAGATTCTCCTGCAGATGAGCCTGGTGCTGGTGCACGGCCTCAAGAAGCGGGTGATCCGCGTGGGCCGCCTGGCCGGCCAGTACGCCAAGCCGCGCTCTACCGATACCGAGACCCGCGACGGCCTGACGCTGCCGAGTTACCGCGGCGACCTCATCAACCGCGCCGGCTTCAGCCTCAGGGATCGCACCCCGGACCCGCAGCTCATGCTGAGGGGCTACGAGCACGCCGCGCTCACCCTCAACTACGTGCGCGCCATGGTGGACGGCGGCTTCGCCGACCTGCACCACCCGGAGTACTGGGACCTGGATTTCGTGCGAAATTCGCCTCTCGAGGCGGAGTACCGGCGCATCGTGCAGTCCATCGTGGACTCGCTCACGTTCATGGAGACCATCTCCGGACAGACCCTGGCGGAGAGCGGCCGCATCGACCTGTTCACCAGCCACGAGGGCCTGCACCTCCTGTACGAGCAGGCCCAGACCCAGTTCGTGGCGGAGACCGGCCGCTGGTACAACCTCGCGACCCACTTCCCCTGGATCGGCATGCGCACCGCCGAACTCGGCGGCGCCCACGTGGAGTACTTCCGCGGCATCGCCAACCCTGTGGCGGTGAAGGTGGGTCCCAACATGACCGGCGAGGGCCTGCTGGAGCTCATGGATGCCCTGAATCCGGATGATGAGCCGGGCCGGCTCACCTTCATCCACCGCTTCGGCGCCAGGCACATCGCCGAGAAGCTGCCGCCGCTCCTGGAGGCGGTTCGCGGGAGCGGTCGCCAGGTGCTGTGGATCTGCGATCCCATGCACGGCAATACCGAGGGCACGAAGAACGGCCTCAAGACCCGTCGCTTCGAGAACATCCTCGCGGAACTCGAGAGTGCCTTCGCGCTGCACGAGGAGTGCGGCACGCACCTGGGTGGCGTGCACTTCGAGCTGACGGGGGACGACGTGACCGAGTGCACCGGCGGTGCCCGTGGCCTCACGGAGACGGACCTGGAGCGGGCCTACAAGTCGCAGGTGGACCCGCGCCTCAACTATGAACAGGCTCTCGAGATGGCCATGCGCATCGTGGCGCGGACCAAGAAGAAGTAGTCAACCGATCGCCCGGTACTCACCGGGCTTGAGTCCTTCCAGGTTCCAGTCTCCCACCGACCAGCGGATGAGCCTCAGGGTCGGGTGGCCCACCGCGGCGGTCATGCGCCGCACTTGCCGGTTACGGCCTTCCCGGAGCGTGAGTTCGATCCAGGAATCCGCCACGCGCTTGCGGAAGCGGATCGGCGGCGTGCGCTCCCAGAGCCAATCCGGCGGCGGCACCGCCCGGGCGCGGGCGGGCAGGGTGTGGCCATCGTTGAGCTTCACGCCTTTCGCGAGGCGGTCCAGCGCTTGCGCATCGGGGATACCTTCCACCTGTGCAAGGTAGGCCTTGGGGAGCTTATGGTGCGGGTGGCTGATACGGTTCTGCAGGCGGCCATCGTCCGTGAGCACCAGCAGGCCCTCGCTGTCTGTATCCAGGCGGCCCGCCGGGTACACGCCCTTCACATCTATATAGTCGGCCAGGGTGGCGCGGTCTCCCGTGAACTGGCAGAGCACGCCGTAGGGTTTGTTGAAGAGTACGATCACGCGCCGGCCCGCGCCGCCGGCTTCTCCAGGGACTCTATGAAGCGCTTCGCCTGGGGCGTCATGAACTTGCCGCGGCGTTGCACCACACCATAAGTACGCTCCGGGAAGTACTGCTTCATGGGGATCGCGCGCAGGCGGTAGCTCTGGCGCAGGCAGATGCTGGTGACGATGGAGATGCCGAGGCCTTCCTCCACGTAGCGCTTGATCACCTCCCAGCCGCCCACCTCCAGGCGCACCTTGTACTCAAGACCATGTTTGCGGAACACCTCGCTCACCCGGCGTAGCGTGGAGAGGAACTGCGGCGGCAGGATCAGGCCATAGGGCGCGATGTCCGCCAGCGTCACCTTCGGCAGTTTCACCAACGGGTGGTCCATGGCGGTGATGAGCATGGGCTCGTAGTTGAACAGCGGCTGGTATACAACATCGTCGGGCACCTCGAGCATGGAGCCCACGGCGAAGTCCACCTCGTCGGCCCGCAGCATGGCGAGACCGTTGCGGCCGGTGACGTTGTGCAATCTCAGGTGTATCCCGGGGTAAGACTGGGCGAATTCCCTAACGTATGGCGGCAGCAGATGCAGTAGTGTCGACTCGCCGCAGGCGATGTTGATCTCGCCGCTGTCCAGCTTGCCGAACTTGTCGGCGAGCGCCTGGGGCAGGGTGTCGAGGCCCTGCACCAGGGGCAGTGCCAACTCGAATAAAGCGAGCCCCGCGGGAGTAGGAGATATCTTGGGGCCGCGCCGCTCCAGCAGGAGTTCACCCAGCTCTTGTTCCAGTGCCTGTATCTGCAGCGAGACGGTGGGTTGTGCGAGGTCCAGCTTCTCCGCCGCCTTGGAGATGCTGCCTTGTTGAACGGCGAGGCAGAAAGCCCGCAGTTGGGCGTGACGGTTATGCTGGTACTGGCGGGTCAGAGCGGTCATGAGATCATTGCGATTTCCAATGGATTAAATTGAAACAATTGTCTTCTTTATGTGCAAGCGAGGGGATAAGGTCATGAAAAGCCACGAATCACCGGGTAAAACAGTGGATTCAGTCATCCGTAAAATGCCCGCAGACCCACTTTCCAGCCTCGAAATCAGGGGGAGTGGGGGTATTCGGGACGCCGAGGTCCTGAGCCCGGAAGCCCTGGCCTTCGTCGCCGACCTCTGCCGCCACTTCCAGCCGCGCCTCCAGGAGCTGCTGGCCGCCCGCGTGGCCCGCCAAGCGCGCTTCGATGCCGGCGAACTGCCGGATTTCCGTGCCGACACCCGCTCCGTCCGCGAGTCCGACTGGCACGTGGGCACCGTGCCCGCGGACCTCACGGACCGGCGCGTGGAGATCACCGGGCCCACCGAGCGCAAGATGATCATCAACGCGCTCAACTCCGGCGCCAAGGTGTTCATGGCGGACTTCGAGGATTCCCTCGCGCCCACCTGGCGCAACGTTGTGGAAGGGCAGATCAACCTCAAGGACGCGGTGCGGGGCACCATCGGATACACCTCGCCGGAGGGCAAGCAGTACCAGGTGAACGACAGGCCGGCGGTGCTGGTGGTGCGGCCCCGCGGCTGGCATCTCCTGGAGAAGCACGCACTCCTGGACGGCGAGCCCGTGCCTGCTGCGCTCTTCGATTTTGGCCTGTACCTGTTCAACAACGCGACGGCCCTCAGGGCACGCGGCACCGGTCCTTATTATTACTTGCCCAAGATGGAGTCCTCGGAAGAGGCGGCCCTCTGGGAGGACGTGATCACCCGCGCCGAGGCGGCACTCAAGCTGCCCTACGGCACCGTCAAGGTCACCGTGCTCATCGAGACCCTGCCGGCGGCTTTCGAGATGGACGAGATTCTCTACGCCCTGCGTGAGCATATCGTCGGACTGAACTGCGGACGCTGGGACTACATCTTCAGCTTCATCAAGAAGCTGCACGCGCGCAAGGCGCGGGTGCTGCCGGAACGCGGCCAGGTGACCATGACCGCGCCGTGCATGCGCGCCTATTCGCAGCTGCTCATCAAGACCTGCCACCGGCGCGGTGCGTTCGCCATGGGCGGCATGGCGGCGCAGATCCCCATCAAGAACGATGATGCGGCCAACCAGGCCGCGCTTGCCAAGGTACGTGCCGACAAGGAACGCGAGGCGGGAGACGGCCACGATGGCACCTGGGTCGCGCATCCGGCGCTGGTGCCCATCGCCCTGGAGATCTTCGACAAGCACCTCAAGGGTCCAAACCAGCTCGACCGGAAGCGCGAGGACGTGCAGGTCAGCGCAGCCGACCTGCTCGCGGTGCCGGAAGGCAGCATCACCCGCCAAGGCCTCGATAACAACGTCGAGGTTTCCATCCTCTATCTGGCCGCCTGGCTCGGCGGCAACGGCTGCGTGCCCATCCATAACCTCATGGAGGATGCCGCGACAGCGGAGATATCCCGCACGCAGCTCTGGCAATGGCTGCACCGGGGCGATACGCGCCTCGACGACGGCAGTGCGCTCGACGCGAAGCTCATCGACGACACCGTCGAGCGGCAGTGCGGCCGCCTGCTCAATTCGGCTCCTCCCGCGCAGCACGCACACCTGCGCCGCGCGGTAGGACTGCTCAAGGACTTGACCCACGCGGAGCGGCTGGAGCCGTTCCTCACCAGCGTGGCATATCACGATCTGGACTGAACCCGGAGGGACTCACCATGGCCAGCGCACTAAAGACGGCGGAACAACTGGAACGTGACTGGCGCGACAACCCGCGCTGGAAGAGCGTGGAGCGCGGCTATGGCGCCGCTGAGGTGGTGAAGCTGCGCGGCAGCATCGCCATCGAGCACACCCTGGCCCGCCGAGGTGCCGAGAAGTTGTGGCGGCTCCTGCACACCGAGGACTTCGTGAACGCGTTGGGTGCGCTCACCGGCAACCAGGCCATGCAGCAGGTGAAGGCCGGCCTCAAGGCCATCTACTGCTCCGGCTGGCAGGTGGCGGCGGACTCCAACACCGCCGGCCAGATGTACCCCGACCAGTCGCTGTATCCCGCCGACGCGGTTCCGGCGCTGGTGCGGCGCATCAATAACGCATTCCAGCGCCTGGACCAGATCCTCACCTCGGAGGGCCAGGAGCACGATGACGTTTATGCGCCCATCGTAGCGGACGCGGAGGCGGGCTTCGGCGGCGTGCTCAACGCCTTCGAGCTCATGAAGGCCATGATCGAGGCCGGCGCCGCCGGCGTGCATTTCGAGGACCAGCTCGCCGCCGCCAAGAAGTGCGGACACATGGGTGGTAAGGTGCTGGTACCGACGCAGGAAGCGGTGAGCAAGCTGGTGGCGGCGCGCCTCGCGGCGGACGTCATGGACGTCCCCACCCTGATCGTGGCGCGCACAGACGCGGATGCGGCGGCACTGCTCACCTCCGACGTGGACCCGCGCGACAAGGGTTTCCTGACGGGGGAGCGCACGGTGGAGGGCTACTTCGGCGTGAAGCCGGGTCTGGACCAGGCCATCGCCCGCGGCATCGCCTACGCGCCCTACGCGGACTTGGTCTGGTGCGAGACCTCCAAGCCGGATCTCGATCAGGCACGGCGCTTCGCCGAGGCGCTGCATCAGGCCCATCCCGGCAAGCTCCTGGCCTACAACTGCTCGCCGTCCTTCAATTGGCGCAAGCATCTGGATGACGTCACCATCGCGAAGTTCCAGCGCGAGCTCAGCGCCATGGGCTACAAGTTCCAGTTCATCACCCTCGCGGGCTTCCACTCCCTCAACCACGGCATGTTCGAGCTCGCCGCCGACTACCGGGAGCGCCAGATGGCGGCGTACGTGGAGCTGCAGCAGGCAGAGTTCGCAGCCGAGGCCCAGGGCTACAGCGCCACGCGCCACCAGCGTGAGGTGGGAACCGGCTATTTCGACGCCGTGACCCAGGCCATCGCCAACGGGCAGTCGTCCCTGGCGGCCCTCACCGGATCCACCGAGGAAGCCCAATTCAAAGCGGCGGGCTGAATCTACCGCGGGCGCCCGTCCCGGGCATCCGCTCCGGCGGTTCGCCCGGTACGTGCCCGGGCGAACCGCACTAGTTCTTTAAGTGACCACGCCGCATCCCTGCGGCGGCCCCTGCGCAGAGGCGATGCGTATTTTCTGAGCAGTGCCTTGTCATAAGGCCGGTTACCCGCGTGCTAAACTGCCTGCCACGCGCTCCCGCGTACCGGCTACGGCCCAGCCATGAAATTCGACAAGATCAAGCCGCCCGCGGGCGGCGAGCCGATCCGCGTCAACCCGGATTCCAGCACCAGCGTCCCCGACCAGCCCATCATCCCGTTCATCGAGGGTGACGGCATCGGCATCGACGTGACGCCGGTGATGAAGAAGGTGGTGGATGCGGCGGTCAGGAAGTCCTACGCCGGCAAGCGCCGGGTCGAGTGGATGGAGGTCTACGCCGGCGAGAAGGCGGTGCAGCTCTACGGCAAGGACCAGTACCTGCCGGACGAGACCCTGCTGGCGTTGCGCGAGTACATCGTGTCCATCAAGGGCCCGCTCGGCACGCCGGTGGGCGGCGGCCTCCGCTCGCTCAACGTGGCGATGCGCCAGACCATGGACCTGTACGCCTGCGTACGCCCCATCCGCTACTTCCCGGGCGTGTCCACCCCCATGAAGGACTCGGAGCTCACCGACATGGTGGTGTTCCGCGAGAACACCGAGGACATCTACGCCGGCATCGAGTGGGCCGCCGGCACACCTGAGGTGCATAAGGTCATCGACTTCCTGCAGCGCGAGATGGGCGTGAGCGGCATCCGCTTCCCCTCCAGCTCCGGCATCGGCATCAAGCCGGTCTCGAAGGAAGGTTCCCAGCGGCTGGTGCGCAAGGCCATCCGTTACGCCATCGACAACGACCGCGTGTCGGTGACGTTGGTGCACAAGGGCAACATCATGAAGTTCACGGAGGGCGCCTTCCGCAACTGGGGATACCTGGTGGCGAAGGAGGAGTTCGGCGCCGTGGACATCGATGGCGGCCCCTGGTGCAGCTTCAAGAACCCCAAGACCGGCAACGACATCGTGGTCAAGGATGTGATCGCCGACAACTTCCTGCAGCAGATCCTGATGCGGCCGGAGGACTACGACGTGATCGCCACCCTTAACCTGAACGGCGACTACATCTCCGACGCGCTGGCTGCCCAGGTGGGCGGCATCGGCATCGCCCCGGGCGGCAACATCGGCGACGGCTACGCGGTCTTCGAGGCCACTCACGGCACCGCGCCGGGTTTCGCCGGCAAAGACCGGGTGAACCCAGGCTCGCTGATCCTGTCCGCCGAGATGATGCTGCGCTACCTCGGCTGGAACGAGGCAGCGGACCGCATCATGCACGGCATGGCCCGTACCATCGCCGCCAAGATCATGACCTACGACCTGGCGCGGCTGCGCGAGGCCATCCGCGTGCCCAAGCGAGAGATCGCAGCGCGCAAGAATGTCGAGGAGAAGATGCAAAGTCTGATCCCCGGAGCCGAGCTCGTGGGGACCTCGGGCTTCGGCGATGCCATCATCGAGCACATGGACTGAGGACGCATGGGATGCGGGGACAGGATGTCCCAAGGGAGTGTTTGGATTAAGCTGTGCGGATGAACTGCCGCTGAGGCGGCACAAGGGGTAAGGATGATCGGCGTCCTGTTGGTGGACGATCACAAGCTGATCCGGACGGGCATCAAGCTCATCCTGGACCAGACTACGGACATCCGCGTCCTCGGCGAGGCCTCCTCGGGGGAGGAGGCGGTAGAGCGCGCCCGCGCCCTCAAGCCCCAGGTCATCCTCATGGACGTGTCCATGCCCGGTATCGGCGGCCTCGAGGCCACCCGCAAGCTCGCCATGAGCCTCCCTGAGGCCCGCATCATCGTGCTCTCGGCCCAGACCGCCGAGCCCTTCCCCATGAAGCTGATGGAAGCGGGCGCCTCCGGCTACATCACCAAGGATTCCGCGGAAGACGAGATCGTCACCGCCATCCGCCGCGTGCATGCCGGCGAGCGCTACATCTCGGCCGAGATCGCGCGCCAGCTGGCGCTGCAGGCGGTGAACCGCACCGCCGGCGGCTCGCCTTTCGACCAGCTCTCGGCCCGCGAGATGCAGGTCATGATCATGGCCACCGGCGGCCACTCGGTGCAGGACATCTCCGACAAGCTGCACCTCAGTCCCAAGACCGTGAGCACGTACCGCTCGCGGCTCTTCGAGAAGCTGGGCGTCTCCAATGACGTGGAACTCACGCGCCTGGCCCTGCGCTACGGCGTGATCGAGGAGAAGACCGGGGGCGGCACTGGCGCGGGCTGAGCCTGCACCGCATACTCATGGGACCCGCCGGGGTCCCGTGCATGAAGAAATCAGACACTATATTCAACAAGCACTGCACGATCTGCCCGCGCCTGGCCGGGTTCCTCAAGGACGTGCGCAAGGAACATCCCGACTACTACGCCCACCCTGTGCCGCCCTTCGGCGATCCGAAGGCGGGCCTCGTGGTGGTTGGGCTTGCGCCGGGGATGCACGGGGCCAACCGTACCGGGCGGCCCTTCACCGGCGATTACGCCGGCATCCTGCTCTATTCGACCCTGCACAAGTACGGCTTTGCGAACCAGGCAGAAGGGGCCTCGCCGGATGACGGCCTGAGGCTCAAGGATTGCCGGGTCAATAACGCGGTGAAATGCGTGCCGCCGGCCAACAAGCCCAAGCCGGAGGAGATCCGCAACTGCAACCGCTACCTCATCGCAGACCTGCACCACACCGCAGAGGGCACGGTGATCCTGGCCCTGGGCCGGGTCGCCCATGAGGCGGTGCTGCGGGTCTACGAGCTGAAGCAGTCCCAGTTCAAGTTCAAGCACGGGGCCGAGTACGCGCTGCCGGGCGGCCGCATCCTCCTGGATTCCTACCACTGCAGCCGTTACAACACCCAGACCCGCCGCCTGACCACCGCCATGTTCCACAAGGTGGTGGCACGGGCCCGCAAGCTCCTGCCGTGAGCATGCCGGCCTTCGACAGTGCCCGCTTCCTGGAGTCGATGACCGGCGCGCCGGGCGTGTACCGCATGTACGGCGCCGGCGGCGAGATCCTCTATGTTGGCAAGGCGCGCAACCTCAAGAAGCGTCTGTCCAGCTATTTCCGCGCCAGCGAGTCGAACCCCAAGACCCTGGTGATGCGCAACCAGATCACGGATGTGCAGGTCACGGTCACCCACACCGAGACCGAGGCGCTGCTGCTGGAGAACAATCTTATCAAGCAGCACCGGCCGCGCTACAACGTGGTGCTGCGTGACGACAAGACCTACCCCTATATCCGGCTCGACGATTCGCATCCATTTCCGCGGCTGATGCTGTACCGCGGCCGGCGCAAGGAGAGCGGGCGTTACTTCGGACCGTATCCCAGCGCCTATTCCGCCCGCGAGACGGTGGTACTGCTGCAGAAGCTGTTCCTGCTGCGCCAGTGCAACGACGGCTTCTTCCGCAATCGCAGCAGGCCCTGCCTGCAGTACCAGATCAAGCGCTGTTCGGCGCCCTGCGTGGGTCTCGTGTCCCAGGAGGACTACGCCCGCGACACCGAGAATGCGGTGATGTTCCTGCAGGGTAAGACCGGCGAGGTGGTGGAAGCGATGGTCGAGCGCATGGAGCAGGCCTCGGCCCGCACCGAGTTCGAGCTCGCTGCCCGCTACCGCGACCAGATCGCAAGCTTGCGCCGGACCGCGGAGCACCAGCACATCTCCGGCGACGGCGGCGACTATGACGTGGTGGCCGCAGCCACCCGCGCCGGCGTGGCGGCGGTGACCGTGATGTTCGTGCGTTCCGGGCGCCAGCTCGGCAACCAGGTCTTCCACCCCCGCGTCAGCGGCGATGAGAGCACTGCCGCCGTGTTGGATGCTTTCCTGCCACAGTATTATCTGGGCCGCGACATCCCGGCGGTGATAGTGGCGGCCGAACCCATCGAGGATGCGGAAGTCGTCGCGGAGGCACTCACGGGCCAATCGGGCCACTCCGTGGAGATCCGCAACAACGTGCGCGGTGAGCGCCGCCGCCAGGTTGAGATGGCGCGGGTCAACGCGGAGCAGGCGCTGTCGCTGCGCCTGGCTATGGATGCCGGCATGCGCCGGCGCTTCGAAGCGCTGCAGGAAGCGCTCGAGTTGGAGCAGATGCCGACCCGTCTGGAGTGCTTCGACGTCAGCCACACCATGGGCGAAGGCACCGTCACCTCCTGCGTGGTGTTCGACACCGAGGGCGCACGCAAGTCCGACTACCGGCGCTTCAACATCGAGGGCGTGGAGGGCGGCGACGACTACGGCGCCATGCGCCAGGCCCTGACGCGCCGCTACACCCGCCTCAAGAAGGGCGAGGGCCTGGTGCCGGACGTGCTGTTCATCGATGGCGGCAAGGGACAGCTGCACGAGGCAGAGAAGGTGCTGGAGGAGCTGCAGGTGGAGGGAGTGTTCCTGGCGTCCATCGCCAAGGGTCCGACCCGCAAGCCAGGCTTCGAGCAGCTTTTCTTGTCCGGCCGGGAGGCCCCGCTTATACTCCCTCCGGATTCACCGGCCTTGCACCTCATCCAGCAGATCCGGGACGAGGCGCATCGTTTCGCCATCACCGGTCACCGGCAGCGGCGTGCCAAGGCGCGCAACACCTCGCCGCTGGAGGAGATCGGCGGGTTGGGGCCGAAGCGCCGGCAGGCGTTGCTCAAGCACTTCGGCGGCCTGCAGGGCGTGACCCGTGCCGGCATCGAGGACCTGGCCAGCGTGCCCGGCATCAGCCGTGAGCTGGCCAAGCGAATCTACGGACTGTTCCACGCGGAAGAGTAGGGGGACGGCGTGATACTCACCTGGGCGAACCTGCTGACATTGCTGCGCATCGCGCTCATCCCGGTGCTGGTGGCGGTGTTCATGATGGAGCGAACCTGGTCACCCCTCGCGAGCTGCGCGATCTTCGCGCTGGCAGGCGTGACGGACTGGTTCGACGGCTACATCGCACGCCGCTTCAACGAGAGCTCCGCCTTCGGCCGCTTCCTGGACCCGGTGGCGGACAAGCTGATCGTGGCTACCTCGCTGCTGTTGCTGCTCTCCCGCGAGACCACCACGTGGATGACGCTGGCGGTCATCATCATCGTCGGCCGCGAGATCACCATCTCGGCGCTCCGGGAGTGGATGGCGGAGATGGGACGGGCCAAGCACGTGGCGGTGTCCTTCGTCGGCAAGGTCAAGACCACCATGCAGATGCTGGCCATCGGCTTCATGCTGTTTCGCAACCCGCTGGGGCAGTTCGATGTCTACGGCGCTGGCGTGGCCATGCTGGTGCTGGCGGCAGGCCTCACCCTCTGGTCCATGTGCATGTACCTGCTGGCGGCCTGGCCGGAGCTGAAACGGGCCTGAAATCAGCCCGTGCGCCTTGACACCCCCGTCTGGGGCCCTAGAATAGTCGCCCTTATGCGGGAATAGCTCAGTTGGTAGAGCGCAACCTTGCCAAGGTTGAGGTCGCGAGTTCGAGCCTCGTTTCCCGCTCCAGATCCACCAAGAACCTCGGCCGCCACGCCGGGGTTTTTGCTTGTTGGAGCCCCCGGCGAGGGCTTCATGTTCAGCGCAAGACCCTGAAATTACCCCCTCCATGTGGTAGATTTCCCGGGTTTTCAGGTTCCGGACGGCTAGGTGGCAGAGTGGTCATGCAGCGGCCTGCAAAGCCGTGTACGCCGGTTCAATTCCGACCCTAGCCTCCAATATTCACTCAGTACCCTTGGCGCCCCTTTTGCCTGGGTGGCGGAATTGGTAGACGCAAGGGACTTAAAATCCCTCGACTGAAAGGTCATGCCGGTTCGAGTCCGGCCCCGGGCACACCTCCATGAACCAAGAGCTCGCAGCCCAAGACCTTGGCCTCTGGCGCGGCGAGCGCTGCCTGTGCCGTGGCATCTCTTTCAGCCTCGCAAATGGTTCCCTCCTGCAGTTTGCCGGCCCCAATGGTTCCGGCAAGACCAGCCTCATGCGGGCGGTGGCAGGGGTAGGGCGGCTGGACGAGGGGGCGGTGACCTGGAACGGCACTCCGATCCGCCGCAGCGAGGAATACCGGGGTAGCTTGGCCTATCTTGGCCATCACAATGGGCTCAAATCCCAGCTTTCTGCGATAGAAAATTATGTTTTCTATCAATCAATTACAGTAACTTCTTCAGGAATTAGAGCGCAGGAAGCCCTGCGCCGTCTTGGCCTTCCGGAAGAGGCCCAGCAGCGTCCGGTGGTTCAGCTCTCCATGGGCCAGCGCCGTCGTGCAGCCCTAGCCCGTTTGCTGGCAGCACGCACCCGGCTATGGATCCTCGACGAGCCCCTGACCGGCCTGGATGTGGACGGGGCTGCCCTGGTGACCGGCCTGCTGGCCGGACACGCCCGGCAGGGCGGCATGGCCATCATCGCCACCCACCAGCCCCTCGCGCCGGAAGGCGTGCCGCTGCAACGCCTCGAACTCGGGGCTGCCGCATGAGCCGCGCACTCAGCGCGCTCCTGGTCCGGGACCTCAAGCTCGCCTACCGGCGGCGCGGCGAGGTGCTGACCCCAGCCATGTTCTTCATCCTGGTCACGATACTGTTCCCGCTCGGGCTCTCGCCCCAGCCGGAGCTCCTGCGCAGCATCGCCCCCGGGGTGCTATGGACGGCGGCGCTCTTGGCGGGTCTGATCGGACAGGAGAGCCTGCTCAAGGGGGACTTCGAGGACGGCAGCCTCGAACAGCTCGCGCTCGCGCCGCTACCCCTCGAGCTCACGGCGCTGGCGCGGGTCGCGACACATTGGCTCACCACGGGACTGCCGCTGGTGATCCTCGCGCCGCTGCTGGGTCTCATGCTCGACTATCCCGTGCAGGCGATGGGCACGCTGGTCTTGAGTCTCCTGCTCGGCACCTCTATCTTGAGCCTGCTAGGTGCCGTGGGTGCCGCTCTCACCGTGGGCCTGCGCCAGAGCGGCATGCTGCTGCCGATCCTGGTGCTGCCGCTCGCGGTGCCCGTGCTGATCTTCGGCGCCCAGGCGGCGGCGCAGGCGGCACATGGCGAGGACCCCGCAGGCGCGCTGTACCTCCTGGCCGCGCTGCTGGCGCTCGGCCTCACCCTGATACCTTTCGCCATCGCCGCGGCGGTGCGCGTCAGCCTGGAGTCCTGATGGCCGCGCTGAATAACAAGTACGGTTGGGCCTGGTTCCACCGTTTCGCTTCACCACCGTACCTGTACCGTGTGGCGGGCCTGCTGGTGCCCTGGTTCGCCTGGCCCGCGGCGGCGCTGATCGCGGTGGGGCTCTATGGCGGGCTGTGGAGCTCGCCGCCGGACTACCAGCAGGGAGACGGCTTCCGCATCATCTATATCCACGTGCCGAGCGCCTATCTCTCGATGATGGGTTACGCCATCCTGGCCGTCGCCTCGGCGGTGGGGCTTGTGTGGCGCATGAAGCTCGCCCATGCGGTGGCCGCCGCCGCCGCTCCGCTCGGCGCCTCCTTCACCTTCCTCGCGCTCGTCACCGGCGCACTCTGGGGCAAGCCCATGTGGGGCACGTTCTGGGTGTGGGATGCGCGGCTAACGTCAGAGCTGATCCTGCTGTTCCTGTATTTCGGGTTCATCGCGCTACGGCGCGCTTACGAGGACCCGCGTAGCGGCGACCGCGCAGCGGCGGTGCTGGCGCTCGTCGGCGTCGTGAACCTGCCGATCATCCACTACTCTGTGGTGTGGTGGAACTCGCTGCATCAGGGCGCGACGGTGTTCGTGGGCCAGGGCTCCGACATCGCGCCCGGCATGCTGTGGCCGCTGCTCTGCATGATCTTCGGCTTCACCTTGCTGTTCGCAGCCTGCCTCGCCCGCAGCGTGCAGGCAGAAGTGCTGGAACGCGAGCGCGGCGCCGCCTGGGCGGCGGAGGTCGCATGAGCTCCTTTAATGAGTTTCTCACCATGGGCGGTTACGCCGCCTACGTGTGGCCGGCCTATGCCATCGCCGCAGTGGTGGTGCTGGTGAATCTGTTCGCGCCGGGCCGGCGCCTGAAGCGCATCAAGGACGGCATCCGCCGCCGCAAGGGGGCCGCATGACACCCTCGCGCCGCCGCCGTCTCGTCATCGTGGTCGTGCTGCTGCTTGGCATCGGCACCGCCGTGGCGTTCGGGCTCACGGCCTTCCGCAAGAACATCCTCTACTATTACACGCCCACCCAGGTAGCCGCGGGTGCAGCCACCGCCAGCCGGCCGTTCCGCATGGGCGGTCTCGTGGCCATGGGCAGCGTGCAGCGCGAGTCCGGCACCATGACCGTGCACTTCGCCCTCACTGACATGCAGAAATCGGTGCCCATCACCTACACTGGCATTCTGCCGGACCTGTTCCGCGAGGGACAGGGCATCGTGGTGCACGGCAGCCTCGGCACCGACGGCCGTTTCACCGCCGACGAGGTGCTGGCCAAACACGACGAGAAGTACATGCCGCCGGAGGTGGCAGCCGCGATCCGCAAGGCGAAACAGCAGGCCGCGGCCGAGGACGAGAGCAAACCCTGAAGTCAGACAAGTGAGGAGGAAGAAGATATGCGCATGCAAGGATCGATGACCGGTGCCCTGGCGCTCGCGGCCCTGTTCCAGGTGACCGTGGCCCATGCCAACGGCGGCGAAGCGGTGTTCAAGGCGAACTGTGCGAGTTGCCATGGCAGCGAAGGGCAGGGCACCACGGGACTCGCACCGGCACTCAAGGGAGACAAGTTCCTGTCGGGCAAGCGCGATGACGTGCTCGCCACGGTGCGCGACGGCCGCAGCGGCGCGGACAAGCACTTCAAGGAACTGCAGATGCCGATGCCGGCCTGGAAAGGCACGCTCTCGGATGCGGACCTGCAGGCGGTGGTGGACTACATCCGCGGCGACCTCCAGAAGCACAAGTAAGAGCGCCCATCAAGGGAAGGCAGCGGCGGCCGGGTTAGAATGGTCGCCGCTGTTTCATTGAAAGATCCCCGATGATCCCCGAACTCGGCCACCTCGCCCTGATCCTCGCGCTCGGCCTTGCCACGGCCCAGGCCTGGTTCGGCCTCGTCGGCGCCCAGCGCCGTGACGGTGTGTGGCTCGCCGTGGTCCGGCCGGCGGCGGTGGCCCAGGCGCTGTTCGTGCTGGGCGCGTTCGCGGCGCTGGCCTACAGCTTCCTAACGTGCGATTTCTCCGTCGCCTACGTGGCGGAGAACTCCAACGTAGCGCTGCCCTGGCCGTACCGCATCACTGCGGTATGGGGCGCCCACGAGGGCTCGCTGCTCCTGTGGGTAACGGTGTTGGCGCTGTGGACCCTCGCGGTGGCGCGCTTCAGCCGGCACCTGCCCCAGGAATTCGCGGGCCGCGTGCTCGGCGTGATGGGCCTCGTCACCCTGGGCTTCTGTCTGTTCATGCTCACCACCTCGGATCCCTTCATGCGCCTTCTGCCGGCGGCGGAGCAGGGGAGGGACCTCAATCCCATCCTGCAGGACCCGGCCATGGCCATCCACCCACCGATGCTCTACATGGGCTACGTGGGATTCTCGGTGGCCTTCGCATTCGCGGTGGCAGCCTTGCTCGGTGGCCGCATGGATCCGGTGTGGGCGCGCTGGTCGCGGCCCTGGACGCTCACCGCCTGGCTGTTCCTCACTTTCGGCATCACCCTCGGCAGCTGGTGGTCCTACTATGAGCTCGGCTGGGGCGGCTGGTGGTTCTGGGACCCCGTCGAGAACGCCTCCTTCATGCCCTGGCTGGTGGGCACCGCGCTGGTGCATTCCCTGGCGGTGACGGAGAAGCGCGGGGCGTTCAAGAACTGGACTGCGCTGCTCGCCATCGCCGCATTCTCCCTGAGCCTGCTCGGCACCTTCCTGGTGCGCTCCGGCGTGCTGATCTCGGTGCATTCCTTTGCCAGTGACCCCAGGCGCGGCATCTTCATCCTGTCCATGATCGGCGTGTTCGTGGGCGCGGCACTGACGCTCTATGCCTGGCGCGCGCCGACGCTCGCGCGCGGCGGCGGCTTCGAGCCTTTCTCCCGCGAGACACTGCTGCTGCTCAACAACATCTTCCTGGTAGTGGCGGCCTCCTCGGTGCTGCTCGGCACGCTCTACCCCCTGTTCATGGACGCCTTCGGCCTCGGCCAACTCTCGGTGGGTCCGCCGTACTTCGACGCGGTGTTCGTGCCGGTGATGCTGCCGTTCCTGATCCTGCTCGGCATCGGCCCCTACGTTCGCTGGAAGCACGGCGACCCCGCTGCTACGGCCCGGACCCTGCGCATCGCCGGCATCGCCGCGCTCTTGGCCGGCGTCGTCTCGCTCATCCTCATGCATGGGGAAGGCGCGTTGATGCTGGGGGCGGGGGCGTTGTTGGCGGTGTGGATCGGCGGCAGTGCGTTCATCGAGCCGCTCGCGTACTTGCGCCGCCGCCGGCAGGGCCGTCACACGACCCTGTCCCGTGCGACCCTCGGCATGTGCGTGGCGCACCTGGGTGCCGCGGCGCTGGTGCTGGGCATCAGCGTCACCAGCCTGCTGGGCATCGAGCAGGATCGGGTGATGCGCCCAGGTGAGACCGCGAGCGTCGCGGGCTACGACTTCAGCTTCGAAGGCGTGCATCCCGAGGCCGGACCTAACTACGAAGCCCGTCAGGGCATCTTCCGGGTGAGCCGCAGAGGCCGCGCGGTGGCAGAGATGCGTCCCGAGAAACGCGCCTTCACCACCACCGAGACCACCGAGGCGGCCATCGAGCCGGGATTGTTCCGCGACTTCTATATAGCGTTGGGCAATCCCCTGGACCAGGGTGCCTGGAGCGTGCGCATCCAGTACAAGCCGCTGGTGCGCTTCATCTGGCTGGGGGGTCTGTTGATGATGTTGGGCGGCATCCTCGCCGCCAGCGACCGCCGTTACCGTGCACGTGAGACCGCCGCGGCCACGGAGTACGCATGAAGAAGCTTGCCCAGTACACGCCTTTCATCCTGCCGGGACTGGTGCTCCTGTTCCTCATCGGCCTGTTCGCCCGCGGCCTGTTCCTGGATCCCAGCAAGGTGGAATCCCCCCTCATCGGCAAGCCGTCCCCGGCCTTCTCCTTGCCGGAACTCAAGCAACCGGACAAGCGGCTCGACCAGAGCCTGTTCCAGGGCCATGTGACGCTGCTCAACGTCTGGGGCGCCTGGTGCGTGGCCTGCCACGAGGAACATCCGGTGCTGGTGGAGCTCGCAGCGCGCAAGCTGCTGCCGATCTACGGTCTGGATTACCACGACGACCCCCAGGCGGCCTTGACCATGCTGGAGAAGGATGGCGACCCCTATACCGCGGTGTTGTTCGACGCCAGCGGCGACGTAGCCATCGACTGGGGTGTATACGGCGCGCCCGAGAGCTTCCTGGTGGACAAGCACGGCGTGATCCGCGACAAGTACATTGGCCCGATCACGCCTGAGATCATCGAGACGCGGCTCATCCCCATGCTCCAGCAGTTGCAGGCGGAGCCGTGAGAGTAGTGCTCACTGCCTTGATGTTGCTGTACGCAGGTTTGGCTCTCGCCATCGACAGCGAGCCGCCGTTCGCCGATCCCGGGCTGCAGGCTCGCTACGAGCAGCTCACCCACGAGTTCCGCTGCCTGGTGTGCCAGGACGAGACCGTGGCGGATTCCAACGCGGAATTGGCCGCAGACTTCCGCCGCCAGATCCACGGCATGGTGGAAGCGGGCAGGTCCGACGCCGAGATCCGGCAGTACATGGTGAACCGTTACGGCAACTTCGTGCTCTATAAGCCGCCGATGCAGCGCAGCACCGTCTTGCTGTGGGCAGGGCCTTTCATCCTGCTGCTACTGGCGCTCGTCATCGTGGCACGGGTGGTGCGCCGCCGCGCCCGTGCGCAGGAAGGCGCGCCGTGATGTTCTTCGCCGCCGCCGGTGCCATGGTCCTCATCGCCGGCCTCACGCTGGCACTGCCCCTGTGGCGGGCACGCGTGAAGCCCTTGGCGGGCGCCGCCGCAGCGAACCGCCAGGTGCATGCGGCGCGCATCGCCGAACTCGAGCAGGACCTGGAAGCCGGTCGCCTCTCACCAGAGGATCACGCGGCCGCGCGGCGCGATCTGGAGGCGGACCTGGCTGCAGCCGGCGCGGATGAATCCGTCTCGCGCGGTATCCAGCCGCGGCGGCTCGCTGCCGGCATCGCCCTGGCGGGCCTATTGGCGCTATCGGGTTCTCTCTACTGGTTCTATGGCAACTGGCGCGTGGGAGCCGAAGGCGTAGACGTGGCTTCCCGCGAGGCGGTGCTGCAGATGGTGGCAGACCTGGCCGCGCGCTTGCACACACCTGAGGGTAAGGACGACCTCAAGGGCTGGGACATGCTTGGCCATTCGTACATGATCGTGGGTCGCTACGGCGATGCGCTGGAGGCTTTCTCCCATGCGCGCCAGCTCAGCTATGACGCGGATCCGGAAGTACTGGCGGCTTACGCGGAAGCCGTGACTCTCACGGAGCCCGACCTGTTCATGAGCAAGGCGGCGCCGCTCTTCGAGAAGGTACTGAGCCTGCAGCCCGCCAACGTGCAGGCCCTCTGGTACGGCGGCCTCGCCGCCCAGCAGCGGGGCGACAAGGCACTGGCGGTGAAGCGCTGGAACGGCATCCTGGCCCAGGATCCGCCGGCGGATTACCGCGCCTATATCTCGCGCATGATCACCGAAGCCGGCGGCACCCCCACGACGACCGCTGCCGCCGGCATCCAGCTGCACCTGAGCCTTGCGGCGACGTTGGCGGCGAAGCTTTCGCCCGATGCAGCGGTGTTCGTATATGCGCGGCCTAAAGGGGAGGCGGGCGGTCCGCCGCTGGCGGCGCGGCGCCTGAAGTTATCGGAGCTGCCCGCGGACATCAGCCTCAGCGATCAGGATTCAGTCATGCCCGGCCGCGTGCTCTCGGCCTACGACGACGTGGTGGTGAGCGCACGAGTCTCGAAGGCGGGCACCGCCGAACCTCATGCGGGGGATCTGATGGGGCAGGGGGAATGGAAGAAGGCGAGCGGCAAGCCGCTCGCCATCGTCATAGATACGGTCGTAAAGTAATTAGGTTCAGTGGCCGGCTTTGGTCGCTGCCGGTGCTGCGTCCTCACTGAGACCTAGCACCGCCGGCCCTTGTTCGAACACGACATCGACCGGGATATTGGCTTTTGACAGCCGATCCAGGTCCGCCTGCAGTTCCGGCTGGATCACGCCCTGCTCATCGGTCAGCTTCTTGGCGGCGGCATAGTCGCCGTCCCCCTGGATCGTCAGCAGCTTGGCGGCGAGCGCTTTCACCGCCGCGTGCATCTTCTCGGGGTCCACCTTGTAGCGGCCGCTGGCCGGGTCGCGGCCGAATGCGCCCATCTGGCTGAAGAAGTTGAAGCGCACCATGTTGGCCTTGCCGTGCGCGTCGCTGGCGCCGAAGCGCACCGAGCGCAGGATGCCGGCCAGGAAGGTCACGTAGTTATCCGTGAGCTTGGACTTGTCCAGTTCGCCGTGGTCCGCCAGCCATTCCACCAGGTACAGGCCCAGCACGTCCGCCTTGCCTTCCTCGAAGCTCCCGGCGTAGTCCTTGAGCGCCAGGCGCACCGTGCCCTTCTTGTTGATGGTGTTCTTGATGCCGATGCCGTGCGCCACCTCGTGGAACATGGTGTTCTGGAAGAACGCTTCGAAGGTCACGTGATCGAGCTGTTCCGGCACGATCAACTCCTTGGCGATCGGCACCATGATCTTGTCGAACTTGGCGTGGATCACGTTCTCCATCTGCAGGCGGCGCGTGCCCTTCTTGAGCTGCACTTCCTCGTCGTTAGGCAGGTTGTCGGCGATGGTCTTGGCGCCGGTGTTGGCGTCGCCGGCGTAGTAGATCGCGTTGTAGGCGCCGAGATCGGAGTCGGTGCCGGGCTTCTCCTGCTTGTACTTGGGCGGCACCGGCAGGTCCTTCTGCAGCTGCGGCAGCAGCGCGGTGAAGCGCGCGAGCTTGGCTGACCATTCCGTGTCCTTCAGCAGCACGAAGCACTCGTAGGAGGTCTTGTAGCCGAACAGGGCGTCCTGGTAGGTCTCGATGGGCCCGATGATGGTGTCCACCGTGTTGTCCTTCATGTCCAGCCAGGCGAAGTCGCTCTCTTGGTACTGGTCCGTGCGCAGCGACTGGGCGCGCAGCGAGAGGTACTTGCGCAGGCCGGGATTGGAGGAGAGCGCCGAAGCCTGGTTGAGCAGGTCAGAGGCACGTGCCAGGTCGTCCTTGTACGCCTCATGATAGGGCACCACCATGAGCCCGCCCTTGGCGTCGCGCCGCAGCAGCGTGTAGAGCCCGTCCTTGCCCGGCAGCTTGGCCTGCCTGAACTCCTCCGCAGTCATGTCAGCGGGATAGAAGTTCGCGCCCAGTGGCTTCTTGCCGACGCCGGCGACGAAGGGATGGTCGCCATTGAGGCGGTCCCAGGGGCCGTAGTTGTACTCGACCAGGGTGCGGGTGGCCGGGTCCTTGATGGAGGCCAGCAGCGTGTCCTTATCGCCATAGGTCTGCTGCCAGAAGATGCGGTCCATCACGTCGCCCGCCTCGATGAGCTTGAGCAGCATCTGCTTCTGTTGCGCATCGAAGCCGGAGAGATCGGCGGTGAGCTGCACGCGCGCGTAGTCGTCCAGGTGCTGGGCGGCATAGGAGAGCGCCGGCTTGGCGGTGGCGGCGGCGGGCGCTGCTGCGGTCACGGCCGCCGGGGCGGGGGCAGGGGCCTTGCCGCAGCCGGCCATCGCCATGGCCACCAGGAGGGGGATCGCAGTCCGCTTACCGGCAGTCGTCATCGTCATGCTCCGCAGGGGAATCTTGGGATGGGATGCGGGGACGGGCAATCCGATGACAGCCGGAACGCGACGGCGTTCGGCCCCCTCATCCGTGCCGGGCTGCTCCCCCTGAAGGAGCCTCCCGGACCTGTTTGTGGAAGCTACGCTTTTCTATAGATGCGTGTCGAGATAATGCTCGAGGGCGTTGTAGCTGCCGGGTTCGAAATCCGTGAACTGGACGCCGATCCGGAACTCGTCCTGACCCCCTTCCCGGACCGAGACCACCCTGCCGAACAGGCCCAGCTTGGACTGGTTCTCAGGCATGTCCGGGACCGAGACCCGGACCCGAATCGGCACGTCATGGACGGCCTTGGTCTCCAGGCCATGGGGGCTGATGCGGTCCATGGTGGGACGGTCGCAGAGGATCTGGAGTCCCGTCAGTGAGATGTTGGCGGCGATGGCCGGGAAGCTGCTGCCGTCCTCGCAGAGGATGCGGATCGAGTGTTCGGTCTCGATACGGTCGAAGGTGCGTTTTTCTTCTGACATCAGTCGCCCGAGGACCGTGCCGCGTCGATGCGGGCGCCCATTGTAGAGGCTTGGCTTCGCCCCGCACAGTGTGAGCAGGAATGCACCAGTTGGCCCTGCTGGCATGTCCAAACTCGTTAAGCTTTCGCGTCTAAGCGCCCGCTCCCTAAAGCTTTATAGGACGACTTGGCCTGACCCTACCTTCGGCATGTCCGTCCCCGCTTCCGGCCCTCTCAGGTCAAACCAGGGGCAGGGTAGTTCCTGCTTGTCTCGTCAGTGGGCACATCCGCAGCGCTTACCAGCTTCAAATGAGATATAGAAAAAATATTATTAAATATCAAATAGATAATAGGTATTTCTAGAAACTAAGCACAATCTGTGGAACAGGGTGGTTGCGATGCCGTTCTTATGATTGCTTTAATCTCTATACATCTTTCAAATAACATAATATACATTATGCGCATTATAGAGATAGCGATGGAGGTGGTTTAGAGGGCTAAACCGCCCCTGGTTTGGCCCTCAGGCACCGAGTTCGGTCACCCGTCTCCCTGGCAATCTGTGACCGAGCACCGAGTATCCATCCCGGTAATCGTCAATCGTGGGTCATCGTCATTCTTCCACGAGGATGCCTCGCGCAATGGACATGCAGATCGGTGCTCGCAGCCAAGCGGGCAATGCCCAGGGATCCCTTTACCGGAGGGAATTCGAGAAGCTGCTGGCCGGTGTCGGCGTCGAGATAGACGGACCCAATCCCTGGGACATCCAGGTCCACCACTCCGGCTTCTACCAGAGGGTCCTGGCTCATGGTTCCGTGGGCCTGGGCGAGTCCTACATGGAAGGCTGGTGGGACTCTGAGGACCTGGACGGGATG
>DATAHN010000009.1:0-25530 GCA_036263155.1 Gammaproteobacteria bacterium | reverse complement strand
CAGGCCGGCTGAGAGAGACGCCCGATCCTCGCTCCCGGCTCAGCCTGCGGCGGAGATCGTGAAGAGGCCCACGACACCGAGGGCGTAGAGGATCAGCACGAGCAGCGAGTCGACCCCCATCCGGGCGATGCGCCGCTGGGGCCGGAACAGCAACCCGGCGGCGTAGACGAGGGTGAGCAGCATCGCGAGTGCGGTGAGGTAGATGTCGGTGACCGCCGCGTGCGGCAGGACGGCCTTGCCGGACAGCAGAGTGGCGACCAGGAACAGGACGGGGAGGAACGCGTTGCCGCCGAAGATGTCGCTGACCGCGAGCTGGTAGTCGCCGAGCTTCATGGCGGCGAGGCCGGTGGAGACCTCCGGCAGGGCGGTGGCCGCCGCCAGTAGCGTGGCGCCGAACACCACGCCGTCCATGTGCAGCTGCTTGGCCAGCACTTCGCTGGCGACCTCCAGCGCGACGCCCGCCGCGAGCGTGACCAGCGCCGCGATGGCGAACACCATCACCACCCAGCTGAAGCTGTGCCGCTTCTCGCGGACCATCTTCACCCGCGCCTGGATGGCGCCGCCACGCTTGAGGCGCTGGCCGCCCGGGGCGGCGCCGGAATCGTGCCAGGGCAGTTCCGTCCGCGCCTGCTTCACCAGCCAGAGACCCCCGAGCCACAGCAGCGCGATGAACAAGGTGGGCGGTGTCATGCGCAGGAAGATGAGGTCACGGGGCATCTGGGTGCCGATGAGCGTCACCACCAGCACCGCCACCACCAGCAGGCCCTCCACCACCAGCGTGAGGGAGGCAGCGCGGTAGCTCAGGGCCGCGAGGGACCCCAGGCCGAACACGTCCAGGATCACGAGCACCACGGTCTGGATGGAGATGCCGCCCAGGATGTTGCCGATGGCGAGGCCGAGGTCGTGGTGCAGCGCGGCGCTCGCGGTGATTGCGATCTCCGGGAGCGTAGTCACGATGCCGAGCAGCACCAGCCCGCCCAGCGCCTCGCCCCAGCCGAGGCGCTCGGAGATCACGTCGGTGCTCAAGGAGAGCCGGATGCCCGCGTACCAGATGGCCGCGGCGGAGAGCGCGAACAGCGCCAGGGCCGGCAGCGCGCCCACGCTCAGGCGGCTCCCGCAGCGGGCTTGCCGCGCATGAACCATTCCTCCTCCACCTCGAACTGCAGCAGCTTGCACTCGAGGGCGCCGTTGTAGAAGGAGTTGATCTTGCGGGCCCGCAGGCCGGTCTGCTTGGCGAGGTCGGTGGCGTCGGTGATGACGCCGGCCTTCCAGTGCCGGCAGTTGCGCTTCAGCCAGTCGCCCAGCGCCGCGTAGAGGGGCCCGAGCGTCTCGACGGTGCCGAGCCGCTCGCCGTAGGGCGGGTTGGTGACCACGAGGCCCGCCGCGAGGTTCGGCGGCAGCACGTTGACCTCCAGGGCCTTGTGCTCGAAACGAATCGCGGGCGCCACGCCGGCGGTGCGGGCGTTCTTCTGGGAGGCGAGGATGGCCTTCGCATCCATGTCCATGCCGAGGATCGTCGGGCCCTTGCCGCGGCCGGCGTTCTGGCGCTCGCGCGCCTGCAGGAGCGTCGTCTCCCACAGCTTCTGGTCGTGCTTGAGCCAGCCCTGGAAGCCCCAGTAGTCCCGCAGCAGGCCCGGCGCCACGTCGCCGGCCATGAGCGCCGCCTCGATCACCAGCGTGCCCGAACCGCACAAGGGGTCCACGAAACTGCCGCCGCTCTTCGCGATCTCGGGCCAGCCGCACTTGAGGAGCAGCGCCGCCGCCAGGTTCTCCTTGAGCGGCGCCGCGACACCGGCCTCGCGGTAGCCGCGCATGTGCAGGCTGTCGCCGGAAAGGTCGATGCTCACGGTGGCGAGCCCGCGATGGAGGTGGCAGTTCACCTGCAGGTCCGGCCGCACCCGGTCCACGGAGGGGCGCCGGCCGGTGAGGTCGCGGAACCGGTCCACGATGGCGTCCTTCACCTTCTGCGCGCCGAACTGGGTGTTGCTGATGCTTTCGCTGGTCCCGCCGAAATCCACCGCCAGGGTGCCGTCCGGCGACACGTCCTGCTCCCAGGGCATGTTGCGGATGGCGGTATATAAGGCTGCCGCGTCCGGCGCCGGGAAGCGCGCCACCGGGTAGAGCACCCGGTTCGCGGTGCGCAGCCACAGGCAGGCGCGGTAGGCATCCGCCGGCATGCCCTCGAAGCTCGCGCCGCCGCGCGCTTCCTTCACTTCCTTCGCGCCCAATGCTTTCAGCTCGTCCGCGACCAGGGGTTCGAGGCCCTTGGCGGCGGTGGCGAAGAAGCGCAGGAGCCGGGAGGTCTCGCGTCGCTCAGGACGCGGACGGGAACGGGGGCGGGGACTGCTCATTGTGCTAGGGTACATGCCCCGACAGCCCTGCGCCTAACCAGACGCATGACCCGAGCCTCCGCCATCCCCGCCGTATTGCTTCCCGCGCTGGAAGCGGCCGAGTCCCGTTACCGTGAGAACGGCGGCGCTCCCGAGCGCCCTCCGGCGGCGGCTGCCGAGACCTTGTCGCGGGTGTGGGCGGTGAGCAGTTTCGTGGCGCAGAACTGCGCCCGCGACCCCAAGTTCCTGGAGGAGCTGGCCGCCTCCGGCGACCTCAACTCCGACGCCTCGCCCACCGCGCGGGTGCAGGCCCAGCTCAAGGATGTGCCGGACGAGCGGGTGCTGATGACGCGCTTAAGGCAGATCCGCCGCCGGGAGATGACACGCATCGCCTGGCGCGACCTCGCCGGCGGCGCGGACCTGGACGAGACCCTGCGCGACCTCTCCGACCTCGCGGACGCGCTGACCCAGGGCGCGCTCGCGCACCTCGCCCGCTGGCACGCGGAGCGCCACGGCACGGCGCGCAACGACAAGGGCGTGGCCCAGTCGCTGGTGGTGCTGGGCCTGGGCAAGCTCGGCGCCCGCGAGCTCAACTTCTCCTCGGACGTGGACCTCATCTTCGCCTACCCCGAGGGCGGCGCGAGCGACGGCGAGCGGCCCCTGGATAACGAGGAGTATTTCCTGCGCCTCGCGCAGAAGCTCACCAAGGCGCTGGACGAGGCCACCGCCGACGGCTTCGTGTTCCGGGTGGACCTGCGCCTGCGCCCCTTCGGCGAGGCGGGGCCGGTGGCCTTGAGCTTCGACGCCATGGAGACCTACTACCAGAACCACGGCCGCGAGTGGGAGCGCTACGCCTTCATCAAGGCGCGGCCCATCGCCGGCGACATCAAGGCCGGCGAGAAGCTGCTGCAGGCGCTTAGGCCCTTCGTGTACCGCCGCTACCTCGACTACGGCGCCTTCGAGTCGCTGCGCGACATGAAGGCGATGCTGGCGCAGGAGGTGGAGCGGCGCGGCCTCTCGGACAACGTGAAGCTCGGTCCCGGCGGCATCCGCGAGATCGAGTTCATCGGCCAGGTGTTCCAGCTCATCCGCGGCGGGCGCGAGCCGCAGCTGCGCGAGCGGGGCATCGTGCCGGTGCTGAAGTACCTGGGCTCCAAGGATTACCTCGACCTTAAGGATGCCGCGGCGCTGCTCAACGCCTACGTGTTCCTGCGCCGGGTGGAGAACCGCCTGCAGCAGGCCGGCGACCAGCAGGTGCACGAACTGCCGGAGGACGAGCTCGGCCGCGTGCGCCTGGCCTTCAGCATGGGCTACGCGGACTGGGCCGCGCTCAAGCAGGAACTGGACGTGCAGCGCGAGGCGGTGCACCGCATCTTCCAGAACGTGGTGGTGGCCCCCAAGGCGGTGCAGGAAGAGACCAAGAACGCCGTGGCCTGGGCTGACGACGCGGAAGCCGAGGCGCGCCTCGCGGCGCTGGGCTACGCCGACCCCAAGGAGGCCGCGCGGGTGCTGCACTCGCTGCGGGAGGGCGCCACGCGCGAGCAGGGCGAGCGCTCGCGCCGCCTGCTGCAGGCGCTCCTGCCCCGGCTCGTGACCGCGGCGGTGGAGGCGAGGAAAGAAGGCGTCACGCCCGACGAGACCCTGAAGCGCCTGGCGCGGGTGGTGGAGGCCATCGCCAAGCGCTCGGCTTACCTCTCGCTGCTGACCGAGAACCCCACGGCCCTGGGCCAACTCGCCCGGCTCGCCGCCGAGAGCGTGTGGCTGGTGGACATGGTGGTGCGCTCGCCGATCCTCTTGGACGAGCTCATCGATCCGCGCATCTTCAAGGAGTTCCCGTCCCAGGACTCGCTGTACGCCGAGATGGAGAGCATGCTCGCCGGCATCGCGCCGGACGACCTCGAGATGCAGATGGACGCGCTGCGCCAGTTCCAGCAAGCAGCGGTGGTGCACGCCGCCGCGGCGGACCTGGCCGGCAACGCGCCGCTCATGAAGGTGAGCGACTTCCTGACCTGGACCGCCGAGCAGGTGATCCGCAAGGCCCTGGAGATCGCCTGGCGCCAGCTCATCAAGCGCCACGGCCGGCCCCAGTGCATCGAGCACGGCCGCCTGCGCGACGCGCGCTTCGCGGTGGTGGCCTATGGCAAGCTCGGCGGGCTCGAGCTGGGCTACGGCTCGGACCTGGACGTCGTGTTCCTGCACGACAGCCGCAGCGGCGAGCAGCAGACCAACGGCCCCAAGGTGCTGGACAACCTGGAGTTCTTCACGCGCCTCGCGCAGCGCGTCATCAACATCCTCTCCATCCCCACCACCTCGGGCGTGCTCTACCAGGTGGATACGCGCCTTAGGCCCAGCGGCGGCGCGGGACTCATCGTGAGTTCCATGGACGGATTCGCCCAGTACCAGGAACAGCAGGCCTGGACCTGGGAGCACCAGGCGCTCCTGCGCGCCCGGCCCGTGGCCGGCGACAGGGAGGTGGCGGAGCTCTTCAACGGCGTGCGCCGCTCGGTGCTGGGGCGTCCGCGGGACCCGGACAAGCTGCGCGAGGACATCGCCGCCATGCGCGCGCGCATGCGCGAGGAGCACAAGCGCGCGGGGCAGGACTTCGACCTCAAGCTCGATCCCGGCGGCCTCACGGACATCGAGTTCATGGTGCAGTACTGGGTGCTGGCCCACGCCCACGCGCATCCCAAGCTGCTGGACTGGACCGACAACATCCGCAACCTGGAAGGGCTCATCGCCGCCGGCGTGGTGCCCGAGGCCACCTGCAACTTCCTGGCGGACACCTACCGGGACTTCCGCCGCCGCGTGCACCGCCTGACCCTGGAGGGCCGTCCGGCCCGGGTCCCCCCTTACGAGGTGGAACCGGCCCGGCAGCAGGTGCGGGAACTGTGGCAGAAGGTGCTGGGGCCCGCCGCGTAGCGGCGGGCGCCCGTACAGGGAAGTACGGGCTGGACCCCACACGCGGAGCTGGAAGCGTAGCGGGTGGCTCCTTTTGTCCGGCTGGTATAATCGCGCCTCTTCTATTAGAGAGTCCCCGAGGCCCCCGTGTCCGCAGCCGAACGTGAAAGCCTGGCCACCCCGCCCAATGCCCAGAAGACCTACCAGGTGACCCGCAAGGACCTGCCGTTGCACTGCCCGACGCCGGAGATGAGCAAGTGGAACTCCCACCCCCGGGTGTTCCTGCCCATCGAAGCGACGGGTGAGGCGAAGTGCCCCTATTGCGGCGCGGATTATAAGTTAGTCGGTTAAGTCCCTTTTCCGCGGGAGGCCCTCTCATCAACGCGCTTTCCCGCATCTCTGCCGTGCTGATGGTCCGCGACGCGGAGGCCTCCCTGGCCGCCACGCTGGACGGCCTGAAGCGCTTCGGCGAAGTGGTGATCTTCGACAACGGTTCGAAAGACAAGACCCTCGACGTGGCCCGGCGCTATCCCAATGTGCGCATCCACCAAGGCGAGTTCGCGGGCTTCGGGCCCACCCGGAACAACGCTGCGAGGCTCGCGCAGAACGACTGGGTGTTCTCCATCGACGCGGACGAGGTGCCGGACGAGGCGCTGCTCGCCGCCCTGGACAGTCTGACGCTCTCGGACGCCGCCGTGGTGTATGCGGTCGAACGGCAGAACTACCTGCTTGGCAAGCGGGTGAGGTATTCGGGCTGGGGTAGCCAGTGGCTGGTGCGGATGTACAACCGCAAGACCCATGCCTTCACCGACGTGGCGGTGCACGAGAAGGTAGAGCTCAGGGCGGGCGAGGCGCCCGCGCGGCTGGCCGGGACCCTGAAGCACGCGCCCATGGGCGATGCGGGCGACTTCCTGGTGAAGATGCACCGCTACACGATGCTGAAGGCCGCGGAATCCACCCGGACCTACCACCCGGCCGTGATCCTGCTGAAGACCCTGTGGGCCTTCATCCGCAGCTATCTTTTGCGGCTCGGCATCCTGGACGGCTGGCGCGGCGTCTTGATCTCGGTATCCGAGGCCAATGGCGTATTCTATAAGTACATCGTGATCTACTCTAAGAGAAAAACATCATGATCATCGTCACCGGCGGTGCCGGCTTCGTGGGCTCCAACCTGGTGCTGGCGCTGAACGCGCGCGGCCACTCCGACATCATGGTGGTGGACGACCTCAAGGACGGCACCAAGTTCAAGAACCTGGCGGAGGCCGAGATCGCGGACTACCGGGACAAGGACGCGTTCCTGCAGCAGCTCCTGTCCAACCACAGCTTCGGGCCGGTGGAGGCGGTGTTCCACAACGGCGCCTGCTCCGACACCACCGAGTGGGACGGGCGCTACATGATGTCCGTCAACTACGAGTACTCCAAGGCGCTGCTGGACTACTGCCAGGCCCGCAACATCCCCTTCGTCTACGCTTCCTCGGCCGCGGTCTACGGCGGGGGCAAGGTGTTCAAGGAGGAGCGGAGCCACGAGGCGCCGCTCAACGTGTACGGCTACTCCAAGTTCCTCTTCGACCAGTACGTGCGCCGCCGCATGAAGACCGGCCTCAAGAGCCAGGTGGTGGGCTTCCGCTACTTCAACGTGTACGGCCCCCGCGAGCAGCACAAGGGCAAGATGGCGAGCACCGCCTTCCACTTCAACAACCAGATCCTCGAGACCGGCAAGTGCCGGCTGTTCGAGGGCAGCGACGGCTACGGCGACGGCGAGCAGCGCCGCGACTTCATCCACGTGGACGACGTCTGCGCCGTGAACCTGTGGTTCTGGGACCATCCCAAGTGCTCGGGCATCTTCAACCTCGGCACCGGCCGCGCCCAGCCCTTCAACGACGTGGCCAAGGCCGTCATCAAGCACCACGGCAAGGGCAAGATCGAGTACATCCCGTTCCCGGACGTGCTCAAGGGCCGTTACCAGAGCTACACCGAGGCGGACCTCACGGCCCTGCGCGCCACCGGCTGCGACCACCCGTTCATGACCGTAGAACAGGGCGTCGAAAAATATATGGTTTGGCTGAACAAGTAAGGCGCTGATGGCTGGTAATCGGATATTGGTCGTCGGGCCCGCCTGGGTCGGCGACATGGTCATGGCCCAGAGCTTATTTCTAACGCTCAAGGCCCGCTTCCCCGACGCCGCGATAGACGTGCTGGCCCCGACCTGGTCGCGGCCGCTGCTTGCGCGCATGCCGGAGGTGGCCTCCGCCGTGAACCTGCCGCTGGAGCACGGCGAGCTCGGCTGGGGCGTGCGCCGGCGCCTGGGGGTCACGCTCTACGGCCGCTACCAGCGCGCCATCGTGCTGCCACGCTCCTGGAAGTCGGCGCTGGTGCCGGCTTTCGCGAACATCCCCATCCGCACCGGCTACCGGGGTGAGCTGCGCTATGGGCTCATCAACGACATGCGCAAGCTGGACAAGAAGGTCCTCACCCAGACGGTGCAGCGCTACGTGGCGCTGGGCCTGCCGCAGGACGCGCCGCTGCCGCCTGCCATCCCGCAGCCGAAGCTGCGGGTGGACAAGGACAACCAGCGCCTGCAGCTGGATCTCAATCGCTTGAACCTGGACAGGCCGGTGGTGGCGCTGCTGCCCGGCGCCGAGTACGGCGAGGCCAAGCGCTGGCCGGCGGCGCGCTACGGCGAGCTCGCCCGGCGCCTCAAGGCCGCGGGACGGCAGGTATGGATCTTCGGCTCCGCCAAGGAGCACGAACTCGGTGCCGCCATCCAGGCGGTGGCGGGGGAGGAGGGCGTGGTGAACCTCTGCGGCGTCACCAAGCTCGCGGACGCGCTGGACCTCATGGCGCTCGCCGAGTGCGCCGTCACCAACGACTCGGGGCTCATGCACATGGCCGCGGCGGCGGGCGTGCGGCTGGTGGCGATCTACGGCTCGTCGAGCCCGGACTACACGCCGCCTCTCACGGACAAGGCGAGCGTGGTATACCTGCGTCTCTCTTGCAGTCCCTGTTTCGAGCGCACCTGCCCGCTCGGGCATCTCAACTGCCTCATGCAGGTCGAAGTGGAAGATATCTTCCGGCGCGCCACCGCGGCCTGAGCCGCGTCTCTCTGCCAGGCCTTTCGCAGGCCAAATATCCGTGCGCCGACATAGTGTCGTATAGTGATATCGGGGTTTTATCCATCTTTTTTTAGGGAGTGGACAATGAAGAGACTCGCCTTGCTTGGCCTGCTCGCCGCGGGCGCGCTGCCCTGCGCCGCCGGCGCCAGCGACTTCGGCCTGGATGCCCACGCCGGCACCCTGGGCCTCGGCGCGGAGCTGAACTACACCATCAACCCGTACTTCACCGCGCGGGTGAACTTCAACAACTACACCTACAGCTACGACAGCAAGAAAGAACAGATCGACTACAACTTCGACCTGAAGCTGAGCAGCTATGCCGCCATGGTGGACGTGCACCCCTTCCAGGGCATCTTCCGGGTGACCGGCGGCCTGGTGGGCAACAACAACAAGGTGGACGCAGTGGCGGTGCCCTCCGGGACCTACACGATCAACGGCACCACCTACAGCGCCTCCCAGGTGGGCACGCTCTCCGGCCTCATCACCTTCAACTCCACGGCGCCTTACCTGGGGCTCGGCTGGAGCAGCCTCGGCAGCACCTCCACGGGCCTGGGGTTCTCGTTCGATGTGGGCGTGCTCATGCAGGGCTCGCCCAAGGTGAAGCTCAGCGCCAACGGCCCGATCGCCAACAACTCACAGTTCCAGAGCGACCTCGCAGCGGAGCAGGCCAAGGTGCAGGACGACGTGAACAGCTTCAAGACCTATCCCGTGATCGCGCTGGGTCTCACCTACCGCTTCTGACGGGACTTACCGATGGACGAATGGAAGGCGGGTGCAAACCCGCCTTTCTTTTTGGAGCTAACCTTTATAAGCCTTCTCGATGGCGGCGATGTCGATCTTCACCATCTGCATCATTGCGTCCATGGCGCGCTTGGCCTTCGCCTTGTCCTTGTCGTTGATGTACTTGAGCAGCACGTCCGGCGTCACCTGCCAGCGGAAGCCGAACTTGTCCTTCAGCCAGCCGCAGGCGATGGGCTCGCCGCCGCCGGCCAGCAGCTTGTCCCAGTAGTAGTCCACTTCCTTCTGGTCCTTGCAGTGGATCATGAGCGACACTGCTTCCGAGAAGGGGTAGTCCTGCAGGCCGTTCAGGGCCGTGTACTCCTGGCCCTCCAGCTGGAACTTCACTACCAGCACCTTGCCCGGCGCGGGGCTGCCTTCGCCGTAGTAGGTTGTCTCCAGGATCTTGGCGTCCTTGAAGATGGAGACCCAGAACTTCGCGGCATCCTCCGCCTTGTCGTTGAACCAGAGCATGGGGGTTATCTTTTGGTGCATGGCGGCTCATTCCTTCGGCGATCGAATGCGCCACGCTAGCACACGGGAAAACAGGCAACATAAACCCGGCGGTTTGGTAGGCTAGCGGACGGACTGGAAGGGGATGTATGCGGTTCATCGTCCTGGGGGGATACGGAAATTTCGGTGCACGCATCTGCCGCGCCCTGGCGCGCGACGGGTTCGAGGTGCTTGCCGCCGGCCGCAATCCGGAGCAGGGACATCGTGTCGCAGGTTTCGATGCGGCTATCGGCAAGGTCAGGCTCGACATCTTGGATGCGGATTTCGAGCGGCACCTCGCCGAACTTCAACCGGGTTGTGTCATCCATTGCGTGGGCCCGTTCCAAGGTCAAAGCTACCAGGTGGCGAAGGCCGCGCTCGGGGCCGGCAGCCACTACATAGACCTCGCGGATGGACGCGCCTTCGTCGCAGGCTTCTCGGGCAAGCTGGATGCCGAAGCCCGTGCCGCCGGCCGTCTCGCGGTCACGGGGGCCAGCACGCTGCCGGCACTCTCCTCGGCGGTCGTGGACCGTTTCAAGCCGCGGTTCATGGGGCTTGAAGAGATACAGCTCTCCATCGCGCCGGCGCAGCGCTCGCCCCGTGGCGCAGCGACCTTGAGAGCCGTGTTCAGCTACCTGGGCCGTCCCTTCAAGTGGCTGGAAGAAGGTGAATGGTGCGACGCCCATGGCTGGCAGGAGTTGCGCCGATTGGAGTTCGTGGAGTTGGGCCGGCGCTGGGCTGCGGCCTGCGATGTGCCCGACCTCGAGCTTTTACCCGCACGCTATCCCGGCGTCAGGACGGTCCAGTTCCGGGCCTCGCTGGAGTTCGGTTTCGAGCACTTCGTCCTCGCCGCCGTCGCGGGGCTGCGCCGCATGGGCGTGCCGGTGCCGCTGGATCGCTGGGCGCCTGCTCTCGACAAGCTGGCCACCAGGCTCGATAGGTTCGGCGGACCTCATGGCGGGATGCTGGTCAGTCTGACGGGTACGGGCATCGAAGGGCGCAGGCTGCATCTCGAGTGGCACCTCACGGCCGGCAGCGTGCATGGCCCGGAGATCCCCTGCATCGCGGCGATCCTGCTGGCACGCAAGCTCGCGCGCGGCGAGACCCATGCCGTGGGCGCGATACCCTGCATGGGCTTGCTCGCTCTTGAGGAATTCCTGCCAGAGTTCGAACGCTGGGGCATCCGCACCCAGGTCAGGGAGATAGCGGCTTGAACGGTTACTTGCTGTGGAAGATGGCCCACATCGTCAGCGCTTCCGTCCTGTTCGGCACGGGGCTGGGCATCGCGTTCTTCGCCTGGTTCGGCTACCGGCGGGCACTGAAGGCGGGGGAGATCGACGGGCTGCGGGCCGTGCTCCGGCTCACGGTGGTGGCCGATGCCTGCTTCACCGCGCCTGCCGTGGTGTTCCAGGCGGTGAGCGGATTCATGCTGATGAGTCTGGACGCCTGGTCCTGGTCGAGCCCCTGGACGCTCACCGTGATCGGTCTTTTCGTGCTGGTGGGCTTGCTGTGGTTGCCCGTGGTGGCGATCCAGGTGCGCATGAGCCGCGAGGCGGAGCGGGCACCTTCCATCGCGTCCTTGAGTCCTGGATTCCACCGAAGCTTCGTATTGTGGTTCGTGCTCGGTGTGCCGGCGTTCCTGCTGGTACTGGTGATCTTCTTCCTGATGGTGGGAAGACCCTTACCCGTCACCTAGTCCAGCAGCTTGTGTCCCTTCGGCAGCTGGTGCGCGTACCAGAGGGCGAGCCGGTGGCGCATGGACTGCTGGGAGACCTGTTCCTCCGGCATCGGCGCGATCTTCCTGTCATGCACCAGCAGGCGGTAGATGTAGAGGATCTTGTCCTCTTGGGAATCGGTGGCTTCGAACACCACCGCGCCACGCCCTTCGGCGTATTTCACCCCGGCCGCGATGGCTTCCTTGGTCAGTTCGGCTTCGTGCTTGAGCTTCTTCATCGTTCTGCTGGCTCTATCGCGTCCAGGTCCTTCAGTATCTCATCCATGAGCTTTTGACGGGCGGGGTCCTCAGGCGACAGCTTAGTGATGGTGGCGCATCTTGAGAGTGTTTTGATCAATCGATCCGGCACGCTCCCCGTGTCAACGTGGCGGCTCTCTGCATAAATGAATCCCGCCTTCAGATAGTACATGGTCGGATCGACTGGACTCACTCCGGGCTTGCCGTCGTCGTAAGTCAGTTGTTTGAGGATGGTTCCCGCACGGTCATTCAGGGCTACGGCAAACTTTGGTGGTATTGGCACGCAGAGAGGCCCCGCTTTGTCATAACTATCCTCAAGATAGCAGAGCCGGAACGGGCCTTGGAGGTTAGGCGCTATCACTCCCAGGTAAGAAGGCAGAGGGCCAATAGCAGGGAAGGTATCGAGTTCCAGGAAAGTGAGATCCCCTTTCTTCAAGGTTTTAAACCAACTCTCGCTCGAATTCTGATGAAGCTCGTCGATGCCTCCTTCCAATGGCAAGAAATGATCCGCGGCACCGGCATCGGCAGAAAGCAACAGCAGTAGCGAAGAGATAAGTATGCGCAGCACGTCATCCCCTCTCGGCATCTGCAGCGCTTAGGACATCCTCCGCCGTCGCCTTCTCGATGTCCAGCGGCTTCATCGTCCCGTAGTCTTCCAACTTCTTCTTCGCCTCGTCCTCCGGGATGGCCTCACCGTCCAGGAAGTAGGACGTATGCTTCACGTTGGTGGTGTCCAGGTAGTCGATGGTCACCAGGTTCTCGAGCTTGCTCTCCACGAAGCTCTTGTTGACTGACAGCGGCTCGTTGCGCAGGGAGTTCTCGAGGCCGATGTAGCGGGCGTTGTTGGCGCCGCCGCTGAACACGAACAGGGTGCCCACCGAGGAGTCCGTGCGGTGCGAGACGGGGTAGTAGCCGATGAGCGGTACCCGGGAGGTCTCACGTTTGCCGTCCACCGAGAGGGTGAGGGCGATGAAGCTGTAGACCTGGCAATGGATGTTGTAGGCGAAGCCGCTCACGTTGTTCACGTAGAGCTGGGTCTCGTCGTACTTCTGGGTGCCGGGGTTGAAGATGTAGGACGTCTGCACCGAGAAGTGCGGCTGCTGGGCCTGGGAGTTCAAGGCCAGCTGCTGGTTGCTGATGCGGTAGGAGGCGAGGGAGACGAACAGCGCGGCGAGGCCGAACAGCAGCGAGGTGAAGATCTCGAAATAGATCTTGTTGCGTTCGAGGAAGCTCTTCATGCCCCCATGTTAGCGCTGCCGGTCGCGGGTTGATGCGAAGCGGCGCGGGGGACAATAAACGCGTTTTACTTTTTCTTACTCTGGCGGGCCAGGAGGACGGTCGCGGTTTCAAGCTCAGCCGGCTCGCCCTGGCTGATGAACTCCTTGAGCGTGATCTTGCCCAGGGTCTCGTTGGCGGCCGTGTCCAGCTTGCGGATGACGTCCTCCGCCTGGGAGATGGTCTTGATGTGCTTGTCCGCGTCGCCCTGCTGCTCGGGGTTGCGGCGGACGGCCATCACCACCTCCCGCAACGTCATCTCCGCGATGTCGTAGGCGGGCATGTAGCGGCGGATCTTGCCGGAGACCACCGCCAGGAGTCCCCGCTGGCACAGGCGCTCCAGCACGTTGAGGATGAGGTCGGTGGGCAGATGCAGGCGGCGCGCCAGCTGCTCGCGGGACCACGGCGTGTGGCCTTCCTCGTAGGCGCGTCCGACCAGGTACATGATGTGCACGGCCACGCGCTCCATGGTGCGGCCGCCCACCTCGTTGTGCTTCAGGCCGTAGCGCACCAGCTCCGGGTTCTGCACGTAGAACGCGATCTGGGTGCCCACCAGCACGATGATCCAGCTGGTGTAGAGCCAGACCATGAACATCATCATGATGGCGAAACCGGAGTAGATGGCGGTGAGCCGCGTGGACTGGGCCGAGAGCTCGGTGAAGATGTAACCTGCCACTTCCCAGCCCACGCCGGCGATGACGGCGCCGATGAGCGCTGACCGGAACTGCACGTGCGTGTTGGGCACGAACATGTAGAGGAACGTGAACGCGAGGATCACGAACACGTAGGGCAGAAGCTTGGCGGCGGCCACCAGCAGCACGCCCACCGGCGCGAGGTCGATGATGTGCTGCACCGCCGACTGGCTGCTGATGGTGGCGGTGAGGCCGAAGGCGGACACCAGCAGCAGCGGGCCGATGAGGATGACACTGATGTAGTGACCGAAGCCCTCCATGAAGCCGCGCGGCTCGCGCACGCGCCACACGTGGTTGAACGCCGTCTCCACCATGCGCACGGTGGTGACCACCGTGTAGAGCAGCAGCGCCAGGCCCACGGTGCCGAGGATGCCGGCCTTCACGTTGTTGACGAAGTCGATGACCTTGGCGGCGATCTCAACGCCGCGGGCGCCGAGAGGCATGAACAGGTTCGCCAGCAGCGGCTGCAGCTTGTGCTGCACGCCGAAGCCCTTGAGCACCGAGAAGGCGAAGGCCAGGAACGGCACCAGCGCCAGGATGGTGATGTACACCAGCGCCATGGCGCGGATGCGCAGGTCGCCGTAGAGGAGCTCGTCCATGAGCACGTTGCCCATCCGCACCCAGAAGGTGAGGATACGCCGCGTGCGGCTCATGGCGTACACGTCCTGCTGCCAGACGGCGCTGCTGAACTTGTCGGAGAGGCGCTTGAGCATGCTTCAATCCTAGCGCAAATCGTTGTTTTTGGCCGTTTTTACCGGCTTTTCTTGCCGGCCTTAGCCGATCCCCAAGCCTTCATCTTCTGCGCCGGGGATGGTGAGGGCCTTGCGCAGGCGCAGGGCGTCGGTCTCGTCCTCGTAGTACTCAAGCCAGGTGCCGTGCTGGCGGTAGCCCAGGGCGCGATAGAGCGCGTAGGCGGCGGGGTTGTCCTCGCGGATCTCCAGGCGCATGTGCAGCGCGCCGCGCTCCAGCACCGCCTGCTCGGCGGCCTTGAGCAGCGTGCGGCCGAGCCCCAGGCGCCGCGCGTCCGGGTCCACCGCCAGGGATTCCAGGTGCGCCTGGCGGCCGCGCACGCGGATGAGCGCATAGCCCAGCACCGCGCCGCCCTGCTCGGCGACCAGCAGCACGGCGCTCTTGCCCTTGAGGGCGCGGGTGAAATCCAGGCGGGTGAGGCGGTCGGTCTGGAACGAACGATGCTCGATGGGGAGGAGAGCGTCGATGTCTCTAAGCGTGGCGAGGCGGATCATGGTTCTTGGCTCGTTGCGGTTGCCGCTATTTTATCTGTTCTTGGTGTCGGCTCCAAAAGGGGCTAAAAGCTGCCGTGACGCTTTTGGCACTAACGGTTGCCGCCACCGTCAACTTCCAACGCCGGCTCGTCCAGCAAGGGGACCTGCTCCCTGAGCGTCTGGAGGTGTTCCTCCCAGTAGCGCGGCCCGTCGAACCAGGGGAAGGCGCGAGGGAAGGCCGGGTCGTCCCAGCGGCGGGCGATCCAGCAGGCGTAATGCATCATGCGCAGGGTGCGCAGCGGCTCTACCAGCCACAGCTCCAGGGCATCGAACTCCGCGAACTGCTCATAGCCCTCCAGCACCGCCGCGAGTTGGAGCTGCATCTCGTGGCGCTCGCCCGAGAGCAGCATCCACAGGTCCTGTACCGCGGGGCCGGTGCCGGAGTCGTCGAAGTCCACGAAGTGGGGGCCATCGTCGGTCCAGAGCACGTTGCCCGGGTGGCAGTCCCCGTGCAGGCGCAACGTGGAGATCTCCCCGGCGCGGCCGTAGCAACGCTCTATGCCCGCCAGCAAGAGGTCCGTGACCTCCTTATAGCGGGGCTTCAGGTTGTCGGGGATGAAGCGGCTCTCCAGCAGCCAGTCCCGCGGGGTGCGGCCGTAGGTCTCGGCGTTGATCACGTGGCGGTGGTGGAAAGGCTTGGTGGCGCCCACGGCGTGGATGCGGCCCAGGAAGCGGCCCATCCATTCCAGGTTGTCCTCGCTCTCCAGGTCCGGCGCGCGGCCACCCTGACGCGGGAACACCGCGAAGCGGTAGCCGGCATGGTGCAGCAGGGTGCGGCCGTCCGGATGGGCGATGGGCGGCACCGCGGGGATCTCCCGCTCCTTGAGCTCAGCGGTGAACGCATGCTCCTCGAGGATGGCGGCGTCGGTCCAGCGGCCCGGGCGATAGAACTTCGCCACCAGGGGTTTGCCGTCCTCCACGCCCACCTGGTAGACGCGGTTCTCGTAGCTGTTGAGCGCGAGCAGCGTACCATCCGGCCGCCAGCCGGCTGCTTCTATGGAGTTCAGCACCTCGTCGGGCGTCAGCCCGGCGTAAGGTGCATTCTTATTCTCTTCGACTTGTTCTTCCATGCGCGCAGTCTAACCCGTATCGCTGCGCTATCCTGTGGGCCATGGCCCACTACCCCGAACGCATCGTCTGCCTCACCGAGGAGACCACCGAGACGCTGTATCTCCTGGAGGAGGACGCGCGCATCGTCGGCATCTCCGGTTTCACCGTGAGACCACCCCAGGCGCGGCGCGAGAAGCCCAAGGTCTCGGCCTTCACCAGCGCCAAGCTGGATAAGATCGCGGCCTTGAAACCAGACCTTGTATTGGGTTTCTCGGACCTGCAGGCGGACATCGCGGCGGAACTGGTGAAACTCGGCATCGAGGTGCACGTGTTCAACCACCGCACGGTGGCGGACATCTTCCGCATGATCTCCATGCTGGGCGGCATGCTGGGCTGCGAGGCCAAGACCCGGCGGCTGGTGGAGGAGCTGGAGGCAGGGCTGGAACGGCTGCGGGCTGCCGCGGCCAGGCTGCCGCGCCGCCCGCGGGTCTACTTCGAGGAGTGGGACACGCCGCAGATCTCCGGCATCGCCTGGGTCTCGGAGCTCATCGGCATCGCGGGCGGGGCCGACATATTCCCGGAGCTGGCCAGGGAATCCCTCGCCAAGAACCGCATCGTGGCGGACCCCCTGGAGGTGCCGCGCCGCGCGCCGGACATCATCCTGGGCTCCTGGTGCGGCAAGAAGTTCAGGCCCAAGGAGGTGGTGGCCCGCCCCGGCTGGGGCGAGGTGCCGGCGGTGCGCAACGGGGAGCTGCATGAGATAAAGTCTTCCCTCATCCTGCAACCGGGGCCGGCGGCCCTCACGGATGGGGTCAATGCCATTCATTCGATTTTCGCGGCCTGGGCAGACCAGGGCCGTTAGGGAGAGCGGCCTCCTGCTGCGCACCGCCGGCAGCGTGGCGGACGTGGTCACGCTGTTCCGCCTCGCCATCTTCCACGACATCAAGAGCACGCTGTTCAACTACGGGGTGAACGTGTGCATCACGCTGCTGGCGCTGCTGCTCATGCGCCACATGCACACCGGCGCCTACACGGTGTTCTACAACTTCGTCACCGGCGTCCTTAACCCCAGCATCCTCATCATCATGGCCTCTCTCACCATCGTGCTGGTGGGGCTGGAGTTCATCTTCGTGGGGGTGACGTTCTTCCCGAAGGGTCACGTGCCGACGCTGATGGTGAAGCTCATCGCCAGCGTGCGGGACTCCATCGTGGTGCTATCGGGCGCGGCGCTCTCGCTGGCGCTGCTGATGTTCGGCGGGGATCCTGTGGGCCGGCTCAAGGCCCTGGCGCTGGCGGCGATGTACTTCGCCTTCGCCTACCTGATGGCGTTCCTGTGCCTCGCGCCGTTCTGGCTGGACTCACGGCGCGTGACCGACCGCGTCGCGCTGGTGGCGGCGGGGACGGGGCTGATCGCGCTGGTGTGGTTCTGGCCGGACCTGTTCGACCCGGACGTGCTGAAGCTGGACTCGATCATCGGGTGAGCCGGTCGTAAGCCTCGCGGTACTTGGCAGCAGTCTTCTGCAGGATGTCTTCCGGCAGCTTCGGGCCCGGCGCCTTCTTGTCCCAGTCCAGCGTCTCCAGGTAGTCGCGCACGAACTGCTTGTCGAAGGAGGGCGGGCTCATGCCTGCCCGGTAGGTGTCCGCCGGCCAGAAGCGCGAGGAATCCGGTGTCAGCACCTCGTCGATGAGGTACATCTGGCCGGCCTTGTCCACGCCGAACTCGAACTTGGTGTCGGCGATGATGATGCCGCGCTCCAGCGCGTACTTGGCGGCGAACTCATAGATGGCGAGGGTGGTGTCGCGCACCTTCTCGGCGAGCGCCGGGTCCACCAGCTTGGTGACCTCCTCGAAGGGGATGTTCTCGTCATGCTGGCCCTTGGGCGCCTTGGTGGCGGGCGTGAACAGCGGCTGCGGCAGCTTCTCGGCCTGCTGCATTCCCTTAGGCAGCGGGATGCCGCACACCGCGCCGGTCTTCTGGTAGTCCTTCCAGCCGGAGCCGATGAGGTAGCCGCGCGCCACCGCCTCCACGGGCAGCGCGCGCAGCTTGCGCACCACCATGGCGCGGTCCTTGAGCATGGCGCGCTCGGCCGGGTCGCTGACCACGCTCTCGACGGCGATGTCCGTGAGCTGGTTTGGTATGATGTGCGCCGTCTTGTTGAACCAGAAGCGCGAGATGCCCGTGAGCACCGCGCCCTTGCCCGGGATGGGGTCGGGCAGCACCACGTCGAAGGCCGAGAGGCGGTCGGTGGTGACGATCAAGAGGTGCTCGGGCCCCGCATCGTAGATGTCCCGCACCTTGCCCCGATGCACCAGCGGCAGGCCTTTGAGGCGGGTCTCGAACACGGGGGTCTCTGCGGCAGCCATGGGGAATCCAGCACTTGAAGTGCGCGTATCTTGCCATATGCATCAGCTTGAAGTAATCCTCCGGGAAAACCACGCATGAACCTCGTCGGCCTGCTCATCGGGGCGGTGATCGGCTTCCTCCTCGGCGGCCCCCTGGGTGCCATCATCGGCGCCATGCTCGGCCAGAGTGTCTCCGTGGGCGTGTCCCGCGGCGGCTGGAGCGGCCACGACTCGGCGCGCTCGCAGCAGGCGTTCTTCGAGGCCACCTTCGCGGTGATGGGGCACGTGGCCAAGGCCGACGGCGTGGTGTCGCCGGACGAGATCCAGGCGGCGCGCAACGTGATGGCGCACATGAACCTGGACGAGACGCAGCGCCAGGCCGCCGTCGAGCAGTTCAACCGCGGCAAGCTGCCGGACTTCGACCTGGACGCGGAGCTCAAGGCGCTGAGGGTCGCCTGCCACGGGCGCCACGATCTCCTCGGCATGTTCCTGCAGATCCAGCTGCACGCGGCCATGGCGGACGGCACCGTGCACCCGGCGGAGCGCGCGGTGCTGGAGCGCATCTGCGCGCTGCTCGGCATCTCGGTGTACGAGCTCAACCAATACGAGCAGTTCATCCGCGCCCAGGCGCGCTTCCGGCGCGACGCCGGCAGCCGCAGCCCGGAGGCGCGCCGGGACGAGCTCGGCGCCGCCTACCAGACGCTGGGCGTCGCGGCCACTGCCACGGACGCGGAGATCAAGACCGCCTACCGGCGCCTGATGAAGGAGAACCACCCGGACAAGCTGGTGGCGCGCGGCCTGCCGGAGAACATGATCAAGCTGGCCCAGGAGAAGGTGCAGCAGATCAATGTCGCGTACGACCTGATCAAGTCTTCCCGCGGGATAAAATAGCTCAGAAGCTGCTGCGCTCGGCAGGGCGTTGTTGCGCTTCGGGCTCGCAGTCGGTCATGCACCTAAGAGTGCACTCCCTCCTGCTCGCCTCGCGCGCCTAGCCCGGCCTTCGCTCGCGACGCTTCTGAGGGGGCTTGTAGAATTTAGTTGGTGATCTTAGGGAAGGGTAAGAGTCACATGGAGAAGCCGCAAGACTACGTCGAGGAGAGCCGCGTCGGCTTCTGGTTCCTCGGCACGTTCACCTGGAAACGCCACGTGGTGGAGCGCGCGCTCAAGGACCTGGCGCGGCTGCTGCCGCAGCCGGGCGCGCAGTTCGACACGGTGCTGGACGCGGGCTGCGGCCAGGGCCGGGCGCTGCAGCCCTTGGCGGAACGCTTCAAGCCCAGGCGCCTGATCGGTACCGACGTGGACAGCCACGGCCTGGAGGCGGCGCGGGTCGAGGCCGCGAAGTTCGGCCTCGCGCCGGAGCTCATGGAGGCGGACTGCGCCGCCATCCCGCTGCCGGATGCGAGCGTGGACCTCATTTTCTGCCACCAGACCCTGCACCACCTGGTGCGGCAGGAGGAGACGCTCCGGGAGTTCAACCGGCTGCTGAGACCCGGCGGCCTGCTGCTCGTCGCCGAGTCCACCAAGGCCTACATCCACTCCTGGGTGATCCGGCTGTTCTTCCGCCACCCCATGCACATGCAGCACACCGCCGAGGAGTACCTGGACATGGTGCGCCGCGCCGGCTTCGAGTTCGGCGAGGCGAACGTCTCCTACCCTTACCTGTGGTGGAGCCGTGCCGCGGACTTCGGCCTCCTGGAGACGTTGCACATCAGGAAGCCGCCGCCCCATGGGCAGCGTGTGGAGACGCTCGTCAACTTGGTGGCTTGGAAGCCGCGTTAGTCGGAGGAAAGGTAAGCCCCAGACATCGCGATGAGCACCACGATGATGCCGAGCGCGAGGTTCAGGCCCATCACCTGCCGGATCTGCCCCATGGCCTTCAGCGCCTGTTCCACGTCCTTGGCTTCCACCGCCTGCTTGAGGCGCGGATAGGGGACGGAGTTGATGTGGCCGAACAGTGCCATCATCAGCACGCCCAGCCCCATCATCAGGTTCACGAACAGGGGCGCATGGGCGAAGCCGTCGAAGCTGTTGAACACCATGTAGATGCCGCTCGCCAGCAGCACCACGATGGCGGTCCACACCCAGGGGAAGAAGCGGCGGAAGAACCCGGCCCAGATGCGGGCCCGGAGCAGGGTCTCCAGCTCCGCCAGCACCGGGCGGGCGGCGAGGTAGGCGAAGAACATGCCGCCGACCCAGACGATGACGGCGAGGATATGCAGGGTGATGGCGACGACCGGCATGGGGGATACCTCTTGTTTGCCGTGCGAGGGGAGGATAGCACCCCGCGGCTGAAAACCCCCGGTGATTAAGTTAAAGTGTGCCCCCATGGGAATGCCCCACCTCATCGCCCCCTCCATCCTTTCCGCTGACTTCGCTCGCCTGGGCGACGAAGTGGATGCCGTGCTCAAGGCCGGCGCGGACATGGTGCACTTCGACGTGATGGACAACCATTACGTGCCGAACCTCACCATCGGCCCGGTGGTGTGCGAGGCGCTGCGCAAGCATGGGGTCAAGGCGCCCATCGACGTGCACCTGATGGTGAAGCCAGTGGATCGCATCGTGCCGGACTTCGCCAAGGCCGGCGCCACCTACATCACCTTCCATCCCGAGGCGAGCGAGCACGTGGACCGCACCCTCGCGCTGATCCACGACCAGGGCTGCAAGGCGGGCCTGGTGTTCAACCCGGCGACGCCCCTCGATTACATGAAGCACGTGATGGACAAGCTGGACATGGTGCTCATCATGTCCGTGAATCCGGGCTTCGGCGGCCAGTCCTTCATCCGCGCCAGCCTGGACAAGCTGCGCGAAGCCAGGGCCCTCATCAACAAGTCAGGCCGCGAGATCCGCCTGGAGATCGACGGCGGGGTGAAGGCGGACAACATCCGCGAGATCGCCGCCGCCGGCGCCGACACCTTCGTGGCGGGCTCGGCCATCTTCGGCGCCCAGGACTACGGCGCGGTGATAAAGCAGATGCGCGAGGAGCTGTCTCGCGCCAAGTCTTGACGTCTGCACCGCAGTCTGCACAAGAAGACGTCTCAAAGCGTCGCGAGCGAAGGCAGAACAAGGCGTGGGACGGCGAGCAACCGGAGCGTACTTCCGGTGTACGTGAGGATTGCGAGCCGGACCACAACGCAGTTATGCCAAGCGCAGCAGCTTTGAGATGACCCCGATAAAGTTAGTAGCGTTCGACCTGGACGGCACGCTGGTGGACAGCGCCGCGGACATCGCGCGCGCCGTGGACAAGGCGCTCGAGTCCCTGGGCCAGCGCTCCTATGGCGTGCAGCAGGTGAAGGGCTGGGTGGGCGAGGGGCTCACCAAGCTCCTGAAGCGCGCGCTCACCGGCAAGCTGGACGGCGAGCCGGACGAGGAGCTCCTGGCGGACGCGCGGGCCGCGTTCCGGCGTTTCTACGCGGCGGAAGTGTGCGTGGACACCCGTCTCTATCCCGGCGCGCAAGCGGCGCTCGACGCGCTCGCGGGCCGCTGCCGCCTCGCCTGCGTCACCAACAAGTCCGCCGAGTTCACGGAGCCCCTGCTGGATCGGCTCGGCATACGCGGCCGCTTCGACACGGTGGTGAGCGGCGACACGGTGCCGGCCCTGAAGCCCGATCCGCGCCCGCTCTTGCTCGCGGCGGAGCGGGTAGGCGTCGCGGCCGCCCTGAGCTGCATGGTGGGAGATTCGCGGGCCGACATATTGGGGGCCCGGGCCGCGGGCTTCCGCGCGGTGGCGGTGTCCTACGGTTACCGGCAGGACGAGGACCTCCTGGCGCTGGGCGCGGAGGTGGAACTCGACAGCCTGGCGGACCTGCCGGCCTGGCTCGCGGGGCTTGCCCCTGCCGCGGCCAGCCGTTAATGTCTTGGCTCGGTTCGAAGGGGCATAAACACATGTCTTCCACGGTCTTCCTGAGCAACGGAGCAGTCGCGGCCTCGCGCCACAGCTGGCGATGGCGCTGACGCGTCCGCGTCGTGCCGTATCGCAACCTCCGTCTCTCAGGGTGACCGTCCCATGGACCAACAGCGCTTTGACGCCTTAAAGGCCGCCGGCTACAACCGCATCCCCGTGGTGCGCGAGCTGCTCGCGGACCTCGACACCCCTCTCAGCACCTATCTCAAGCTCGCGAACGCGCCCCACACCTTCCTCCTGGAATCGGTGCAGGGCGGCGAGACCTGGGGCCGCTACTCCATCATCGGGCTCACCGCCGCCGCGCTGTTCACGGTGCGTGACGGCGTGTCCCGGGTGCAGACCGCCTCGGGCTGGGAGCAGATATCGGAGGAGCCGTTCGCGGCGCTGGAGGCGTTCCGCACGCGGTTCCGCGTGCCGGTGATGCCCGGCCTGCCGCGCTTCAGCGGCGGCCTCGTGGGCTACTTCGGCCACGAGGCCGTGGGTTACATCGAGCCGCAGCTCGCGGACGCGGTGGCGAGCGACGAGCTCGGCTGCCCGGACATCTGCCTGATGCTGGCCGAGGAACTGGTGGTCTTCGACAACCTGCGCGGCACGGTGCAGATCGTGGTGCACGCGGACCCGGCGCAGCCGGACGCGCTGCAGCGCGCCGAGCGGCGCCTCGAGGACCTCACCTCGCGGCTGCGCGGCCCGGCCCGCTACCCTTCGCGCGCAGGCTACGCCGGCAGCAGCGCGGGCCAGTTCCATTCCAGCTTCGAGGTGGCGGATTTCTGCCGCGCGGTGGAGAAGGTGCGCGGCTACATCCGTGCCGGCGACGCGTTCCAGGTGGTGCTGTCACAGCGCCTGTCGGCGCCGTTCTCCGGTTCAGCCCTGGACGTGTACCGGGCCCTGCGCGTCATGAATCCCTCGCCCTACATGTACCACCTGGATTTCGGCACGTTCCAGGTGACCGGCTCATCGCCGGAGGTGCTGGTGCGGGTGGAGGACGGCGAGGTGACGCTGCGCCCCATCGCCGGCACGCGCCCGCGCGGCCGTACGCCGGAGGAGGACGACCGGCTGGCCGAGGACCTTTTGGCGGACGCCAAGGAGCGGGCGGAGCACGTGATGCTGGTGGACCTGGGGCGCAACGACGTGGGCCGGGTGGCAGAGACCGGCAGCGTGCGCCTCTCGGACCGCATGGTGATCGAGCGCTACTCCCACGTGATGCACATCGTCTCGGAGGTGCGGGGACGCCTGAAGGCCGGCCTCGGGCCGCTGGAGGTGCTCAAGGCCTGCTTCCCGGCCGGCACCGTGAGCGGCGCGCCCAAGGTGCGGGCGCTGGAGATCATCCGCGAGCTGGAGCCCTCGGAGCGGGGCATCTATTCCGGCGCCGTGGGCTACCTCGGCTGGAACGGCAACCTGGACACGGCCATCGCGATCCGCACCGCCGTCATCAAGGATGGGCGGCTGCACGTGCAGGCGGGGGCCGGCATCGTGCATGATTCGGTGCCGGAGAACGAGTGGCATGAGACCCTGAACAAGGCCAGGGCTTTGCTCCACGCTATAGAGATGACCCGGGCTGAGGGTGGCAGGGGTTCCGTATGATCCTGATGATCGATAACTACGATTCCTTCACCTACAACCTGGTGCAATACCTGGGCGAGCTGGGCGCGGAGGTGGAGGTGCGCCGCAACGACGCGCTGGGCGTCTCGGACGTCGCCGCCATGGGACCCAAGGGCGTCGTGCTCTCGCCGGGGCCCTGCACGCCCAACGAGGCAGGCATCTGCCTCGACCTCGTGAAGGAGCTGGGCGGGCGGCTGCCGATCCTGGGCGTCTGCCTCGGCCACCAGGCCATCGGCCAGGCCTTCGGCGGGCGCATCGTGCACGCGGGCCAGGTGATGCACGGCAAGGTCTCGCGCATCCGCCACTCAGGCAAGGGGGTGTTCCGCGGCCTGCCGGACGGCTTCGAGGCCACGCGCTACCATTCGCTGGTCATCGCCAAGGACTCGGTGCCGGACTGCCTGGAGGTCACCGCCTGGACCGAGGACGAGTCCGGTGAGATGGAGGAGATCATGGGCGTGCGGCACAAGACGCTGCCCATCGAGGGCGTGCAGTTCCATCCCGAGTCGATCCTGACCCAGCACGGTCATGATCTGCTCCGCAACTTCCTGAACCCGTGAACTGAGCATGGACATCAAGGACGCCATCAGCCAGATCGTGGACCGCCAGCACCTCGATGAGGCGGCCATGCAGGCGGTGATGCGCCAGATCATGACCGGCGGCGCCACGCCGATCCAGATCGGCGGCTTCCTCGCCGGCCTGCGCGCCAAGGGCGAGACGGTGGAGGAGATCAGCGCCGCCGCGCGCGTGATGCGCGAGCTCGCCATGCCGGTCAAGGTGGATACCCATAACCTCGTGGATACCTGCGGCACCGGTGGCGACGGCCGCCGCATCTTCAACGTCTCCACCGCCGCCGCGTTCGTGGTGGCCGCCGCCGGCGGGCGCGTCGCGAAGCACGGCAACCGCTCCATGTCGAGCAAGTCGGGCAGCGCGGACCTCCTGGAAGCCATGGGCGTGCCGCTGGAACTGCCGCCGGAGCGGGTGGTGGAATGCATCGAGAAGGTGGGCCTGGGGTTCATGTTTGCCCCGGCGCACCATCCGGCTGCGCGCTATGCGGCCGCGCCGCGCCGCGAGCTCGGCACGCGCACCCTGTTCAACCTGCTGGGCCCCCTCACCAACCCCGCCAACACGCCGCACCAGTTGCTCGGCGTGTTCGCCCAGCGCTGGATCGAGCCGCTGGCCCAGGTGCTGCGCTCCCTGGGCAGCCGCCACGTGCTGGTGATCCATTCCGAGGACGGGCTGGACGAGATCAGCCTCGCCGCGCCCACGCAGGTGTGCGAACTCAAGGACGGCGGGCTCAGGAACTACACCGTGCGCCCCGAGGACTTCGGCATCGCGAGCCAGGCGCTGGATCCGCTGGAGGTGGATGGCCCCCAGGCGAGCCTCGCGTTGGTGAAGCGCGCTCTCGGCGACGAGCCCGGCCCGGCGCGGGACATGCTGGCGCTGAACGCGGGCGCCGCGCTCTACGCGGCGGACGTGGCGGCTTCCTTCGCCGAGGGTGTGGAGCGGGCCCGGGCCACCCTCGCGGACGGCGCCGCCGCACGCAAGCTGGAAGAGTTCGTCGAGGCCGTGCGATGAGCGGCGCGCAAGACATCCTGAAGCGCATCCTCAAGGCGAAGGCCGAGGAAGTGGCGGCGGGCAGCGCCGAGCGCCCGCTCAAGCAGCTTCGGGCCGAGCTCGGGTCCGCGCCGGAGCCCCGGGACTTCCTGGGGGCGTTGCGCAGCGCGCAAGCCGCCGGCCGGGCGGCGGTGATCGCCGAGATCAAGAAGGCTTCCCCCAGCCAGGGCGTGATGCGCCCGCAGATGGAC
>DATAHN010000008.1:0-14312 GCA_036263155.1 Gammaproteobacteria bacterium | reverse complement strand
CCAACACCTGCTGCTTCATTTCTATCCCCTCCCGGATACGTCACCGTACGAATCATACCGAAGCCGCAGCGGGATAATTCCCTCGTCCGCGCGACACGCCCTTGCCTGGCGGCATCGCGCTGTTTAAGGTTGGGCATTCGTTCCAACAGGGTAGAGGGGAATCACATGGCTCAGGACATCGAATCCCGCGGCAAGCGGCTGGCGCGGCTCTGGATACTGATCGCGGTCACGTACTTGTTGGTCGGCGCTTCCCTGGGCGTGTACATGGGTGCGACCCATTCGTTCACGCTGGCACCGGTGCACGCGCATATCAACCTCTTGGGCTGGGCCAGCATGGCGCTGGCCGGCCTCATCTACGACCGTTTCCCGGCGGCCGGCGGAAGCACCCTCGGCGTGGTGCACTTCTGGATGCACAACACCGTGCTGCCGGTATCGATGGCGTTGCTGGCCTGCACGCTCCTGGGCAACGAGGCGGTCGCTCCCCTGACAGGTGTGATGCTGATCCTGCTGCTGGTCACGCTGCTGGTGTTCGCGGTGAATCTCTACCGCAACATGAAGTAAGGCCGCTCAGAAGGGCTTCAGCACCATCAGCACCAGGGCCGCGGCCGGCAGCAGCGTGGCGGCGAGGCCCCAGTTGAACCACCGGCGCGAGAGGCGGCGGTAGGCGTCCCAGTCCATGAAGTCGCTGGTGGCGCCCGTCTCCGCCAGGGCCAGGAGCTCGCGCTGCAGCCGCGCCAGCGTGTGGAACAGGATGCCGGAGGCGGTGAACAGCAGGATGGAGGCGGCGATCCAGCCGGTGCGAAGCATCGGCAGGTGGCCGGCGAGCGCGGTGGCGACGCCGAACACGGCGATGCCGACGACGCTCGGCACGGTGAGCCAGCGGTCCAGACGGATGATGGCGCGCAGCGTGTGGGCGATCAGCGTGGGGTCGTGGCTGCCGTCCGCCAGATGCTTCCAGAACACGCCCGTCACCACGTTGCCGAAGAACAGGATGACGGCGACGACGTGCAGCAGCTTGAACGCGAGGTACACCCTCAGCCCCCGTGTGCCTGCAGCACCAGGTCGCGCAGCTTGCCGGGCAGGAAGCGCAGCAGCGCGTCATGGATGCGCCGCTCGTTGCGCTGCCACTTCATCCCCAGGAACATGATGCCGAGGCCGATGGCCGCGAGCAGTACCGGGAACAGCAGGCCGAAGCGGAACAGCATGGCGAGGTGGCCCAGGTAGCCAATGATGCCGAAGGCGGCGAACACCGCGAATACGCGCCGCATCAGGACCGCGCCCACCGCCAGCAGGCCCAGGTTGATGAGCAGGTACAGGAACTTGTTGAGTTCGCTGTCAGAACGCTGCAACGACAGTCCACCCCAGAACATGGCCACGCCGAAGAGATACAGCCAGAAGGCGTAGTCCCGCTTGCGGCCCGAACGCACGTCCACCCAGAACGCCAGGAACGTGGTGAGGATGCCCATGCACAGGGTCACCTTCTCCCTGAGCTGCCAGTCCGGGTCCTGGTCGTTGAACAGCAGAGGCACCAGATCCATGCTGAGATACCAGAAGATCACGCCCACTATGAACAGCGTGAACGGCATGCGGTAGCGCCACAGGGCCACCGCCGCGGCGGCGAGCGTCACCACTTCCATGAAGAACCAGCGCCAGTCTATATAGAGGTGGAAGTCCTGCAGCGTGCGCTCGCCCTCCCAGAACCCCAGCATGTGCTGGAGCGAATACACCGCCAGCGGCACGGTGGAGACGGCGAAGGTGATGGTGAGCCCGGCGGGGATGGCGAGGCCGCGCTGCAGGAACCAGTGGGTGAGTGCGATGCCGAGCGCGGCGTAGGCGAGCGCCACCACCAGCATCGGGATACCGGCCCAGGGTTCCCAGGCGAGCGTCACGAACAGCGAGAGCGCGGCCATGGCCACGAGGCCGCCCAGGTAGTAGAGGATGTGCGCGGGCCGGAAGCCCGGCTCTTCGGCGGCCTGCCCGCTCAAGAACGTCCACAGGCTCTCGGCCTGGGCGGCGCTGATCACGCCCGCCAAGGCGGCATTGTCCAGGTCACGTCGCTGCAGTCGCATGGCTTCGCTCCCATCCCCTCCTGTCCACTATGCCGCCGGACCCGGGAGCGCTGCAAGTTCGTGATAGCTGCGATACATCGGCGCCGGTAGCCTGCACGCACCGAAACCCAGGGAGACTCCCATGTCCAAGGCATTGCTGACCCTCGCCCTCTTCGCCCCCATCGCGGCATTGGCCGCCCCGCTGCCGGCCTGCCCGCAGGATCCGGCGCTCATCAAGCAGCTGGATACCGAGTACCAGGCCGCGGTGGAGAAGAGTGATGCCGCTGCCATGGCGCGCCTGCTGGCGGACGACTTCACGCTGGTGACCGGCAAGGGGCAGGTGTACGGAAAGAAGGATCTCTTGGACCAGGCCCACGACACGGCCCTCGCGTACGAGCACCAGAGCGACACCCGGCAGAGCGTGCGCTTCTATGGCGAGGGCACCGCGGTGATCACCGCGCTGCTCTACATCAAGGCGCTGTACAAGGGAGACACCCTGGACTTCGACCTGTGGTTCAGCGACGTGTACACCTGCACGCCGAAGGGCTGGATCTACTCCTTCGGCCAGGCCGGTGCGCACGTGCCCCACGCTTCCTGACCTGGGGCCAAAAAAAGCCGCCGGTGGCTTCAGTCAGCCACCGGCGGCGTCGCACCTCGCCCGGATCAGCGATCCAGGCGTTCGGTGGTCACGTCATCGCCACTGCCGCGGCGATCGGAGGTGGCGACCCGACGCTGCTCGCCGCGCAGCTTGTAGCCCAGTTCGTGCAGGCTCTGCTCCGCCTTCGCCTTGGTGAGACCGTAGTATTCCTGCAGCCTTCCCACCAGGTATTCGCCGTCGCCCTTGGCGCGCAGCAAGTCATCATCGGTCAGCTTGCCCCAGGTGTGCTTGATCGCACCCGAGAGCTGTTTCCAGTCGCCTTTCGCAATGTCGTTGCTCATCTCGTCACCTCTTAATAGTTATGGATCAGCCCGGCCTTCACGCCGCGGGCGGAGGCGGTATCTGGGGCCGCTCGGCCGGGGTCTTGAGGCGGTTGTCCACGCTGGTCACACCGTCCACTGACTTGGCCACCGCCTCCACGTTAGCCTTCACCTGCGCGTCCTGGGCGCTGCCCACCAGCGTCACCGCGCCGCCGTTGACGGTCACCGCCACGTCGCGATAGCCCGCGCTCGCGAGCTTGTCCTTCACCTGGGCGGTGATGTCCGTGTCGGAAGTGGCGGCGCCCACCGCGGTGCTCGCGGCAGGCGCGGGGCTGGAGGCTGCCAGCACCGGGGTACCGCACAGGGCGCCGGTGAGGCCGGCGGCGGCCAGCAAGGCGTAGAAACCGTTCATCTTCTGCATGTCATGTCTCCTGTCTCGAATCCTGGCGCGGTCCCGGCGGCAGCCGCCGCCGGGACCTCACGAAGGGCAAGCGTCACTTGCCCGGGGCGACCTCGAGGCCGCTGGTGTCCACGCTCTTCACGCCGTCGATCTTCTCGACGATGTCCTTCACGTGCGCGATCGCATCCTTGTTGGCCAGCTGACCACTCAACACCACCACGCCGTTGGTGGTCTCCACGTGCACGTCGAAGCCCTTGGCCACGCTGTCGGCGGTGATCGCCGACTTCGCCTTGGTGGTGATCCAGGTGTCGGAGACGCCCTGCTTGGTGCTGTTCGCGGCACCCTTCAGCTCAGCGCTGGTCTTGCTGCTGGAAGGGGTCTTGAGCTCGTTGTCCACGTCCTTCACGCCCTTCACCTGCTTGGCCAGGCGTTCCGCCTCGGACTTGGCGCTGGAACTGCCGGCGGTGCCGGTGAGGGTGACCATGCCGTTGGTGGTGGTGACGCTGATGTCGGAGCCCTTGAGGCTGTCAACACCCACGAACTTGGCCTTCACCTTGGCGGTGACGGCGGTGTCGCTGATGGCGTCGCCCACGCTGTCGCTGTGGGCCGTGGGCGCCGGGTCGTCGGATGCCAGGGCTGGCATCCCGGCGGCGAGCGCGGCGCCCATGCCGGCCATCATGAACAGGGTGCGGAGGGAAGGGGTTTTGGATATTTTCATGTCGTATCTCCTGCGACGGCGCGTCTTGCACGGCCGTTGATCGTTGGAGATGCCAGTTTGCGTCGCGCGCATCGCGTCGTCTGTGCTGTGTCGCACATAACAGGGTGAAATGGCGCGACATTCCCGTGAATATGGAATACACCTGCGCGACTTGAACTGTGCGTAAAAAAATACGGGATCGCGGATGCATGGATCGCTGATCTCCGCGTCGCGGCGTACCGTCCCATAGTTATTTGATTTGCAAGATGGAGGACGGACGTGAAATACCTATGCTTGGCCTATGGTGACGAGAAGGACTGGAAGAAGCTTCCGAAACGGGAACAGGATGAGCTCCTGGCCCAAGACACGAAGATCCGCGAGCGCGGCGCGCTCATGGGCGCCGTGGAGACCGATGTCACCACCGTACGCGCTTGGGAAGGCGTGCCCCGGGTGGCTGACGGGCCGCAGGGACGGCTCGAGGTGCCGCTCGCGGGTTTCAGCATCATCGAGGCGGACGATGTGGAAGAGGTGGTGCGGCTGGTGGCGGACACGCCCTGCGCCCGCGCCCATGGCGCCATCGAGATCAGGCCGATCATGATGCTGAACCAGGACTGACCCTCAGGGGACGCTTAAGCGCAGCTCCACATCGGGGAACCAGACTTCCTGCCAGCGGGCGATCTTCTGCGCGGGCGAGAGGGTCTTGGGTGAGGCGGGTTGCGGCGTGCCGAAAGACTTGCCGCCATCGAAGGCGCGGGCGTTCACGGCGCCATAGCGGCGGCCCTCACTCTCGTGGACCACCGCCGCCAGCACGCCGCAGTCCGCACAGAGCAGGAACTCAGCCTGTTCGCTGCCTTGGCGGTAGCGCGCGAGCCGGCTCGCATCCTTCACGTGGATGGCGAGGGAACCCTGGGCATCGGAGATATACGCCGCAGCGTGGCGGGTGCAGAACTCGCAGTCGCAGGCGCGCGGCTGACACGTCTGCGGGGCACGGCTCAAGGAGATCTCGAGCCTCAGGTTGCCGCAATGGCAGCCGCCGCTGAGGCTAGAAGCCTGCCCCATCGCCGTCCTCGTCCTCGCCGTCGTCCATGGACTCGTCGTGAGGCGTGCCGGAGTAGCCGTAAATCACGAGGCTGATCACGTCGCCGCCGTCGCTCACCTCGAAGGAATAGTTGCGGCCGAGGTAGCTCCACATCGTGTGGTAGTCCTTGACCGGTGTGCGCGCAGTGGGCTCGCCCACCTTCGTGAACAGCGCGGTGGCGGTATCGCCCAGCGCCACGCCCGCCAGCGGCGCGAGCTCGGCTTCGGGGCTGCCCGTCACCTGGATGCCGTAGAGTTCACCCGGATGCGTGGGCGAGGTGCGTAACGTGATGAACGCGTGGCCGCCACCCACCAGGAAGGTATAGGTCTCGGAGCCCTGCTCATCCGTGCCGCGCTCCCCGTAGCTGTGGAAGGTCTTGATGGCGTCTCTCAGCGGCATGCCGAGCTTGAGCTGGCCGTACTCCTCCACGCTGGCAGGTTGGCCTGCAGCCACGGTGGGCTCGGCATGGGCCGGCTTGGATGCAGCCGGTGTGGCGACGACGGCAGGAGCCGGTGCCACCGCCGCCACCTGCGGCATGGGCATCGGGGCGGCTGGCGCAGGCGGTGTGACGGGAGCCGGCGCGGCCGCGGCGAGCTGCGGGACAGGTTTCGGCGCGACAGGCGCCGGTGCGGGAACGGGCACATTCGGTGAAGCGACGGCCCCTTGCGGCACAGAGGCCTTCACCGGCACCGGTGCGGCGGCGGAGAGATCCGTCTGCGCCGGTGCGATGACGGGCGCCGGAACCGTGGGTTCGAACGGCGCGGGCGGCGGCGGCGCGGCGGGCGCGGTCACCGCGACCTGCGTGGATGGCTTCACGGGTGCCGGCGCGGACGCGGAGGGCAATTCGATCCAGACCGGCGCCGAGGAATCCGGCGAGGTGGGCTCGAGCTTGAGCGCGGGCGGCGGCTCGGCGACGGGCGCGGGGAGCGGCGGCGCGTTCGCCGCCACCGCCTCGGCGGCGGCCAGTGTCGCGCCATCCGGCGACAGGCTGGGACTGGTGGCAGTGGATGGTGTGGCCGAGACCGCCGCGGGCGCGGTGGTCTGGGTACGGGCCACGATGGCGTCCGTGGCGGCGGCGATGCAGGTGTCGATGGCGTTCGCATCGCCAGCGTGCTGCTGCTGGCAGCTCAAGGAAGCGCCGGTGAGTTCCTGGTCCGTGGCCAGCGTCAGCACGTCGAGGCCATCCAGCACGCAGCGGTGGTAGAAGTGCGAGGCTGTGGTGATCTGCTGCTCGCCCGGGTGATCGTAGGGCCACTGCAGCGTCTGGTCCAGCAGCGAGCCCGGCACATAGGCGGACTGGCCTTGCGTCACTTTCTGGAAGGCATCCATCTTCGCGAGACCCTGGTCGCGGGCGCCGGCGAAGCGGCGCACCGCCTCGCCCAGCGTCGCGCAGTTGCCGAGCTGGCGCTGCGTGCCGGCGCTGACCTCGTCGGCCCGCGCGGCCGGGGCGTGGAATAACGGGAGGGACAGGAGTGCGAAGAGCGCGAGCGGACGCGCGGACATGGCCGGATAACGCAAGATCCCTTCCCTCACCCCATGCCGGGCGGTGTCGCCGGCTGGGTAGATTCTAATCCTTCCCGAGCATCCTCATGAGCTCCGCCCGCACCTCCGGCCACTCCGCCGCCACGATGGAGAAACGGGCCGTGTCCCGCGGGGTATTGTCCGGCGCCAGCCGGCTGGCGCGGATGATGCCCTCGAACCGGCCGCCGATGCGCTGGATGGCGGCCCGGGAGCGCTCGTTGCGATGGTGGGTCTGCAGGCAGATGCGCAGCATGCCCCAGCCCTCGAAGGCCTGGGTCAGCATGAGCAGCTTGGCCTCGGTGTTGGCGGCGGTGCGCACGGCCCGGGGGCTGAGCCAGGTGAAGCCGATCTCCCCCACGTCCGGCGCACTGGAATCATGTCGTGCGTGACCGGCTGGCCACGGCCAATGGGTGAGATCGAAGAAACGGGTGCAGCCGATCACGACGCCGTCTGCCTGGCTCACGGTTGCATAGGGCACCGCGGTGCCCGCTTCCTGCCAGGCCAGGGCTTCCTCTATATAGATGCGCATGGCCTCGCGGCCCTGGGGCACGATGGTCCAGCGATAGAGCTCGGGGTCGTCGCTCCTGGCCGCGGCCATGAGTCCCTCCAGGTGGTCGAGGCTCAAGGGCTCGAGCCGCACGTGGCGACCGTTCAGGGCGGGTGTCTGGATCTTCATGGACCGACTATAGCGGCCAGCGTGACGGCTGTTAGGTACCAGAACCGTCCGTGCCCATGTACCAGCGGGAGACGCTCACTCCGTCGCTTCGGCGGGCTGCGGCGACGGGGAGCCGGCAGCCGGATGCAGCAGGCGGCGGCGCAAGGCCGCGTCCGCCGGCATCGAAAGCCCGCGGGCGATGAGCCAGCCCAAAGCCCAGCAGGCGAGCACCGCCGGCGGATACCAGAGCCAGCCGAGTGCCGCGTTTCCTGAAGCCTTGTAGAGGCGCACCACGGTGAACACCACGAACATGTGGCTGAGGTAGATCTCGTAGCTCAGCCGCCCGAAACCTGCGAACCAGCCCAGTCCCGGGAGCAACCGCGTCCCCCGCCAATGCATGCCGAGCAGGAGCGCGGCGCTGGAGAAGGTGAGCAGCAGCAGCGTGGCGTCGTGCCAAGCGGACCACAACAGATCCTCCACGGTGAACACGGCGGCTAGGCCGAGCGCACCGGCGAGAGCCAGCGCAAGGGCCATGCCGCGCCAGGGCGTCCTGGCATGCTCGACGATGAGCGCCGCCAGGATACCCATGGCGATCGCTGCCATGCCCGGGAGATAAGCCTTCTCCTGCCAGATCTCATTCCCCGCTGCCGTGGCATGGGTATAAGGCAGTGACAACGCCAGCAGCACGAGCAGCGGCAGCAATATCGCCGTGCGCCGCGTGAGCAGGCAGACCACCGGGAAAGCCAGATAGAAGACCTCCTCGATGGAGAGGGACCACAGCACGTCCCAGTTGCCTGGCAGATAGCCCAAGAGCCCTTCATACCAATTGAGATAGAAACCCAGTGCCGCCGCTGTGGCACCGGGGAGCGACTGACCCGGGCGGTGTATCGCGTAATCCCCCGCGCCCAGCAGATGGAGCAGGCTGAGGACAGCCACCAGCGCCAACAGGCAGGGGACGATGCGGGCGAAGCGCATGGCGTAGAAAGCACGGTAATCCAGCCGGCCCAGGCTGCCCCAACGCCGCAGGCTGTTGCGGGCGATGAGGAAACCCGAGATGACGAAGAACACGAACACCGCCTCGTAGCCGTTGTAGTTGAGAGTGCTGCTGAAGCGCTGCGGCAGGAACTCGCCCAGCGCGGTGTGCCGGAGCGGGATGCGTAGCCCGATGTGGTGCAGTACCACGAGCAGGGTGGAGAGTCCCCGCAGGAGGTCTATGCCCGGGTCGCGGGAACCGGTCGATCTCTGCATGGGTGATCCGGGCGCAGGCGAGGCGCAGGTCCGATGGTGGGGATCAGGATACCGGAGTCCGGGTCAGCGGACGGAACACTCGCCAGGCTCATCGAGTCCCAGGCGCTCCTTGAGCAGGGCGCTGTGGGCCTTGGAGAAGAAGTTCACGTAGCCGAGCTTGAGGCCGAGGGCACGCATGGCACCGACACCCAGCGCGACGGCGGCGATGATGATCCCCGGCTGGCTGAGGAGCCCGCCTACATGGCCATCGATGCCGCCGATCGCGATGGGCTTGCCGACCCAGCCCAGCATGGCCGCGGTCCAGAACACGCCGAGCGGCACGCTGATGAAGCCGAAGCCGAAGACGCGGCCGACCACACGCAGGAGGTTGCGTGCCTGGGCCTGCCAGATGACGGGGTTGCCGCGCACGTAGTCGGCGATGGCGAGCCACTCGCTCTCGGGGATCTCACCCACGAAGCGGCGCCCGATGTAGACCCCACGCATCCTTTCATGGAGCAATTCCAGCTCAGACATGTCTCTCTCCAAAAGCCTTCCGGTGCCAGCATCCTGCGGCCCCGTAATTAGACATAATGTTCATCGTCTGCGCAATAGATAGACTAGTCCTTCGGCCTTGAATGGATAGGAAGCGAAACGATGGCGAAGCCTGGATGCTGGAATTGGAGGGGGATTTCCCGAAATGCCACAGCGGCCGCACTGGGGCTCGCACTGCTCGCGGCCTCGGCTACAGCGCAGGATGTGCCCAAAGACGCCGCGCTCTTCGTAATTCTCTATAAGCAAGGGCCAGCTTGGAAAGAAGGCGTGCCCATGCAGCAACAGGATGCCATCCGCCCCCACTATCTATATATGAAGAAGCTGTTCCAGGACGGCACGATCCTGGACGCCGGCCCCACGCTCGACGAGCCGGGCGGCGTGGTGATCCTCAAGGCCAAGGATCTCGAATCCGCGCGGGCGCTGATGGAGGCGGATCCTTCCGTCACTCAGAATATGTTCGTGGGCGAGGTGCACGCCTGGTCGCCCACGTTCCATGCGCCGGAGCCGCTGGTGGCGGATGCCGCGGCGCTCAAACCCGGGCGCACGGTGCAGGGGAACATCGTCTCGTCCAAGCACGACCCCAAGGCGGCGATCACCCTGCCCACCTCCGCGGCCTATGCCGGCGCGGACCGCTGGATACTGCGGGCCTATTTCGACGACATCGAGTTGCATGCGTTCGTGGACGCGGACAAGGACAGGCAGGTGCAGCGCCTCTACTGGGTGCAGTTCGAGGCCTACCTCCCCTCGCACCCCGAGTACCACCACACCTATGACTCTGCACGCCACGCGACGCTGGGTGGCATGGATTTCTTCGTGGACACCTGGGCGGAAGCCATGGATTCCAAGGACGATCCGGCTTCCGACACCGCGCATCTCAAGGCGCTGCTGGCCAAGCAGGGCTATGCGCTGCCGCAGTCCATGATCTCAGTGCGCTTCGTGCACCTCATGGACGGCGGCCGTAAGGAGCTGATGTTCATCTACAGCGAGCCCGCGCCGGCAGGCCTCACCGCGGCGGACCTCAAGAAAGGCGGCAAGGCCTATGGCCAGTGGCCTGGGATCGAGAAGGGGCTGATGGAGCGGGGACGGCAGAGCATCCTGCTCCAGTGAGTCCTCACCGCTCCACGCTGGTATCCAGCGTGGCATCGCTACCCGAGAGGGGCCGCACGTCCTGGACCAGGTGCAGCAGCACCTGGCCCGGCTGCTCGATCTGCATCATGTGGGCCGAGTCCTCGAACCAGACCAGTTTCTTCACCGGGGCATGCACGGTCTTGAACCAGGCCGCGGCCAGGGTGGCGGAGGTCGTGATGTCGTGCCGGCCGTTGAAGATCACGATGGGGCACTTGAAGTCCGTGGTCTTGGTGAAGTCGACGTCCATGAGCTCGGGCAGGAGCCGGGTCAGGGACATGAGCGAGCCCTTGTCGATGGCGGCCAGATCATTGTCCGTGTAGTCCGGCGAGAGCTTGCCGGTGTCGTAGTAGTAATCGTAGCTCTTGCGGTTCCAGGTGAGCCCGCCGTAGTACACGGACCAGCTGCGCTCCACCCCGATCTCGTCGAAAGTCACGGGGCGCTTGGGGTTGGGATAAGGTGCGAGGGCTTCCAGCTCCTTCACCGCCTTGTCGTTGTGGTCCGCCCTGGCGGAGGTCAGCACGGACGCATAGCCCAGACGCTCGTTCTCCCGCATGTCGATGATCTGGCCCATGCCGATGTAGGCATAGAGCCACTCCGGGTGCGCCTGGGCGAGCCTCAAGCCCGGCACCGTACCCCAGGAATGGGCGATCACGAACACCTTGTCGTGGTGATAGCGCTGGCGCAGGTACTGCACCACTTCCGCTGCGTCATCGGTTATCTGCTGCACGCTCAGGGTGAACTTGATGTCCGCCGGGTCGTTGGCGTTGTAGCTCTTGCCCGAACCGCGCTGGTCCCACTGCACCACCGTGAAGAAATCCTCCCAATCGTCCTGGAAGGTCCAACTGGTGGGCATCTCCGGCGCCGCCGGCCCGCCATGGATGAAGAGTAGGACAGGATTGCGGTCATCCCGCCCCTTCACGGTGATCCACTGGTGGACGCCGCCCACCAGGACCAGCAGCCGCTCGTCTATGCCCCGGGGCGACACCACCTTCTGCAGGTCGCCGACGATGGCGCGGGCGTCATCCTGGGTGAAAGGCTTGGCTTGGTCGCCGGCACAAGCGGCGAATGGGATAAGGAACGCCAGGGCGCTGAGCGCCGCGCGGGACAAGGACCTCATGCGTGGACTTCCTCCGGGATGTTGCGTCAGCCGACCACCCTGCCATTACATGGGGCTCACGGCGAAAGGATTGCAACATACCCCGCTTTTGGTGACCAGCCCCTCCATCCACGGGCAAAACTGTGGTCCTCGTCCCGGCGTCCGGCCCGCAAAGGTTCAAGATACCGACATGAGTACTCTCGCCCAGGAAGCCGTCCTTCCCAACCCCGCGCTCGAGCCGTTCCGCGTGCTGGTGGGTGAATGGACCACCGAGGGCACGCATCCTCACGTGCCGGGCAAGGTATTCCATGGCCGCGCCTCGTTCCAGTGGATCGAGGACGGCGCGTTCCTGATGATGCGCTCCGAGACCGACGAGCCGGAGATCCCCAGTGGGCTCGCCATCTTCGGCAGCGACAACGTCGCCGGTGAATGGTGGATGCTGTACTTCGACGAGCGCGGCGTCTCGCGGAACATCCAGACCGCGATGCGGGACGGCGTCTGGACCTGGTGGCGTTACAACCCGAAATTCTCCCAGCGCTTCACCGGCACCTTCACCGATGGCGGCCGTACCCTCGTGTGCAGGGGCGAGATGTCGAAGGATGGAGGCCCCTGGGAACCGGACCTGCAATTGACCTATAAGCGGGTGGAGGAGGAATAGAAGCGATCGGTCCCGGGCATATGTCACTTACCGGGCCACGATGACTCATCCGCGTGTGCTGGAGCACAGACCGGACTCCGGCGCCGGCTCATGCTTGTCACACCAAGTACAAGAAGGAACCAAGACATGAGCATCGGACTGATACTTCTGATCATCCTCATCCTAATCGTGATCGGCGCTCTGCCCACCTGGCCGTATTCGCGTTCCTGGGGCTACTACCCGAGCGGCGGCGCCGGCCTCATCGTGGTCATCCTCATCCTGTGGCTGCTGCTGGGAAGCCATTGATCCGGCACCGGACCGTCCGCCAGGCCGGGCAAGGAGCGTCGCTGACTTGATGTAGATCAGGTATGGACCCCGGCCGCAGGGCTATCCTGCATACACCAACGTAGAGATAGCCGAGGAAACTTCCCATGTCACTCCACCATGCCGCGCTCCTGATAGACCATCAGCATGCCCAGGTACTGCAGTTCGATGCGGCGAACCTGCAGTCCCGGAAGATCGACGCCCACAAGCACTACACTCGCCAGCACGGCAGTGAGGTGCGCACGGAACATGAGTTCTTCAGCGAAGTGTGCGACGCATTGAAGGGCGTGGCTGAAGTACTGGTGGCGGGGCCGCACGGCGCCCAGGCGGACTTCCGGCATTACGTGGAGAAGCACCGCCCCGCCCTGGCGAAGCAGATCAAGGCCTGGGAGACGGTTGACCACCCCTCCGAGGGCCAGCTGCTGGCCCTGGCGAAGAAGCATCTGCTCAAGGTCGACAAGCTGTCCGGTACCGCGCCGCTGCACTGAGCCTGTCTCGCGGGCATAAAAAAGCCCCGCCTCGCGGCGGGGCTCTCGCATCAATATGCGGCTGTATTACCAGCGCGGACGAGCGCTGCCGCCCGTGGTGCGCGGCTTGTCCATGGCCATGTTCACCCGGAGGGCGCGGCCGCCCATGTCCTTACCATTCTGCTCCAGCGCCTTCTCGGCGGACTGCTGGGACGCGAAGGTGATGAAACCGAAGCCCTTGGGACGCCCGCTGTCGCGGTCCATGATCAGATTGAGTTCCGAGATCTCGCCGTACTGGGAGAAGATCTCGCGCAGCTGCGACTCATCGACCGAAAAGGGGAAATTACCAACATACAACTTGTTCTGCTGTGACATGCGAATTACTCGATAGTGAAGGAAGGATGTGCTGCTACGGTCGGAGAGGAAGGAAGACGGAAGGCTTCGGTCATCTGAGGCTGCGGACAGCGCACCCTTTTAGCACTTCCGGACCGATAAAGATACGAAAAGCGCCGTTCAGCCGAAAATAAACATCCGGAATGCCGGATCAGGGCGCCTGGGGCTCGACGGTGAGCAGCTGCGGATCGCCGGGCCGCGGCACGTCCCGCACCTGGCGCGTGATGATCTGGATGCCATAGTGGAGCGCCGCCGCGGCGGCCTCATCGTCCTTGGCGAACTTGCCCCGTAGCGGGTAGTGGGTCGCCCAGCCCTTCTCGCCGACCACGCTGATGTAGAGCACGGGGCTGAAGGATTCCTTGCCCTCCTGGCGCTCGCTGCCGGCAGCGATAAGGTACTTGCCCGTCTGCGTGAACTTGAGGGCCACCTTCGCGTCCCCGCACGGCTGCGCGCCGGGCACCGGCTCCGGGTTGCGGGATGTGAACGTGATCACCGCGACACCTGCGGCTTCCCGAAGTAGTGCAGCTTGGCGGCCTCACGCTCCCGCTCGGCGCGCCGCTGGTCGCGCTTCCTCACGGCATCGGACAGGCATATCTCGGCGCCCTGGTAAGCGGCTCGGGCGGCCGCGCGCACCTTCTCCAGGTCGTCGCGTTCCAATGCCTGGCGATGTTGGGAAGGGGGTCGGCGGGATATGTCGGTCATGGCGCGGTCCTCTGGTTGAGGTCACGCTGCAGCAGACCGGCGTGGCAAGGAGAAAGGGCAACACCAGTGTACGCCTTTAAGAAGGCGTGTGCCGGGAAGGCGGGGGAAATAGTGTGTCGGAGGGACGCGTGTGCGGGTAAGGCTAGGCTTCGCTTTCCATGCCGGCGAGGTGCTTGCCGGTCCACAGGCCCGTGGGCAGGGCGGTCTTGGTGTGCTCGGCGCAGACGCGCAGGAGCGAGGTGTAGTCCTTCATCCTGCTGGCCTCGCCGATGGGATAGGCACAGAGCAGCGAGAACTCATACCGCCCGGCGAGCCCGTTCCAGAGCTCCTCGATGCGGATCGCCGCTTCCTTGTTGCCGGCCTCGAACTCGATGGCCACCATCTCGCCGAAGAGCCGCAGCGGCTTGCTGGCGCTCGCGGATGCTTCCACCAGGACCGGTTCGATGGCCTCGGCGAACTTCTGCGCGTC
>DATAHN010000007.1:0-3144 GCA_036263155.1 Gammaproteobacteria bacterium | reverse complement strand
ACAACACGTCCTCGGTCTTATAGACGAGCTTCATGAAGATCTCCCCGTATCGTTATATATTCCATGCACCGCAGTTGATCCGGTCCCTTCCCCCTGCGGCGTCCATTATCATGCCATAGCATCCCGGGGTGAACGCCATGAACTTCCGCATCGAGAGCCCGCGCCTTTTGATCCGCGCCTGGGAGCCGGCGGACCGGCCGGCGTTCACCAGGTTCGTGAGCGACCCGGAGATGATGCGCTACATCAGCTTCGGCCGGGCCTGGGACGAGGCGCGTATCGATGCCGTGCTGCAGCGCCAGGCGCGTTTCCTGGCGGAACATGGCTGCTGCGTCGGCGCGGCGGTGCTGAAGGAGACGGGCGAGGTGGTGGGCTTCGCCGGCCTCCAGCCCCAGGACAAGTCCGGCTTCTACGAGTTCGCCTGGTGGGTGTGGAAGGACTACTGGAACCGCGGTTTCGCCACGGAACTGGCCGAGGCGATGAAGCGTCACGCGTTCGACGTGATGAAGCTGCCTAAGGTGGTAGCCATCGCCGACGTGCCGAACCTGGCGTCCATCCGCGTGATGGAGAAGATCGGCATGCGCTACGAAGGCCGGCGCAACGCCCACGACCTCGCGGAGCGCCATCCCGAGGTGGAAGTGGTGCTATACACTTTGGACAAGCCGGATTCGTCGTAACACCCGCGCGCACGTTCCACTAACATCGCCGTTCTAAAAACAGTTCTGGCAGGGAATCATGCTCACGCTCCGACATATCTTCTTGCTGATCTGCTTGCTCGCCGCCGGCACTGCGTTCGCCGACGACGAGACGCCCCAGGAGCAGATCGCGCGCGCGGCCGCCACGGACGCCGGCTCCAGCTGGATCTTTGGTGCCGGCCTGGCGGTGTCGGACCCGGGCTACGTGGGCGGCAAGAAGCAGGTGACGCCCTTTCCGCTGGTCTTCTACCACAACGGCCGCTTCTTCTTCGCCGGCGTCATCGCGGGCTACATGCTCTCCAACGGCGAGCACTACCGCTTCTCCCTCACGGCGCTGCCGGTGTTCAACCGCCTGAGCGCCGACGACGCGCCGGAGCTCGCCGGCATCCAGGACCGTCGCTGGTCCATCGCCGGCGGCGCGAACCTGGACCTGTTCGGCGACTGGGGCCGCTTCAATGCGGGCGTGTTCCACGACCTCCTGGGCCGCAACGACGGCACCGGCGTGAACCTGGCCTACCAGCGCCCCTTCCGCACCGGCGGCGTGACCTTCACGCCCGGCGTGGGCGTGCTCTGGGGCAGCGCGGCGCTGAACGACTACTACTACGGCGTGAGCCCGGCAGAAGCGCGCCCCGGCCGGCCGGCTTACTCACCCGGCAGCGCGGCCAGTCCCTACGTGAGCTTGGGCTTCTCCACGCCCCTCAGCGAGCACTGGCAGTTCCGCAGCGACCTGCGCTACCTGCACTTCGCCAGCGCGATCCACGACAGCCCCATCGTGGGACGCTCTGGCGCCACTACGCTCTTCATCGGCTTCGTATATAACCCGGGTGGGCAGCGCTGGGGCGGCGGAGCTGGCTAGCTCAAGGCTTCGCGTGCTTTGAGAAAAAATCCCAGATGGCTTCGGTGGCATTGAGCGCCGGGCTCGGCGCATCCAGGAACTCGGCCACGCGGGCGCCGCCCGGCCAGGAGTGGCCGCCGTCCCGCACCAGGAAGAACTGCACGTCCGTGCCCTCCTCGCAGGCGCCGTAGTTCACCATGTCCACGCCCGGCTCCTGGGAACGCACCGTCACCGTGCAGCCGTCCTGCTTCACCCAGAAATCCAGGCTGTCCTGCACAGGCGGGCGGCTCTCCTTCTCCAGCGCCTTCTTCCCCACCCCGCCCGCGAGCGGCACGTTCTCATCGTTGCCGCCGTGGATGTGGAACACCGAGACCGGATGCGCCGGCTTGCAGTCCTTCGCCTCCTGCACGGCTGCCACTGGCGCCACTGCAGCAAATAGATCGCTGGCCTCGCAGGCCAGGCGGTAAGCCATCATGCCGCCGTTGGAGATGCCGGTGGCATAGATGCGCTTGGGATCGGCGCCGTTGTCCTTCACCACCTCCATCACCACGGCGCGGATGAAGCCCACGTCGTCCACGTTCTGGTCGCGGGCGTAGCCGCAGCAGCCGCCGGCGTTCCAGGTGAGCAGGCCCGGCTTGCCCAGCATGTTCATGAGCGGGCGCACCTGGTCGGTGCCGTTGGGATAGACCACGATGAAGCCATTCTTGTCCGCCATGGCGTCGAAGCGGGTCTGCTGGGCGATGGATTCGGAGTTGCCGCCCCCGCCGTGCAGCACCACCACCACCGGCATCGCGGTGTTGGGCAAGGGGTCAGGCAGGTGCAGGAGGTAGCTGCGGTCCACATCCCGGTACTCGACGCCCACCAGCGTGTCCCCCTTGGCCTGGGCCAGGAGGGGTGCCAGGAGCAGTAACAGGAAGCAAAGGCTGCGGTGCATGGGGATAGGGTATCTCACGGGCTCTCCGATATGGAACGCGCGGCCCGCCGCCGGGGCTGACATGGTCTAAGCTTAAGTCACATCGGATCCAGGGGAAAATCCATGCTGCACCGCAAGACCGTCCGCGAGAACGGCCGCCATGTCATCGCCATCGTCGAGGACCTGGGGCTGATCCTCATCCTCGTCGCCACCGCCGTGGCCATCGGCCAGGTGGTGTGGGAGATGTTCCAGAACCTCAGGGTGGAGCTGGCGGACCTGCTGCTCATCTTCATCCTGCTGGAAGTCATCACCATGGTGGACAGCTACTGGAAGATGGGCAAGCTGCCGGTGCGCATCCCCCTCTACATCGCCATGGTGTCCATGGCGCGATACCTCATATTGGACACGGGCGACGCCCACGACATCCACGCCCTCTACATCACCGGCGCCATCCTGATCCTGGCGGTGGCGGTGTTCATGCTGCGCTACGGCCATGTGAAGTTCCCTTATGGGGATGATGATGAGGCGGCGGATTACTAAGCAGAATGTATTGAACCAGTAGATGAACAAGAAATTACGATTCAGAAAAAAGGAACAATTTAAATTGGGTGTCATAAATTTGATGACACCTAGTGGTGTAAATCGCGAAAATATATTGGCTTACTTAGATAATTGGCAAAAAGTAGACAAATATTTTTCTCAAT
>DATAHN010000006.1:0-15795 GCA_036263155.1 Gammaproteobacteria bacterium | reverse complement strand
GCGGCATGAAGGATCTCATCCGCCGCCTGCAGCCCGACCGCTTCGAGGACATCGTGGCCCTCGTCGCGCTGTTCCGCCCGGGGCCGCTGCAGTCGGGCATGGTAGATGACTTCATCAACCGCAAGCACGCGGGCGCGGCTGCGCCGATCGATTACCTGCACCCGAGTCTCGAGCCGATTCTCAAGCCCACCTACGGCGTGATCCTGTACCAGGAGCAGGTGATGCAGATCGCCCAGGTACTGGCGGGCTACACGCTCGGCGGCGCGGACCTTCTGCGCCGCGCCATGGGCAAGAAAAAGCCGGAGGAGATGGCCAAGCAGCGCAGCATTTTCACCGAGGGCGCCATCAGTAACGGCGTGGATGGGAAGCTCGCCACCTACATCTTCGACCTGATGGAGAAGTTCGCAGGCTACGGCTTCAACAAATCCCACTCCGCTGCGTACGCGCTGCTTTCTTACCAGACCGCCTGGCTCAAGGCGCACTACCCGGCGCACTTCATGGCGGCGGTGCTGTCCTCGGACATGGACCACACCGACAACGTGGTGGGCTTCATCCACGAGTGCCGGCAGATCGAGCTCAAGATCCTGCCCCCGGACATCAACCACTCGGACTACAAGTTCGCAGTGGCGGATGCGGACGCCATCCGCTACGGCCTCGGCGCCATCAAGGGCGTGGGCCTCGCCGCCATCGAGGGCCTGCTGGCCGAGCGCGCCGCCAACGGCCCCTTCAAGGACTTGGAGGACGTGTGCCGGCGCATGGACCTGCAGAAGGTGAACAAGCGTGTGCTGGAGGCGATGATCCGCGCCGGCGCCATGGACGGGCTGGGCGCCAACCGCGCCACCCTCATGGCGCGCCTGCCGGAGGCCATGGCCATGGCCCAGCAGCACAGCCGCGCCAGCGAGGCTGGGCAGAACGACATGTTCGGACTGGCGGCTGCAGCCCCGGCGGCGCAGAAGTCCACCGCACCGGCCAAGGAGCTGCCGGACTGGGACGAGGCGGAGCGCCTGCGCCACGAGAACGAGACCCTCGGTCTCTACCTCACGGGCCATCCCATCACGCGCTACCTGCGCGAGCTCAGGCAAGTGGCGCCGGTGGACCTGGGGGAGCTCGCCAGCGAGTCGCCGCCCGCGCCGCTGCCATCCTCTCGCGAGGGCGGCTTCGTGCGCCGGCCCACCCGCCGAATCACCGTGGCGGGCCTCTTGCTCGCCATCCGCAAGAAGGGCAATCGCGTCATCCTCACCCTCGACGACAGCACCGGCCGCATGGAGGTGATGCTCTTCGAAGATGCCTTCGTCAAGTACAAGGGCGTGGCCATCAAGGACCGCATCCTGGTGGTAGAGGGCGAAGTCGGCTACGACGACTTCAACCGCGCCTGGCGCGTCAGCAAGGTCAAGGAGATGTGCGAGCTGGACACGCTGCGCGCCCAGCGCCTGGCCCGGCTCGACATCGTGCTGGAGCGGGCGGCCCTGGACCATAAGCTCATCCAGGAGTTGCGCAACATCCTCAAGCCCACGCCCCAGGGCCGTCTCGCCGTGAACATCCAGGTGCGTTTCATGCACGAGGGCGTGCCCTACCTCACCCCGGTCCCGGGCATGGCGGACTGGCGCATCCACCCGTCGGAAGAGGTGATCCGGGCCCTGGAGCGGCTGGTGGGCGCCGAGGGCTTCAAGCCCCATTACCTCAGCCGCGCCGCGAGCCAGCCCGAGGTCGCCTACGCCTGACCGGGCTTGCTCCCGGGGGCTGCAACCGGTAACGTTTACAGCCTGTTGGCACGATTTTCAGAGAATGAACCTCAACTTCCTCGAATTCGAACAGCCCATCGCCGAGCTTGAAGCCAAGATCGAAGAGCTGCGCTTCGTCGGCGACGAGTCCGCCATCAGCATCACCGACGAGATCGAACGCCTGCAGGCCAAGAGCCGCACGCTCACCGAGAACATCTTCTCCAACCTGTCCTCCTGGCAGGTGGCCCAGCTGGCGCGCCACCCCCAGCGTCCTTATACCCTCGACTACGTGCAGCGCATCTTCACGGACTTCGAGGAGCTGAAGGGAGACCGTGCCTTCGCCGACGATCCGGCCATCGTGTGCGGCGTGGCACGCCTGGACGGCAAGCCGGTGGTGGTGATCGGCGAGCAGAAGGGCCGCGACACCAAGGAGAAGATCCGCCGCAACTTCGGCATGCCGCGCCCCGAGGGCTACCGCAAGGCGCTGCGCATCATGAAGCTGGCGGAGCGCTTCCGCCTGCCCATCTTCACCTTCATCGACACCCCCGGCGCCTATCCCGGCGTGGGGGCGGAAGAGCGGGGCCAGAGCGAAGCCATCGCACGCAACCTGTTCGAGATGTCCACCCTCCGGGTGCCCATCGTCTGCACCGTGGTGGGCGAGGGCGGCTCCGGCGGCGCGCTCGCCATCGGCGTCGGTGACCGGGTGCTGATGCTGCAGTACAGCATCTACTCGGTGATCTCGCCGGAAGGCTGCGCTTCCATCCTGTGGAAGAGCGCCGACAAGGCTTCCGACGCGGCCGAGGCCATGGGCATCACCGCCGAGCGTATCAAGAGCCTGGGGCTCATCGACCAGGTCATCAAGGAACCCCTGGGGGGCGCCCACCGCGACGTGGACGTCACCGCCGCCAGCGTCAAGAAGGCGCTGCTGGACAGCCTCGCCCGCCTGGAGGGCATGTCCGTGGACGAGCTCGTGGAAGCCCGCTACAAGCGCTTCACGTCCTTCGGCAACTTCAAGGAATGACCGGGGCCGTCACCCGGCCGTAGCCCCGTGTCCTTCTCACCCGATCGGCTCCTCGAGACCCTGCGCGGCCTGCCGGCTGCCTCGTGTTATCGCGTGGGCTTGAGCGGCGGCCTCGACTCCACCGTGCTGCTGCAGGCCCTGGCGGGGCTGCGGTCGGAGCTCTCAGGTGAACTCGCGGCCCTGCACGTGGACCACGGCCTGCATCCCGATGCCTCACGCTGGCAGCAGCATTGCGCGGGACTCTGCGCGCGCCTCAGCGTGCCGCTGGAATCCCACCGCGTGCAGGTCGCGCCCGCCGCCGGCGAGAGCCTGGAGGCGGTGGCCCGGGAGCGGCGCTACGCCGTGTTCCGCCAGGCGGTGCATCCCGGCGAGATGTTGCTGCTGGCCCAGCACGCGGACGACCAGCTGGAGACCTTCCTGCTCCAGGCCCTGCGGGGCGCCGGGGTGCGCGGCCTCGCCGCCATGCCCGAGTGCGTGCCGTTCGAAAAAGGCTGGCTGGCACGGCCCCTGCTGCGCCACGGCCGCACGGAGCTGGAGGCCTGGGCTGGGACCCAAGGCCTCACCTGGATCGAAGACCCCAGCAATGCCGACACCGGCCTGGACCGTAACTACCTGCGCCACGAGGTGCTGCCGCTCCTCAAGGCCCGCTGGCCTGCGGCGGCGGATACGGTCGCCCGCGCCGCGCGCCACTGCGCCGAGGCAGCCGAGACCCTCAAGGCCCTGGCGGCAGAGGACTGGGGGCATCATGGCGCGGGAGAGACCCTGCCGGTGCTGGCGCTGGAGGTGCTGCCGGAAGCTCGGGCGCGGCATCTCATGCGCCACTGGATCGAGGCACGGGGCCTGCCGCTGCCGCCGGCCCACAAGCTTACGGAGATCCTGCTCCAGGCCCGGGCGGCCGAGGACCGCAACCCCTGCGTGGACTGGGCCGGGGCCGAGGTGCGCCGCTACGGCGGTCATCTGTATGCCCAGCGGCCCCTGCCGCCGGCGCCGGGAGAGTTCCGCCTCAGGCCCGGCGCGGCCCGCGAGCTGGGGGAGGGTCTCGGGGCCTTAAGCCTGGTACCCGCCATGGGTGAGGGCATCCGCGCCGCGCTCTGCGGCAGCGAGGGCCTGCGGGTCGCGTTCCGCAGCGGCGGCGAGAGCTGCCGGCCTGCCGGCCACGGCCACGCGCGGCCCCTCAAGAAGTGGCTGCAGGAGATGCACGTGGTGCCGTGGCTCAGGGACCGGCTGCCGCTGATCTATGGTGAGAGTGGGGCTGACGGCGAGCTTCTGGCGGTGGCAGGGCTCTTCGCCTGCGAACCCCACGCGGCGCGCCCCGGCGAGGCGGGTTTGCGCATCGAGTGGCGGGGGCATCCGCCGCTCGCGTGAACGATGCGGGTTTTTCCCGCATAAATCCGCAACGTCGCGCGCCGCGCTTTTTAAAGCCTCCCCTCTCTGGTAATCTGTCTTCCCGAATTCAGCAGCGCCGTCCTGGTGCCGCGTTCGGGAGTCCTGCAGATGACCCAGTTCGTATTCGTCACCGGTGGTGTGGTTTCCTCGTTGGGGAAGGGCATCGCCGCCGCCTCGCTTGGCGCGATCCTGGAGGCCCGGGGCCTCAAGGTCACCATGGTCAAGCTGGACCCCTACATCAACGTGGACCCGGGCACCATGAGCCCGTTCCAGCACGGCGAGGTGTTCGTCACCAACGACGGCGCCGAGACCGACCTCGACCTCGGCCACTACGAGCGCTTCGTGCGCGCCCGCATGGGCAAGAGCAACAACTTCACCACCGGCCGCATCTACGAGAACGTGATCCGCAAGGAGCGCCGCGGCGACTACCTGGGCGGCACCGTCCAGGTCATCCCCCACATCACCGACGAGATCAAGCGCTGCATCCGCGAGGGCGCCGGCGACGCGGACGTGTGTCTGGTCGAGATCGGCGGCACCGTGGGCGACATCGAGTCGCTGCCGTTCCTGGAGGCGATCCGCCAGATGGGCGTGGAGATGGGCCGCAGCGGCAAGTGCGTGTACATGCACCTGACCCTGGTGCCCTACATCCCCACTTCCGGCGAGACCAAGACCAAGCCCACCCAGCACTCCGTGAAGGAACTGCGCTCCATCGGCATCCAGCCAGATATCCTCCTGTGCCGCGCCGCGGCCGAGCTGCCGCAGGACGCGCGCCGCAAGATCGCGCTGTTCACCAACGTCGAGGAGCGCGCGGTGATCTCCGCGCCCGACGTGGACGACATCTACAAGATCCCGCTGGTGCTGCACGAGCAGGGCCTGGATGACATCGTGGTGGACCACTTGCGCATCAACGCCCGCTCCGCCAACCTCTCCGAGTGGCGGCGGGTGGTGGAGGCGCGCATCAGTCCCGAGGCCACCGTCAACGTGGCCATGGTGGGCAAGTACGTGAACCTGGCGGACGCCTACATGTCCCTGAACGAGGCGCTGCGCCACGCCGGCCTCAACACCCGCACCTCGGTGAAGATCCACTACATCGACTCCGAGGAGGTCGCCAAGAGCGGCACCGCCATGCTGCGCGGCATGGACGCGATCCTGGTGCCGGGCGGCTTCGGCGAGCGGGGCATCGAGGGCAAGATCGCCGCCGCAGGCTACGCCCGCGAGCACAACATCCCCTACCTCGGGCTCTGTCTGGGCATGCAGGTGGCGACCATCGAGTTCGCCCGCAACGTGGTGGGCCTCAAGGGCGCGCATAGCACCGAGTTCGAGCGCAACTCGCCGCACCCGGTGATCGCGCTCATCACCGAGTGGAAGGATCGCAGCGGCAACGTGGAGAAGCGCGACGACAAGTCCGACATGGGCGGCACCATGCGGCTCGGCGCCCAGGAGGCGATCCTCACGCCCGGCACCCTGGCCCACAAGCTGTACGGCAAGGACCGGATCATGGAACGCCACCGCCACCGCTACGAGTTCAACAACAATTACCTCGATCAGCTCGAGAAGAAGGGGCTGGTGTTCTCGGGCCGCTCCCAGGACGAGCTCGTCGAGATCGTGGAGCTGCCGGGCCACCCCTTCTTCATCGCCACCCAGTTCCACCCGGAGTTCACCTCCACGCCGCGGGACGGGCACCCCCTGTTCACCGGCTTCATCAAGGCGGCACGCGCCTTCTCGCAGTCCTCGGGGCAGACCCTGAAGGCGGCGCGCGCATGAAGCTGTGCGGGTTCGAGGCCGGCTCCGACAAACCCTTCTTCCTGATCGCCGGCCCCGACACGCTGGAGAGCGAGCAGCTCGCCCTCGACGTGGCGGGCCATCTCAAGGAAGTGACGGGCAAGCTCGGCATCCCCTACATCTTCAAGGGCTCTTTCGATAAGGCCAACCGCACCTCCGGCAAGAGCTACCGCGGTCCCGGCATGGAAGAGGGCCTGCGCATCCACGCCAAGGTGCAGAGAGAGATCGGCGTGCCGGTGCTGACCGACGTGCACGAGGACACTGATATAGAAGCGGTGGCCAAGGTCGTGGACGTGATCCAGACCCCGGCCTTCCTCTGCCGCCAGACCAACTTCATCCAGCGCGCCGCCAAGGCCGGCAAGCCGGTCAACATCAAGAAGGGCCAGTTCCTCTCCCCCTGGGAGATGCAGAACGTGGTGGACAAGGCGGTAGCCACCGGCAACAAGAACATCATGGTCTGCGAGCGCGGCTTCAGCTTCGGCTACAACAACCTGGTGGTGGACATGCGCGGCCTCGCGGTCATGCGCGCCACCGGCTGCCCGGTGGTGTTCGACGCCACCCACTCCGTGCAGCTGCCGGGCGGGCAGGGCGGCAGCTCCGGCGGCCAGCGCGAGCACATCTCGGTGCTGGCGCGCGCGGCCATCGGTGCCGGCGTGGCCGGCGTGTTCATGGAGACGCACCCCGATCCGGACAAGGCGCTCTGCGACGGTCCCAACTCAATGAAGCTCGCCCACATGGCGACGCTGCTGGAGACGCTCAAGGAGCTGGACACGGCGGTGAAGCGCCGGCCTTACATCGAGACCCAATTCTGACCACGGCATAGAAGGAAGACGGCTGACCATGGCTAAGATCACCGAGATACGCGCCCGCGAGATCATCGACTCCCGCGGCAATCCCACCGTCGAGGCCGACGTGCTCCTGGACAGCGGCGCCTGGGGCCGTGCCGCGGTGCCGTCCGGCGCCTCCACCGGCAGCCGCGAGGCGGTTGAACTGCGCGACGGCAACAAGAACCGCTACGGCGGCAAGGGCGTGCTCAAGGCCGTGGCCAACGTCAACGGCGCCATCAGGAAGAAGCTCAAGGGCTTCAAGGCCGAGGACCAGAAGAAGCTGGATCGGGCGCTGATCGATCTCGACGGCACCGAGAACAAGGGCCGCCTCGGAGCGAACGCGCTGCTGGCGGTGTCGCTCGCCAATGCCCGCGCCGCGGCGAATCACGCGGACCTGCCGCTGTTCGAGTACCTGGGCGGCCGCAAGGCGGTGACGCTGCCGGTGCCGATGATGAACACCATCAACGGTGGGGCCCATGCCGACAACAACGTGGACATCCAGGAGTTCATGATCCTGCCGGTCGGCGCGCCGGACTTTGCCGAGGCGTTGCGCTATGGCGCCGAAGTGTTCCACGCCCTCAAGAAGGTGCTGCACGAGCGCGGCCTCAACACCGCGGTGGGCGACGAAGGCGGCTTCGCGCCGGACCTGCCGTCCAACGAGGCGGCGCTGATGGCCATCATGGAAGCCATCGACCGCGCCGGCTACAAGGCGGGCAAGGACATCCTGCTCGGCCTCGACGCCGCCAGCAGCGAGTTCTACAAGGACGGCCGCTACCACCTGGAGTCGGAGCGCCGCCAGTACACCTCCAGCGAGTTCGCGGACTACCTCGCGGAGCTCGTCAAGAAGTTCCCCATCGTCACCATCGAGGACGGCATGTCCGAGGGCGACTGGGATGGCTGGAAGGTGCTCACCCAGAAGCTCGGCAAGCAGGTTCAGCTCGTGGGCGACGACCTGTTCGTCACCAACACGAAGATCCTCGAGGAAGGCATCGACCGCGGCATCGCCAACTCCATCCTCATCAAGGTGAACCAGATCGGCACCCTGACGGAGACCCTGGCCGCTATCGACATGGCGGTGAAGGCGGGCTACACCGCGGTGGTGTCGCACCGCTCCGGCGAGACCGAGGATTCCACCATCGCCGACATCGCGGTGGGCAGCCGCGCCACCCAGATCAAGACCGGCTCGCTGTCCCGCTCCGACCGCCTGGCCAAGTACAACCAGCTCTTGCGCATCCAGGAGAGCCTGGGCGCCAAGGCGCGCTACCACGGCAACAAGGCCTTCCCGGCCGGGATCGGCGGACGGTGAAGCTCGCCGGCAGCCTCGGCTGGAAGCGGCTGGTGCCGCTCCTGCTCGTGCTGCTGCTGGCGCTGTTCCAGTTCCAGCTCTGGTTCGGCGTGGGCAACGTGCCTTCCGCCATGCGTCTTAAGGGACAGGTGGAGACGCAGGCCGCCGAGAACGCCGCGCTCGCCAAGCGCAACGCCGCGCTCGCGGCGGAAGTGGCCGACCTCAAGGGTGGCCAGGCCGCCATCGAGGAGCGCGCCCGCAGCGAGCTCGGCATGGTGAAGCGCGGCGAGACCTTCTACCAGATCGTGCAGGCGCCGGCGCCTGCCACCCCCTGAGGGCCGCCGCGTGAGCGCGCGGTACTGGGCGGTGATCCCCGCGGCCGGCAGCGGCGCGCGCATGGGCAGCGCCATCCCCAAGCAGTACCTCTCCCTCGGCGGCCGCACGCTGCTGGAGCGGGTGTTGGACCTGCTGCTGGCGGAGCCGGCGGTGGACGGCGTCACCGTGGCGGTGGCGAAGGACGACCCGTACTGGCAGCGCTACCTGCCGGGCCAGCGCGCCAAGCCGGTGCGCGTCGCCTCCGGCGGCGAGACCCGCGCCCACTCGGTGCTGAACGCGCTCATGACCCTGCGCGACGAACTGAAAGATGACGACTGGGTGCTGGTGCACGACGCGGCGCGTCCCTGCCTGCATCCGCGGGACCTCTCCTTGCTCCTGCAGATGGCCGGCCAGGACCCGGTGGGCGCCATCCTCGGCGCGCCGGTGACGGATACCGTGAAACGGGTGGACGAGGAGCGCCGCGTGACCGGCACCCCCGAGCGCACCAACCTCTGGCGCGCGTTCACGCCGCAGATGTTCCGCTACCGCCTGCTGATGGATGCGCTGGAGGCCGCCATCCGCACCGGCGCGCCACCCACCGACGAGGCGGGCGCCATGGAACGGGCCGGCCACCCGGTGCTGGTGGTGGAGGGGCGCAGCGACAACATCAAGATCACCCGTCCCGACGACATCCCGCTGGCCGAGGCCATCCTCGCGCAACGCGGCGGAGCCTGAACATGAGGATAGGCCACGGTTACGACGTGCATGCCTTCGCTCCCGGCGACCACCTGATGCTGGGTGGCGTGCGCATCCCGCACTCGAAGGGCGTGAAGGCTCACTCCGACGGCGACGTGGTGCTGCACGCGGTCTGCGACGCGCTGCTCGGCGCCGCCGCTCTGGGCGACATCGGCCGCCACTTCCCGGACACGGATGCCAGGTGGAAAGGCGCCGACAGCCGCATGTTGCTCAGGGAGACGGTGAAGCTCCTGGCCGCCCGCAAGCTGAAGCCCGCCCAGGTGGACGTGAGCATCATCGCGGAAGCCCCCAAGCTCGCGCCCCACGTGGCCGCCATGTGCGAAGCGATTGCCAAGGATCTCGGCATCCTGGTAGAGCGGGTGAACGTCAAGGCCACCACCAACGAAGGCCTCGGTCACATCGGCCGCGGCGAGGGCATCGCCGCCCACGCCGTGGCATTGCTCGAAGACAGCTGAATTGAAGCCTGAAAAATTCCATCCTGGAATTTTCAGGCACGGCATGTCCGGTGCAGGCCCGGACATGCCTCCGCCGTGCTTGATCCGCGTGCGGCGCATCCCTGCGCCGCAGGTTTTCTAATTCATGGACAAGCTTCCCGACTGGGCGCGCGCCCACGGGCTTGTGTCGCTCACGGCCCGCATCCGCACCGTGCCCGAAGACTTCCGCGTCGAGGAAGTGCTGGGCTTCGAGGCGGACGGGGAAGGGCCCCACGTCATGCTCACGGTGGAGAAGCGGGGCGCCAACACCCATTGGGTGGCGGACCAACTGGCCCGGCACGCCGGCATACACGGCCGCGAAGTCGGCTATGCCGGACTCAAGGACCGGCATGCCGTCACGGTCCAGCATTTCACCCTGAACCTGGACCGCAGGCCCGAACCGGACTGGGCCGCGCTGCCGTCCGATGAGTTCAAGGTACTCAAGTCCGAGCGCCACCGCCGCAAGCTCAAGACCGGCGCGCTGGAGGGAAACCGCTTCCGCCTCAAGCTGCGGGAGCTCAGTGGACCCGTGAGCGCGCTCGTGCCGAAGCTGGAAGCGATCCGCGCCCAGGGCGTACCCAACTACTTCGGCGTGCAGCGTTTCGGCCGCGGCGCGGCGAACATCGGGAAGGCGGAAGCGGCACTTTCGGGGAAACTGCGCATCCACGACCGCCGCCTCTTCAGCCTGCTCTTATCCGCGGCCCGCAGTCTGGTGTTCAACGACCTGCTATCGGCGCGGGTGCAGGCGCAGACCTGGAATAAGGTGCTGTCCGGTGAAGTCCTCATGCTTGACGGCAGCCACAGCGTGTTCAAGGCGCAGGAGGGCGATGCTGCCCTTGCGGCGCGCCTCGCCGGCGGCGACGTGCATACCACGGGTCCCCTGTGGGGCAAGGGTGACCCCATGGTTTCCGGTGAGGCCCAAGTCCTGGAAGCGGAAGCGGCTGCCCGCCATCCCGTGATCACAGCCGGCCTCGAGAGGATCGGCATGGAGAGGGCGCGGCGCAGCCTGCGCCTGCCGGTGCGGGACTTCGCCTGGCACGAGGAAGCGGACGGACTGATACTGGAGTTCTTCCTGCCGGCAGGGGCCTACGCCACCACCGTATTGAGAGAACTGATCGATTTCGAGGGAGAAGAAGATGCTCACGAAGATTAAGCACGGCGACATCCTGGAGCTTCGGCTCGAGCGCCCGCCGGTGAACGCGCTGCACCATCCGCTGGTGCAGGAACTCAAGGCCGCCATCGAGACGGCGCCGAAGGAGGGCGCCAAGGCGCTGGTGATCTCCGGCGTCGCGAACATGTTCTCCGCCGGCCTCGATGTGCCTTACCTCCTCGGTCTCGACAAGGCGGGCATGGAACGTTTCTGGACCGATTTCTTCGGCATGCTGCGCAGCGTCGCCACCTCGCCCATCCCCACCGTCGCCGCCATGACCGGCCATAGCCCCGCGGGCGGCGCCGTCATCTCCCTCTTCTGCGACTACCGCATCGCGGCCCAGGGCAAGTTCAAGATCGGCCTCAACGAAGTGATGGTGGGCCTGCCGGTGCCGCGGGTGATCCTGGCGGGCCTCATCCGCGTGGTGGGCCAGCGCCAGGCGGAGCGGCTCGCGGTGCGGGGCCTCCTGGTGTCGCCGGACGAGGCGCTGGCCTCGGGGCTGGTGGATGAGGTCGTCGCGCCCGAGGAAGTGGTGCCGAAAGCGATCGCATGGTGCCAACACGTGCTGAGCCTACCCCAGAGCGCGCTGCACGCCACCCGCAACACACTGCGGGAGGATTACGCCAGGCTCTTCGATACCCTGCTGCCCGTCACCCGCAGCGAGATGACGGCGGTGTGGTTCAGCGACGAGACGCAGCGGGTCCTGAAGGACCTCGTCGCGCAACTGGCCGCGAAGAAGAAATAGGACAACATCCCTGTTGAAATCTGTTTCGCCGCCTCCTGGCGGCGGGTTGCTTTTGGTGCGCCAAAAGTAACCAAAAGCGCTCGCCCGGAGCGCGGGCCGCGAAACGCGGCTTCCCTGCGCGCTTCCTTCGCTGCGGAGTTCCGCACACGGCATGTCACTATGCCGCGTGCGGAAGCTCGCCGTCCCTGGCTTCGCCCCCTCCGGGGCTTTTCCTTGCTCAGTCCAGTGCTCGGCACGCGCTACGGGGTGAAGAACTCGCCGGTGCCGGTGGATTTCTCACAGGACCCCTAGAGGCCGCCGAGCATCGCAGTGAGCAAGCCAAGCCCGAAGGGGCATCGGCATGGAGGCCGATGCCTTCACACGCGGCACAGGGAAGTGCCGTGTGTGAAGCTGCGAAGCGAGCGAGAAGCGCAGGGCGCCGCGAAGCGGCGGCCGATGGGGGCGCCCTTTCTTTTCGTCCCTTTTCTTTGGGCGAGCAAAGAAAAGGGACCCGTGTGCGCGGCGGCACGCGCCCTCTTGAACAATTCCACCGCCGAAGGCGGTGACTAACTTTTCCCCAAGAGCACGTACAGTGCCCCCGTCCCCCCGTCCACGGGGCGCGCGGAACAGAACGCCAGCACTTCCTTCCGTTGGCGCAGCCAGCCGCCCAGCTTCTGCTTGATGATCGGCCCCTTGGGCCCCGAGCCCAGGCCCTTGCCGTGGATGATCCGCACGCAGCGGTAGTTGCGCTGCCCGGCCTCGTACAGGAACTCCGCCACCGCCACCCGGGCGTCCTCGCTGCGCATGCCGTGCAGGTCCAGCTCGGCGCGGACGCTGAACTGGCCGCGGCGCAGCTTGCGCATCAGCGCATGCTGCACGCCGGTCTTGGCGTACCACAGGTCCTCGCCGCTGAAGGCGCCGTCATCCGAGAGGTCGAGCTTCAGGCTCTCCTCCAGCACCGCACGGCGCTCCGCGTCCGCGAAGCGAGCCCGCGGCGCCGGCTTGGCCTTGCGCGCCGCCGCTTTCTTCTTGATGCGCAGGGGTTTCGCGCCCTTCACGGAGTCCCGGAAGAGCTGGCGGTCCTCGTCGCTGAGCTCGTGCTTGCGGCGCATGGGGTTTGGGGCGGCCTTTACGGTATCCTTAGCATAATAATGCATGTATCCGGGGCGCGAGTTGAGGATCCTGCTCAGCAACGACGACGGTTTCCACGCGGAAGGGCTGCGTACCCTGGCGGAGGCCCTCAAGGGTTTCGCCGCCGTCACCGTGGTGGCCCCGGACCGGGACCGCAGCGGCGCCAGCAACTCCCTGACCCTGAGTGCGCCCATCCGCATGCGGGACGAGGCCCCCGGCATCATCTCCGTGGACGGCACTCCCACCGACTGCGTGCACCTCGCCGTCACCGGCCTCCTGGATGAGGCCCCGGACATGGTGGTCTCCGGCATCAACGGCGGCGCCAACCTGGGGGACGACGTGCTGTACTCCGGCACCGTGGCGGCGGCCATGGAGGGGCGCTTCCTGGGCTTCCCGGCGGTGGCCGTATCCCTGGTGCTGGACGGCCCGCCCAAGCACTACGCCACCGCGGCGCGTTTCACCTGTGACCTGGTGAAGCGCCTGCAGTCCCATCCGCTGCCGGCGGACACCATCCTCAACGTCAACGTGCCCGACCTGCCCTGGGATCGCATCGAGGCGGTGGAAGCCACGCGCCTGGGCCACCGGCATCGCTCCGAGCCGGTCCTGAAGGACACCGACCCCCGTGGCCGTCCTATCTATTGGATCGGGCCGCCGGGAGCGGAGCAGGACGCGGGGCCCGGCACCGACTTCAACGCCATCCGCCGCCACTGCATCTCCGTGACGCCCATCCAGATCGACCTCACGCGCTACACGGCGCTGGACAACCTGTCCCAGTGGCTGCAGGGCATCGCGCTGTGAGCGAGGCCCGCGGCATCGGCATGACCTCGGCGCGCACCCGCGACCGGCTGGTGGAGCGCCTCAAGGAGCAGGGCATCCGCGATGCCTTCGTGCTGAACCTCATCCGTTCCACGCCGCGCCACCTGTTCGTGGACGAGGCCCTGGCGAGCCGCGCCTACGAGGACACCGCGCTGCCCATCGGCCTCGGCCAGACCATCTCCCAGCCCTACGTGGTGGCGCGCATGACCGAGGCGCTCACCGCCGGCGGCCCGCTGGAGAAGGTGCTGGAGGTGGGCACCGGCTGCGGCTACCAGACCGCGATCCTCGCCGCGCTGGTGAAGCGCGTGTACACGGTGGAGCGCCTCGCGGCGCTGTCGCAGCGCGCGCGCCAGACGCTCGCTTCCATCAGCGTCCGCAACGTGTTCTTCCGCCACGCCGACGGCGGCTGGGGCTGGCCCCAGCACGCGCCTTACGACGGCATCATCTGCACGGCCGCGCCGGAGGAGGTGCCGCCGGTGCTGCAAGAGCAGCTCGCGGTGGGCGGGCGCATGGTGATCCCGGTGGGGCCGTCCGGTTCCCAGGATCTCCTGCTCATCGTGCGCAAGGGCGAGAAGGACTACGAGCGCAAGGTGCTGGACAAGGTGAGCTTCGTGCCCCTGCTCGGGGGGCTCGAGTGAAGCGCGCGCTAGCCGCGTGGTTGCTGTCGCTGTCACTTCCGTTATTGCTGGAAGGCTGCGCCGGCGCGTTGCAATGGAACGCGCCCCAGGACGGCGCCGCGCTGGAATCCGCGCCGGCGAGCTATGTCGTGAAGCCCGGCGACACCCTGTATTCCATATCCTGGCGCTACGGCCTCGATTACCACGACGTCTCTTCCTGGAACAAGCTGGGCTCGGATTACGTCATCCACCCGGGCGACAAGCTCAGGCTGCAGGCCCCGGTGAATTCCTCGCAACGCGCCGCGCCCTACACGCCGGTGAAACGCGTGGACGACAGGCTGCCGCCGTCTTCAGGCCCGCTGCAGTGGGCCTGGCCTGTGCAGGGCAGCGTGGTGCGCGTGTTCCACGCGGGCAGCCGCCTCGCCACGGGCGTGGACATCACCGCGCCGCAAGGCACGGAGATCCGCGCCGCCAGCAGCGGCAAAGTGGTGTATGCCGGCAGCGGCATCATCGGCTACGGCAAGCTCATCATCATCAAGGGCAGCGAAGCCTTCCTGTCCGCCTACGCGGACAACGACCAGATCCTGGTGAAGGAGGGCGACATGGTGCGCATCGGCGACCGCATCGCCACCATGGGTCTCGGGCGCGACAGCCGCCCGGTGCTGCACTTCGAGATACGCTACCAGGGCAAGCCCGTGGACCCCTTGGGCTACCTGCCCCGCAAGTGACTTGTTGGCGAGATTGAGGGTATGCTTCCTTCCATGACCCTTCACGAAGAATCTCCGCGGTCTTTTGCGTGAACCGCGAAGGCCAAGCCCCGCAGGACGAGGTCCTGGTGGAGCTGGAGGCGGAAGAGCCGCCGCCGGCCGGGGAGCTTCTGGCCGAGGAAGAATCCGCCGAGCCGCTCATGGAGGCTGCCGAGGCGGAGGATGAAGGGGAAGAGGCCGAGCCCAAGGCCCGCGAGGCTGTCCCCGCCGCGTCCGAGGCCCAACTCGACGCCACCCGCCTGTATCTCTCCGAGATCGGTTATTCCCCCCTGCTGAGCGCGGAGGAGGAGGTCTACTACGGCCGCCTCGCGCTGCGCGGCGATGAGTCCGCGCGCCGCCGCATGATCGAGAGCAACCTGCGTCTCGTGGTGAAGATCGCCCGCAAGTACATCAACCGCGGCCTGCCGCTGCTGGACCTCATCGAAGAGGGCAACCTCGGGCTCATCCACGCGGTGGAGAAGTTCGATCCTGAACGCGGCTTCCGGTTCTCCACCTACGCCACCTGGTGGATCCGCCAGACCATCGAGCGGGCCATCATGAACCAGACCCGCACCATCCGCCTGCCGATCCATGTCATCAAGGAACTGAACCTGTATCTGCGCACCGCCCGCAAGCTTGCCCACGAGCTGGACCGCGATGCCACCGCCGAGGAGATCGCGGCGGTGATGGACAAGTCCCCGGAGGACGTGAAGCGCCTGCTCGGCCTCAACGAGCGCATCGCGTCCGTGGACTCGCCCATCGGCCGCGACGGCGAGCGCCTGCTGCTGGATGCGATCCCCGACGAGAACAACACCGACCCCTCGCGTCTGCTGCAGGACGCGGACATGCAGACGATCATCGAGAAATGGCTGTCGCGGCTCAACGACAAGCAGCGCCAGGTGGTGGAGCAGCGCTTCGGGCTGAACGGCCAGGAGAAGGGCACCCTGGAGGACGTGGGCAACACCATTGGCGTCACCCGCGAGCGGGTGCGCCAGATACAGATGGATGCCTTGAAGCGCCTGCGGCAGATACTCGAAGCGGAAGG
>DATAHN010000005.1:0-20846 GCA_036263155.1 Gammaproteobacteria bacterium | reverse complement strand
ATCCACGCCGCCGGTCCGCACCTTGCCGGAGGCCGGCACCACGGTGTTGTAGGCTCGCCCCAGGCGGGTGATGGAGTCCAGCAGTATCACCACGTCGCGCTTGTGCTCCACCAGGCGCTTGGCCTTCTCGATCACCATCTCCGCGACCTGCACGTGGCGGGTGGCGGGCTCGTCGAAGGTGGAGGACACGACCTCGCCTTTCACGGAGCGCTGCATCTCGGTCACTTCCTCGGGCCGCTCGTCGATGAGCAGCACGATGAGGTAGACGTCGGGGTAGTTGGCGGCGATGGATTGGGCGATGTTCTGCAGCATCATGGTCTTGCCGGCCTTGGGCGGCGAGACGATGAGGGCGCGCTGGCCCATGCCCTGGGGCGCCACCATGTCGATGATGCGCGCGGTGATGTCCTCGGTGGAGCCGTTGCCGCGCTCCATCTTGATGCGGCGCTTGGGGAACAGCGGCGTGAGGTTCTCGAACAGCACCTTGTTCTTGGCGTGCTCGGGCGGATCGTAGTTGATGTGGTCCACCTTGAGCAGCGCGAAGTAGCGCTCGCCTTCCTTCGGCGGACGGATCTTGCCGGCGACGGTGTCGCCCGTGCGCAGGTTGAAGCGGCGGATCTGGCTGGGGGAGACGTAGATGTCGTCCGGACCGGCGAGGTACGAGCCCTCGGCGGAGCGCAGGAAGCCGAAGCCGTCCTGCAGGATCTCCAGGACGCCGTCGCCGGAGATCTCCTCGCCGTTGCGGGCGTGCGCCTTGAGTATGGAGAAGATCACGTCCGTCTTGCGCGAACGTGCCATCCCCTCGAGCCCCATGGATTCGGCCAGCTCGATGATCTTCTCGGCCGGCCTGCGTTTGAGTTCTGTCAGGTTCATATGAGTTTCATTCTCGGGTTTATGTGCCAGGCGGGAACCGGGCGGGGGTGGGTGTGCGATGGTCATTGGGTTATAGGTTCGTCTCGATGAAGGCAGCGAGCTGCGACTTGGACATGGCGCCGACCTTCTGGGCCTGCACCGAGCCGCCCTTGAAGATCATGAGCGTCGGGATGCTGCGGATGCCGTATTTCTGGGTGACCTGCTGGTTCTCGTCGACGTTGACCTTGGCGATCTTGAGCTTGCCCTGGTAGTCGCCGGCGATCTCGTCGAGGATCGGGGCGATCATCTTGCAGGGTCCGCACCACTCGGCCCAATAGTCCACCAGTACGGGGACATCGGAGCTGAGCACGTCTTTCTGGAAGTTGGCATCGCTGGTATAGACGATCTGGTCGCTCACGGTGGAAAAGCCTCCTTGGATGGCTCGTATTCGGGTGTTCAGGGCTGCGGGTGCGGTGATATTCCGAGGGGCCGGCGGGATGATGTGACGGACGGTGCCCATTAAGGCACAATATCGCGGCTTGCTCGCAGCGCTGGGTGGAAAAACCTGGTGATTGCTTGGAAAAACAGCCCGCGCAAGGCGCAGACGTCAAAGGCATTTCGGGTATTTTGAGCCCAACCCTCCGGAGAATGCAAGCCCCGGAATACCCTACTGGAAGCAAATTGAGCGACCTTAAATTCGAGTCCCTGAACCTGGCCGAACCCCTATTGCAGAGCGTCCGGGAGGCCGGCTTCAAGGGCTGCACCCCCATCCAGGCCGAGACGCTGCCCATCGCACTGGCGGGCCGAGACGTCGCCGGCCAGGCGCAGACCGGCACCGGCAAGACCGCCGCGTTCCTGCTCGCCCTCTTCAACCGCCTCCTCACCCGTCCCTCGCCCGCCGACCGCAGGCAGAACCAGCCGCGCGCACTCGTGATCGCGCCCACCCGCGAGCTGGCGGTGCAGATCCACAAGGACGCGCTGGTGCTCGGCGCGCACACCGGGCTCTCCATGGCGGTGGTATACGGCGGCGAGGACTACGAGAAGCAGCGCAACCGCGTGGCCGAGGGTGTGGACGTGCTGATCGGCACGCCGGGCCGGCTCATCGACTACATGAAGCAGCACGTGTTCGACCTGCACAACACCGAGGTGCTGGTGCTGGACGAGGCGGACCGCATGTTCGACATGGGCTTCATCGCCGACGTGCGCTTCCTCCTGCGCCGCCTGCCGCACCCCACCCAGCGCCTCTCCATGCTGTTCTCGGCCACGCTCTCGCACCGGGTGCTGGAGCTCTCCTACGAACACATGAACAACGCCGAGTTCGTGCGCATCGAGCCGGACAAGGTGACCGCTGACAACGTGCGCCAGAGCCTCTACTTCCCCGCCGGCAACGAGAAGCTGCCGCTGCTCATCGGCCTGCTGCGCAAGATCGACCCACACCGCACCATGGTGTTCGTGAACACCAAGCGGGTGGCGGAGGACGTGGTGGCGATGCTGAACGGCAACGGCTACAAGAGCGAGGTGCTCTCGGGCGACGTGCCGCAGAATAAGCGCCTGCGCCTCCTGCGCGAGTTCACCGGCGGCGAGCTGCCGATCCTGGTGACCACGGACGTCGCCTCCCGCGGCCTGCACATCCCGGACGTGAGCCACGTCGTCAACTACGACCTGCCGCAGGACGCGGAAGACTACGTGCACCGCATCGGCCGCACCGCCCGCGCCGGCGCCTTCGGCGACGCCATCAGCTTCGCCTGCGAGGAGTACTCCTTCTCGCTGCCGGACATCGAGCGGTACATCGGCCACTCCATCCCGCGCGAGGCCCTGAGCGTGGACATGCTGCCGGAGCTGGCGCCGCCCGAGAAGCGCGAGCGCCACCGCCCCATCCATCACGGCGGGGGGCGCGGCGGCGGCGGTGGCGGGCGTGGCGGCGGTCGGCGCGGTGGCGGCGGCGGGCGTGGCCGCAGCGGCGGGGGCCGCGGCCGCCGCTAGTAAAAGCTGCTGCGCCTCGCATAACATCGTTGCACTTCGGACTCGCAGTCGGTCATGCACACCAGGAGTGCACTCCCTCCTGCTCGCCTCGTGCGCCTCGTTCTGCTTCGGCTCGCGACGCTTTTACCGAAGTTCCTGGGTTCGGCAAAGAAAGCTAAGGATATGACGCGATGTCCGAGTGGAGCTACTGGGTGATCGCAGCAGTCTGGATACTCTGGGAGGCTTACTGGATCATCTCGGCCCGCGGCGTGAAGCGCGCCGCCTCCAAGGAACCCCTCCTCACCCGCGTCCCCGTGTTCATGGGCTTGCTGTTGGGCTTCGTGCTGCTGCTGGCGCCCTGGTGGCTGGGGCCTTTCTTCGGCCGGCGCATACTGCCGGATGACAGGCTTCTGTATGCAGCCGGCGTCTTCCTGTTGCTGTGCGGCGTGTGCCTGGCCTTCTGGGCGCGCCACACGCTAGGGACCAACTGGAGCGGTAGGGTCACCATCAAGGAAAACCATGAACTGGTGACCCGCGGCCCCTACCGCTTCGTGCGCCACCCCATCTACACCGGTGTGCTGTTCGCCTTCACGGGTACGACCCTGGCTCTGGGGTGGATGGGCGATCTCTTCGCCATCGCTCTGATGCTCGCCATCTTCGCGCACAAGATCCGGCTGGAAGAGAAGGTGATGGATCAGCATTTCGGCGCGAAGTACGCCGATTACCGCAAGCAGACCAAGACGCTGATCCCCTTCTTGATCTGATGCCTACGGCATCAATTCCGCAAAAGTCTCGATAGAAGGGAAATCCAGGATTTCCCTGGCTGGGCGCCTGGAATCAGGCTTGCGCATGGCCACGATGTGGCGGATCCCATAGCCCCGCGCCGCCCGCAGCACCGCCAGGCTGTCGTCGGCGAACAGGGTGCAGTTTGGGTCGAAGGGCTCGGCCTCCTGAAGGCTGTGCCAGAACTCCGCCGTCTCCTTGGGGTTGCCCAGGGAATGGGAGGAGATGATGTTGTCGAAGTGCGCGTCCAGGCCCGTGCGCTCCATCTTCATCTCCAGCACCGGCGCGTGGGCGTTGGTCACCAGCACCAGGCGCTTGCCGGCGGCCCGCACCGCCCGGAGGAAATCCTCGGCGTGGGGCAGCACCCGGATCAGGTGATCCACCTCGCGCTTCAGGGTCACCACGTCCATGTCCAGCTCGCGGGACCAGTAGTCCAGGGAATACCAGGCCAGGGTCCCCTCCACCGCCCGGAAGCGCGGCGTGAGCGCCTCCAGCGCCGCCTCCTTGGACAGGCCCAGCCGCTCGCCGTAGCGCAGCGGGATGTGCTCCAGCCAGAAGTGGTTGTCGAAGTGCAGGTCCAGGAGCGTGCCGTCCATGTCCAGGAACACGCTCTCGACTTGCGACCAATCGGGGAGGCTGTGGGTGACGGGCTGCATGGAGCCGGTATCATATACCGCCCTCCCGCCACCTTACCCCCGAGGCCCGCGTGAACGCCGACGAGAAGCTGCTCAGCCCCCTGCTCGACATCGCCCGCTCCGCCGGGCAGCAGATCATGCAGGTGTACGGCACCGACTTCGACGTGGCGATGAAGGATGACAAGTCCCCCGTCACCGACGCGGACCTCGCCGCCCACAAGGTCATCGTGGCGGACCTGAAGCGCATCACGCCGGACCTGCCGGTGCTGTCGGAGGAATCCGCCGGTATCCCGTTCGAGGAACGCCGCCGCTGGAGCAGTTACTGGCTGGTGGACCCCCTGGATGGCACCAAGGAGTTCATAAACCGCAACGGCGACTTCACCGTGAACATCGCGCTGATCCAGGACGGCGCGCCGGTGGCGGGCGTGGTGTACGTGCCGGTGAACGGCCTCTCCTACTACGGCTGCGTGGGCGTGGGCGCGTTCCGCCGCGACAAGGACGGCCAGGCCGCGCCGATCAAGGCGAGGAAGCTCGTGCCCAATGCGCCGGTGAAGGTGGTGGCGAGCCGCTCCCACCGCGGGCCGCTGCTGGACGGCTACCTTGCGAAGCTCGGCCCTCATGAGACCGTGTCCCGTGGCAGCTCCCTGAAGTTCTGCCTGGTGGCGGAAGGCGCGGCGGACGTGTATCCCCGCCTTGGCCCCACCTCGGAATGGGACACGGGCGCCGGCCACGCGGTGCTGCTGGCCGCCGGCGGCCAGGTGATCGGCATGGATGGGAAACCGCTGCCCTATAACAGCAAGGACTCGCTGCTCAACGAACACTTCATCGCGTACGCCGACGGCTCGCGGGACTGGCGCAGCTACCTCTAAGGATCGACGTCGGTCGTGGGGATGTCGCTCGGCGCGGGATCCGGCGGCACGTAATCCTCATCCAGGGCGACGGCACGGCAGCACTTGGTCAGCACCGGCAAGGCCTGCGCCTCTTCCTCGAAATCGAAGCCGCGGCCCTGCACGCCGGTGTGGAAAGAGGCCATGTTGACGGCGAGGCTGACAGGGTTGCCCCCGCCGACGTAGGTGACCTCGAAGTAATACCGGTGGCCGGCTTCCACCTCGATATCCACCGCGCCTGCCGGATTGCCGGCGGCGAAGGACCAGTCGTTCTTCACGGAGATATGGCCGGGCTTCACCGGGATGACGGCAAAACCGTCGTTCGGCATCTCCACCGCCTCCACGCCGTTCACCGACACGGTGGACTTGTAGGCCAGAGGCGGCACCATCTGCCGGTACACGACGAGCTCCGCGAAGGCGGGATCGTCCGGGAGCGCCGCCACTGAGAACGCCGGTGCATCCTTCGGTGGCGTGGCGCAACCTGACAGGAAGGCCAGGATGGCCAACACGGGAAGTCCATGCCGCATAGGCGCTCAGTCCTTGCCGAGCATGCCGTCCTTAAGGTCCGAGGTCGGAGGATTCGGACCCAGGAACACCTTGAGCAGCGCTTTGTGGAAATCCTCACCGGGAATGGTGCCGCGCAGCGCCCCGTTCCAGCTCACCTGCGTGCCCTGGCCCGGGACGTAATCCATGGTGATGACATCGTCCTTCTTGCTGTCGCTGAAGAAGCCGATGAACCGCTCCACCTGGTCATGCAGGGCGGCATAGGCGTCCTTGTTGTTGCCCTTGAAGTCGTCGTGCCAGGCATCGGCGAACTGGCCCTTGTCCACCGCGTAGATCATGTGCATCAGGACGCGATCCGGGCCGGCCGCGGCGACGATGGCGTCTGCGTCCGCGCTCTTCTGGGGCAGGTAAAGGCCGCCCACGTAGATTTTGATGAAGAACTTCTTGCGCAGGCCCACGCCGTTGAGCGTGAGGTCGCTACCTGCCACCTGGGCGGTGTCGGGCACGTCCACGCCGGCGAGGGTCGCGGCCCCGGCACTGGAACAGAAGGCGAGGCCCACGAGGATGAAGGCGGTCAGGCGCATGGCTGGGCTCCTGGATGGGATGGTCCTGTGCACGACAGACTAGCACTTTCGCCTGCCGAACACGGCTTTTGACGGTGCACCTGCCGCCCGGTGGCGGGTTAAAATCAATGCATGCCACGACTTTGTTCCCTGCTCGCCCGGGCCCTCGCCCTGGCATCGTCCCTCCTGTGCGGCCAGGCCCTGGCCGACCCGGGCGCGGACTACGCGCGGGTGTACGCGGCCCACGACTTCTTCACCCTGCGCGCCATGGTGGCGGCGGACAAGGGCCCGGACTCCGAGCAGAAGCGCTTCTACACCGCCGCGGTGCTCTCCGCCTTCAACCAGCCGGCGGCGGCGAACCGGCTCATCGACCCGATGCTGGCCAACAACATCGACACCGCGCTGATGCCATTCCTGCTCAAGATGCGCATGCAGAACGACCGGCAGCTGCACGACTATGCCGGCGCGCTGGACACCGCCCGTACGCTCATCGACCTCTACGAACGCAAGGGCGATGCGCGGCTCGCTGACGCGCAGAACGATGCGCGCCTGCTCGGGGCCCTGAGTGGCACCCCGGCGCTGCAGGTGCGGCACAGCGGCGACTCCCACATCATCCTGGCGCCGGACAGCAAGCGAGGCTACTGCATCCCGGTGACGATCGGCGTGGACCCCTGCTACGCACTGGACAGCGGCGCGAACTTCTCGATGCTGATCCGCTCGGAAGCCGAGCGGCTCAAGCTCAAGATCATCCCCGCCGGCGTGCAGGTGGGCAGCAGCAACGGCTCGGTGGTGACGGCGGACGTGGCGGTGGCACCCTCGATGCTGCTCGGCAACGTGCAGTACGACAACGTGGTGTTCCTGGTGATGCCGGACTCGGCCTTCACCTTCGGCGACTTCCAGATCCGGGGACTGCTGGGGTATCCCGTCTTCGCGGGGCTCGGCGCGGTCAAGGTCGGCCGCGGCCATGTGATCGACGTGCCCAAGGACGCGCCCACCCGCCGCGTCTACAACATCGCGCTGGACGGCAACGACATCCTCACCAAGATCCAGGTGGGAGACCACGAGGCGCTGTGCCGCGTGGATACCGGCGCGGACCGCACGGTGTTCTACAAGTCCTACTACGACCTGTACAAGGACGACATCGAGAAGGCGGGCAAGGCGCACTTCGCCCGCAGCGGCGGCGCCGGCGGCGTCCGGACCCACAAGGCCTACCGCCTGCAGGACCTGCAGATCCGGCTGGCGGGGCGGCGCGTGACCCTGAACCGGGTCGAGGTCTTCACCGACAAGGTGCTCCCGGCAGACTATATCCAGTGCAACATCGGGCAGGATGCGTTCCGGGACTACCGCTCCTACACCATAAATTTACAGGCGATGGCCCTGACCCTCGACTAACTACTGCGCCTGTAAGTGCGCCTTGAAGAATTTGAGGGTCCGTTCCCAGGCGTCCTTCGCCGCTTCCGGCTGATAGTTGTCCCCCGAGGGGTTCGCGAAGGCATGGCCCGCGCCCGGGTACTCGTGGATCTCGGCGTCCACCTTGGCGGTCTTGAGCGCTTCCTGGAACTTCTGCACATCCGCCACGGTGATGCCCTGGTCCTTCTCACCGAAGAGACCCAGCAGCGGCATCTTGAGGGTGGCGAGCCTGGAGACATCCGTCTCCGGCTGGCCGTAGTACATCACCGCCGCATCCAGCTTGTCCGGCAGCAACAGCGCCGCCTGCAGCGCCCAGCCGCCGCCGAAGCACCAGCCCACCACGCCGGTGCGGGCGGTGTGCTCGTGGTCCTTCAGGTAGTTATAGGCATAGACGAGGTTGGCCTGGGCCCGGGTCTTGTCGTTGTAGACCTTGCTCATCAGCGCGCGCGCCTCCTCGGAGGTCTGCGCGCTCTCGCCGCCGTACAGGTCCACCGCCAGCACCTCGTAGCCCTCGCCCGCGAAGCGGTCCGCGGTGCGGCGGATGTTGTCGTTGAGGCCCCACCACTCGTGCACCACGATGATGCCCGGCAGCGGTCCCTTGGCGTCGGCGGGGCGCGTGAGGTAGCCGTAGATGGGCCGGTCGCCGATCTGTCCGTAGGCCACGCGGCTGCTGGTCACCGGCTTCGCCGGCTTCTCCACCGCCACGGGGCTCGGCGAGGGCGTGTCATGGGCATGCATCCCCGCCATGGCGGCCATGTACTGCTGGTCGGTCATGGCGGCGAAGGCAGTGGAAGAGAAGAGGACGCAGACGAGGGGCAACAGCAGGCGACGCATGGGACTCTCCTTAGTCTGTGAAGGTCATGCCAAAAAGATAGCAGCCAAAGCGTCGCGAGCGAAGGCAGGGCTAGGCGCGCGAGGCGAGCAGGAGGGAGCATACTCTGAATGTATGTGACCGACTGCGAGCCCGAAGCGCAACAACGCCCTGCCGAGCGCAGCAGCTTTGGCTACTCGCCGGTATACACACAACCTGAGGTGCAAGTCTCGGCGATGGCGACTTTCGACAATTGAGGCAGCGTGGGCTTGAGCCTGGTCCAGATCCAGCGGGCCAGGTTCTCGCTGGTGGGGTTATCCAGGCCCGGCACCTCGTTGAGGTAGCGGTGGTCCAGGGCCTCGAACACCGGCCCGAACGCGGCCTTCAGGTCCGCGAAGTCCATGATCCAGCCGGTGCGGGCATCCACCGGGCCGGCCACGTGCACCTGCACCTGGAACGAGTGCCCGTGCAGCCGGCTGCACTTGTGCCCTTCGGGCACGTTGGGCAGGCGGTGGGCCGCCTCGATGTGGAAGACCTTATATATCTCCATGCCCCTATTATCCCCGCGGAGAGCGGCGCCCGGAAGGGGCGTGTTAAAGTTGTGAGCTGACGGTGGGGTAAGCATGGCCAAGGATGCACGCAAGATCCGCGAGCAGATCATCCAGCTCAAGCTGGAGCACCACGACCTGGACACGGCCATCATGCGCCTGGCGGTGGATCCCACCAGCGACGAGCTGCAGATCTCGCGCATGAAGAAGCGCAAGCTCCAGCTCAAGGACTACATCGCCCGCCTCGAGAGCATGCTGATCCCGGACCTGGACGCGTGATCGACCTGCACACCCATTCTGCGCACTCTGACGGCACCCTGGCCCCGGAGGCCCTGGTGGCGCTCGCCGCCGGGCGTGGCGTGAAGACCCTCGCCCTCACGGACCACGACACCCTGGCGGGCATCCCTGCCGCACGCGCCGCCGCGGCCGGCACGGCCTTGAGGCTCGTGAGTGGCGTGGAGGTCTCCGTGAGCTGGGAGCACAAGGCCCTGCACGTGGTGGGGCTCGACGTGGACCCGGGGCACCCTGCGCTCATGGGCGGCCTTGCACGGCTGCAGGAGGTGCGTGATGCCCGTGCCGTGGAGATCGGCAGGAAGCTCGAGGCCAAGGGCGTCGCCGGCGCCTACGCGGGCGCCCTCGCCCTCGCGGGCGAAGCCCGGCCGACCCGCACCCACTTCGCCCGCTTCCTGCACCAGCAGGGGCACGTGAAGGACGAGGCCCAGGCCTACCGCAAGTTCCTGGGACGCGGGAAACCGGCGCACGTCTCCGCCACCTGGGCGAGCCTTCAAGAAGCCATCGGTTGGATCCATGCGGCCGGCGGACAGGCGGTACTAGCGCATCCCTTCCGCTACGACCTCACCCGCGCCTGGCTGGTGAAGGTGCTCACGGCGTTCAAGCAGGCGGGCGGTGACGCCATGGAAGTGGTGAGCGGCCGCGGCAACCCGGACGAGTTCCACACGGCGCTGCATCTCGCGCAACGGTTCGAACTGGCGGCCTCGGTGGGTTCGGACTTTCACGCGCCAGCGACGTATTCGCAGCCGGGCGTGAAGACAGAAGAGCTGCCGATGAATGTCCCCAAGATATGGGAACGGTTCAGGCCCTAAGCCGCGACATAGACCCAGGCTTCATTCCCAGACTTGAGCTTCGCCTTCACCCGCTTGTAAGCATCCGTCTCGTAGCCGTCCGCGGCCTTGAGCTCCGTGGGCGTGATCTCGAATACCACGCCGTCTATCTCGTCGGAAGCCTTCCCCGGTACCAGGATCTTGTGGACGCTAAGGCCGCTCTCGGCCAGCACTTCGGGGTCCGTGATCTGCACGGTGGAGAGGCGCCAGCCGGTGAGTACGTCGGCGTTGCCCTTGAGGCGGCGGCCGAAGTTGGCTAACTGGACGGACTCTTGCTGAAGGGTCCCATAGGAAAAGAGCCGCTCGATCCGAGCGTCGTTCATTCGATGGAAGAGTTAGAAGTTTTCTTGATGGTCTGCTTGAGCTGGTCCACCGAGACAGTCGCCATGATGGCATCGGACTGTTCTTCGGCGCGCTCAGAGTCCAGCCAGTCGGTGCGGGGCGCGGCCTTGGCGCCCAGGGACTGGAAGTCGAACTGCCGGGGGTCCAGGAGGTGCTCCGGCACCACGGTGGAGAGGGCCGAGAAGATGGTCTGGGTGCGGCCCGGGAACTTGCGCTCCCACTCCTGCAGCATGGCCTTCACGGCCTTCCTCTGCAGGTGCTCCTGGGAACCGCAGAGGTCGCAGGGGATGATGGGGAACTGCTTGAGCTCCGCGTACTTGGCGATGTCCGCTTCCTCCACGTAGGCCAGCGGTCGGATCACCACGTGGCGGCCGTCGTCCGAGAGGAGCTTGGGCGGCATGGCGCGCAGCTTGCCGCCGTAGAAGAGGTTCAGGAAGAACGTCTCCAGGATGTCGCCCCGGTGGTGGCCCAGCGCGATCTTGGTGACGCCGTTCCCGGCGGCGAAGCTGTAGAGCGCGCCGCGGCGCAGCCGCGAGCACAGGCCGCAGGTGGTCTTGCCTTCCGGCACCACCCGCTTCACCACGCTGTAGGTGTCCTGCTCCAGGATGCGGAACGGCACGCCCACTTCGGTCAGGTACGCGGGCAGCACGTCCTCGGGGAAGCCGGGCTGCTTCTGGTCCAGGTTCACCGCCAGGAGCTCGAACTCGACCGGCGCGCTGTCCCTGAGCTTCATCAGCATGTCGAGCAGCGTGTAGGAATCCTTGCCGCCCGACAAACACACCATGACCTTGTCGCCGGCCTCGATCATGTTGAAGTCCTGGATGGCTTTGCCCACGCTATGGCGCAGGCGCTTCTCCAGCTTTTTTTGATTAACTGAGGGCTTCATAGAGTGGCTATTCTACAGGCAAGCTAAAAACGCGTCTTTTGCCACCTGGCGTCGTGACGGACAGGATGTCCTAACGCCGCGGGAGGGCAGGATGCCCGGGAGCGGCGGGCGGCACCGCTCGCCCATTTCGCTGCGCTATCCTGCTTCGCTCATGGCCCGGAGCGGACATCCTGTCCGCTCGCGCCCACATGTGGGCGCCCTCACGTACTTAAAGAGTACGCTCCGGTATGCTCGGCCGTCCGCGCCTAGCCAGATAGACAAAATCCATCGTTTTTAGCCTAGCCCACTCTCAAGAATGGAAGGCCAGCGGCAGATCAAAGCCCTTCGAGAACCTTGAGCATGAAGGCCCGCCCTACTCCCCGCCTCCGCCGGCGCCCTTCGCGCGCAGGTCCAGGCCGCTGCGGGTCTCCGGGTAAGGGGTGTCCATCAGCCCCTCCCAGACGAGCCGGTTGAAACCCACCGCGTCCACCCGGTCCTCGCTGGAGAAATCCATGCCGGCGGTCAGCTTCGCCCAGTAGGCGCCGTCGTGGGTGGGCTTGGGCGCGGCGGCCTCAGCCTTCGTGCCTTTCGGGAACGGCAGCTTGGTGTTCTTCACCAGGAACTGGGAAGGCGCGGCCTTGAAGCTCCACTCCTTCTGGTCCAAGTCGAACACGCTGGTCATGGGACGCTCGTTGGCGTCGAAGATGCTGAGGTGGTCGATCCCGAGGATGTCCTCGATGGTGCGCAGCATGTTGACCGTGGTGTAGAACTCGCTCGCTACCGCACCCTGCTTCACGTAAGGGCCCACCACGTAGGCCGTGCTGCGGTGGGCGTCCACGTGGTCCGGGCCGTCCTGGGCGTCGTCCTCGATCACGAAGATGAGGGTGTTGTCCCGGTAGCGCGGGCTCCCGGCCACCGCCTGGATGAGCAGGCCCACGGCGTAGTCGTTGTCCGCCTGCTGCAGCTCCGGCGTGTTCACCCCGTCCAGCGCCCGGTCGAAGGCGCCCATGTGGTCACCGGCGAGGCGCACCAGCGAGAGCGCCGGCAGCTTGCCATCGCGCTCGAACCCGGCGAACTCCCGCTGCCACTCCCGCTCCCGGTAGAAGTCCGGGAACGCCGCGTCGAAGCCGCGGTAATAAGGATCGGTGATGCCGATGAGGTCGGTGATCGCCGGGAACGCGAGCTTCATGTGCTTGGCGTAGGGATCGCGCTCCGGCGGCACGAAGGCCTTGCTGTCCGGCTGGTAGCGCGCGCCGTCGTCGTCCATGCCGTAGTTGCGCACCGAGAGCCCGGCGCGCAGCGCCGCGCTCCACAGGTAGCCTTGCTGGCGCCTGCCGCCGGGGCCATCCATGCCCGCCACGTCCGCCGTCCCCGGCAGGATGTCCGGGTCCTGGGGCGTCTCGGGATCGACCTCAAGGCGCGACTTCACGTCCGGCACCGCGATGTCGATGTTGCGGTTGAGGGCGAAGGTGTCGTCCTGCATCCCGCGGCCCGCGTAGGCGGGTGCCACGGTCTTCGCGCCCTGGTCGCTCTCCCGCGCCGCCGTGCTCCAGGGCCAGCCCTCGCCGCTCACCTCGCCGGAGACGTAGAAGTTGTCCAGGTCCACGAAGCGGGACGCCATGGCGTGGAAGTTCGGCGTGGTGGCGGCGCCGAACTCCACCAGGGCGGGATCGCCGTTGCCCTTCCCCAGGTCCCCGAGGATCTGGTCGTAGGTGCGGTTCTCCTTGATGATGTAGATGACGTGCTTGATGCGCGCATGCAGCGCCGCCATCATGGCCTTATCCGCCGGCGTGGGCTGGCTGCGGAAACCGTCGTTCGCCATCACCTGTTCCGTCAGCGTGCCGAGCTCGGCCTCGGAGGGCAGCGGCAGCGTGAGGAACCCGGCCTTGGAGAGCTGCAGCACGTAGTGGTTGTTCGCGCCGGCCTTCACCGGGTTCACGCGGTGGGTCGGATTGTCCGGATTGGCCCCCGGCTTGGAGCGGCTGTTCACCACGTAGAGCCGCGGCTGCAGGCGCCCCGCCGCCACCGCCTGGGGATACCAACCGGTGGGGATGAGCCCGATCACCTGCGGCTTCGGCTTGTCGAGCGCCACCACCGCCACCGCGTTGGTGCCGCCGTCCGTCACGTAGAGCCGCGCGCCGTCCGCCGAGAGCGCGAGGCCGTTGGGCGCCACGCCGCGGTAGTCGAAGGAGGTGCTCACCACGCCCGGCGGCGCGAGCACGGGGATGGCATCGGTCTCCTGGTCCGTGGCCGTGTCGATCACGGCCACCACGTCGCTGTTGTCGCAGGCCACGTAGAGATGCTTCTGCGGCGCATCCAACAGCATCTGCACCGGCGTACCCTTGAGGGGGATGCGGCCGGTGAGCTTCGGCGCGGCGCCGATGTCCACCACGTCCACCTCCCGGTCCCGCTGGCTGCCCACGTAGGCCGTGGTGTCGCCGGCCACCGCCACCCAGAAGGGATTCTCGCCGCCCGGAGTGCCGGACTTTCCGCCGGACTTGCCGGGGCGCAGGTCCACTTCGCCGATCACCTTGCCGCTCGCGAGATCGACGATGGAGATGGAGTCGTTGTAGTAGTTCGCCACCACCAGGCGCCGGCCGTCCGCGGTCACGGCGAGGCCCGCCGCCACCGGCCCCGTGAACAGACCGTTGCCCTCCTTGTGGCCCAGCGGGATGGGCGGCCGGGGTTCCGCCCAGGCGCCGCCCGAGTACTCATAGGCGTGCACCACGTCGTCCCCGCCGCCGGAGACGTAGAAGTGCCGCCCGTCCGGGGCGAAGGCGATGCCGGCGAAGGTGTTGGCCACCTGGATCACCTGGGTCTGCACCGCCTTCGGCTGGCTCACGTCGTAGACGAAGACGTATTCGTTCGAGCTCTTCGGGTCCGGCTTGCCGGTGGCGTTGTTCAGAACGTTGTAGCCGGTGGTGAGGACCAGCAAGGTGCGGCCGTCCGGGCTCAGGGCCTCGCTCATGGCCTGGCCGGCGGTGTAGCCCGGGAAGTCCTTGAGATGCGGGTTCAGGGACTCGAAGCTCGCGCCGGGCGCGGCGAGGGGCGTGATGAACTGGCCCGTGGGCAGCTGGGCGCGGTCATCGTCGTCCGCGTGCAGCGCCAGAGAGAAGATGGCCGTGCAGCCAATGAGGACGTATCCGAAAGTCTTCATCACAACACCCTCCTGGCAGCGGTCCCGGCCGATATCGGTTATAAAGATACTGCTCCTTGTGACCGTTTTGCCCGGAAGGAATTCGCCGTCTGGAGGGGTTTTTCCACCACCCCGGCCCGAAGTCCGCCGGCTGCAATAACCGGCCAGGAGCCGGGGTCCTCCCCCTATATGCCCACGTGGAGAACGCCTTTGATCCGGTCAGCCCCTGCCCTGTTATTACTGCTCAGCACCGGCGCCCTCGCCGCGCCCCAGACCATCGTGAGCACCGCCGCCAAGGTGAGCCTGCTGGAGCTCTACACCTCGGAAGGCTGCGACAGCTGCCCGCCGGCGGAAGCCTGGCTCTCGGACCTGCAGGGGGACGACCGCCTGTGGAAGCGCGTGGTGCCGGTCACCTTCCACGTGGACTACTGGGATTACCTCGGCTGGCGCGACCCCTTCGACAGCCACGCCTACACCCAGCGCCAGCAGGCCATCGCCGCCGCCGCGGGCGGCAAGACCATCTACACGCCGCAGTTCGTGATGGACGGCAAGGACTGGCTGAACTTCTTCGACCACCGCCCGCTGACGCTGGATGGCGGCTGGACCGTAGGCGTGCTCTCCCTCGCCGCCGACGGGCGCAAGGTCACAGTGCACTTCGCCCCGCAGAAGGCGCGGGACGACCGGCTGGAAGCCCACGTGGTGCTGCTGGCCTTCGGCGTGGACGTGCCGGTCGGCGCCGGCGAGAACCACGGCAAGACCCTGCGGCATGATTTCCTGGTGGTCTCGGACACCCATGGGCCCCTCGCCGCCAAGGACGGCAGCTACGAGGCGGTCATGACACTCGCCCCGCCGCTCGCGGCGGCGAAGGCCACACACTATGCGCTGGCGGGCTGGGTCTCGCGCCAGGGCGACCCGGAGCCGATCCAGGCGGCGGGCGGGATGCTGAAGCCCTGAGCTACTGCTGGCAGGTGACGGCTTTCTGCTCGCCGTTGCTGAGGTAGTGGCCCCGCACCGGCATGCTCGTGTCCGACTGCAGAGTGCACACCGACATGATGTCGCCGATGGTGGCGGCATCGTCCATGTCCGCTTCTATCGCGCTGCCGTGGGCGGCGCGCAGTTGCTTCAACAAATCCGCGTAGCTGTAGACCGTGCCGTCGTAGGAGTACTGGTCCTGCGCCACGAACTTCACCTGCAGCACCGGGCCGCCAGACGTGGGGCCGGAGGCGCAGGCGGAGAGCAGCACCACTGCGGCTGCGAGAGCTAAACTGCAGATCTTCATCTCATTTTCCTCTATGCAGGATGCTGATCAGGCTGTCACTGCCTAAAGCATACCAGCGCGCCGGCTTGATCAGACCCGCCCTTTCAGCGGCGCCAAAAGAATTGCACTAAAAGCGTCGCGAGCCGAAGCAGAGCAAGGCGCACGAGGCGAGCGGGAGGGAGTGCACTCTTAAGTGTGCATGACCGAATGCGAGTCCGAAGTGCAACGACGCTATGCGAGGCGCAGCAGCTTTAGTTGCAGAACAGTTCCCGCTTGTCCTTATCCACGGTGATGAACATGATCACCTTCGTGAGCAGGGACTGACGGAGCTGGCAGACCTTAGCCTTGTCCTGCTGCGAGGCCGTGGCGCCCATGTCCACGATCACCCAGTCCATGGGCTTGTCCTTGTAGACGGTGTGCAGGGTGTCCACCAGCGCGTCGTAGACGTAGGCCTTCTTGCCGAACTGGAACACGCCTTGGCCCAGGTACTTCACCTGCACCTCCACGTCCTTGGTGGCGTAAGCCGGCGAAAGCAGGAAAGCGGCTAGGATCAGCGGGACGATGCGTCTCATGGGATTTCCTATGCGGTGGCTTTAGCGGTCTTCCTGGGCTTCACGGCCTCAAGCTTCACCGGCGGCTTGGCGGAGGCCAGCGCGAGATCATACATGCTGGTGAACTGCGGCTTGTCCGCCATGTAGCCCAGCACCTGGTCGAGCGGTGAGAACTTGTTGACGCCGGTGGAGAGCTCGATGTCCGAGGCGCGGAACTGGCAGGGGTGCTCGTAGCCTGCGGTGTGGGCCAGCGCCACCAGCTCCTTGCGAAAACCCTTGAGGTAGTTCGCGCAGCGGACGGCCTTGATGTCCACGTTCAGGCCCGCCTGGCGCCAGGCGCTCATGGTGGTGATGCCGGTGGGGCAGTGGCCGGTGTGGCAGCTCTGGGACTGGATGCAGCCGATGGAGAGCATGGCCTCGCGTGCCACGTTCACCATGTCGCAGCCCATGGCGAACGCCACCACGGCCCGGTCCGGGAATCCCAGCTTGCCGCTGCCGATCCACACCACGTCCTTCGAGATGCCCTGCTTCTGGAAGATCTGGTACACCCGCGCGAAGCCGATCTTGAACGGCAGCGAGACGTGGTCCGCGTAGGTGAGCGGCGCGGCACCGGTGCCGCCCTCGCCGCCGTCGATGGTGATGTGGTCCGGCCCTTCCTTGCGCTTCTTCATGCGCTGGGCCAGCTCCTCCCAGAAGTCCGTGAAGCCGATGGCGGACTTGATGCCCACCGGCAGTCCGGTGCGGTCCGCGATGCGCTCGATGAAGTCGATCATCTCGTCCACGGTGCCGAACTCGGCGTGGGCGTTGGGCGAGATGCAGTCCTGGTAGGCCGGCACGCCGCGGGTGGCGGCGATCTCCGGCACCACTTTCACGCCGGGCAGCACGCCGCCCTTGCCGGGCTTGGCGCCCTGGGAGAGCTTGAGCTCGATGGCCTTGATCTGCGGATAGCGGGCGCACTTCTCCGCCAGCATGTCCATGCTGAACTTGCCGTCCTTGCCGCGCACGCCGAAGTAGCCGGTGCCGATCTCGAACACCACGTCGCCGCCGAGGAGATGGTAGGGGCTGAGTCCCCCTTCGCCGGTGTTGTGGAAAGCATGGGCCATCTTGGCGCCGAGGTTCAGGGCGGAGATGGCGTTCTTGCCCAGGGAGCCGAAGGACATGGCGGAGATGTTCACCACCGAGGGGGGACGCCAGGCGTGCTTGCGCTTGTGGGTCGCGCCCAGCACCTTGAGGCAGGGCACGGCGCTGGGATCCCCGTTCAAGTGCACGGCCTTGTCCTCCGGGAAGGGGAAGGCCCTGTTCTTGATGATGGGATAGCCGACGGAGTACTGCTGCTCCTCGGTGCCGAAGCCGAAGAAGTTGTTCTGGCCCTTGGAGGTGGCGTAGACCCAGGTGCGCTCGCTGCGGTTGAAAGGCAGCTCTTCCTTGTCGTCCGCCACCCAGTATTGGCGCAGCTCCGGCCCGATGAATTCCATCAGGTAGCGCAGATGGCCGATGATGGGATAGTTGTGGGTGATGGCGTGGCGCTGCTGGCGGATGTCGTAGAGAGCTACGAGCCCCAGGAAGACCAGGATGCCGCCGACGATCCAAAGGAAGATGAGCATGACCCCTACCCCGCTTGGTTCCCTGGCCTAAGCATACCAATTAAAAGCATCAACCCAAGAGAGGGTTTTGGGCCCTGTCATTCCTAGGTCTTCGCATGCGGCATCAAAGAAATCGCCTCAAGAGCGTCACGAGCGCAGGCAGGACGAGGCGTGGCCGGCGAGGAACCGGAGTGTACTTTTGGTGTACATGAGGATTCCGAGCCGGGCCACAACGAAGTCATGCCAAGCGCAGTAGCTCTTGAGGTGATTTCAGAACTCGCGTTTGAAGACGAGCTTCATCCCTCGACGGGCGCCCGTCGTCCCGATGATGGAGAACGAGCCCGTGGGGTCCACGTAGAACGTGAGGCCGACGTAGGCGCCGGTGTGCCGGGCGGCCTCGAACCCCGCGTGACGGCCGGGATTGGTATCGGTCTCGGTGCCGCCGTCGAAGCCCTGGTAATAGCCGCCGAAGCCGAGCCGCCAGCGCCCGGCGCGCAGCAGCGGGCCGAAGCTGGCCCAGGTCTCGTACCAGGTGACTTCCGAGCGCGCCGAGGCGAACCCCACGCTGTCCACGTCATGCCAGGTGTAGGAGAACTCCGCCGCGAGGTTGAAGTAGTCGCCGCGGCTGCCCTGGTAGCGCCCCAGCACGCCGAGGTAACGGCCGCTGAAGTCCAGCGGCGCGGCGGGCGGCTCACCCTGCGCGTCCCAGGTGAGGTAGCCGCCGTGCAGGCCGAAGGTGACGTCGTCCGCCAGGGGCTCCTCGAACGCGACGCCGTAGCGCCCCACGTGCCCCTCATGGTCCCCGTCGGCGTAGCGGAAGTCGGTGGTGAAGCGGCCGATGTCGAGGTAGGTGTTGCCGCCGGCGTCGTACAGGGAATCCGCGCGGGCGGGCGCGAGGATGAGCAACGCGGACAGCGCGACACAATGCGGGACCGAAAGGAATCTCATGGGCCCATGATATACGCGCCCGCCGCTGCACAGGCGGCGGCCGCGTGGGAATAATCCCGGCAGACCGCGGTCTCACGCCCCTGGGCGTCCCGCCTCCGACTGATCCAGGTCAAGGCGGTCCCTGCCCCGCCGGGCTATAAAAAAGGCTGGTCCGCAAGGCGGAGGAAGCCATGCCCGTGAACCCGATCAATGCCCTGCGCCAGGAGCACGGCAACATGCGCAGCGTGCTGGTGGTGGTGCGCGACCAGCTCGCCATCCTGGAGCGCGGCAGCGTGCCGGACTTCGTGCTGCTGGCGAACGCCATGCACTACATGCGGCGCTTCCCGGGCCTGGTGCATCATCCCAAGGAGGATTTCATCTTCGCGCGCCTGATGGCGCGCGCGCCGGACATGCGCGAGGCGGTGGAGCACGCCCGCCGCGAGCACCGGGAGATCTACGAGCAGGAAGAGTGGATCATCGAATGCGCGCTGAACGCGCCCAAGCCGGGGACCACGGCCCGCGGCCGGCTGCTGGACATCGGGCGGGCCTACCTCGAGTCCCAGCGCAAGCACTCGGAGCGGGAGGAGCACGTGCTGTTCCCGCGGGCGGAACAGGCGCTGACCGCCGCGGACTGGGAGGACGTGGAGCGGCAGTTCGGGATGGTGGATGACCCGCTGTTCGGCCGCAACCCGGGGGAACGCTACGAGCTGCTCTATGAGCACCTCATGCAGCAGACCTGAGCCGGGTCAGGGCCGCTTGTAAGCGACCTTGCCACCCACCAGCGTGTAGAGCACCTTCGTCGCCGGGATGTCCGCCTCCGGCACCGCCAGGATGTCCTGCGACAGCACCGTGATGTCCGCGTACTTCCCGACTTTAAGCGAACCCAGCTTGTCCTCGGTGAACGTCGCGTAGGCGTTGTTCCAGGTGTAGGACTTGAGCGCCTCCTCCCGGGTCATGGCCTGCTCCGGGTAGAACGGCGTGCCGTCGTTCTTGGCGCGGCGCGTCACGGCACAGTAGAAGTTCGGGATCGGATCCTCGTCCTCCACCGGCACGTCGGTGCCGTTCGCGATCATGCCGCCGCTGGCGATGATGGCGTGCCAGGCGTAGGCACCCCGCTTCGCGCGTTCTGCACCCAGGCGCTTCACCACGTAGGGCGCGTCCGAGCACTCGTGGATGGACTGCATGGACGCGATCACGCCCAGCTTGCCGAAACGCGGGATGTCGGCGGGGTCCAGGTGCTGCACGTGCTCGATGCGCCAGCGCTGGTCCTTGGCCTCCGGGTGCGCGGCGAAGAGCGCCTGGTACACGTCCAGCACTTCGCGGTTGGCCCTGTCGCCGATGGCGTGGGTGGTCACCTGGTAGCCGGCCTTGAGGGAGGCCTCGGCCCAGGCGCGGATGTCTTTGGGAGCCAGCACGCTGACGCCGCTGCTGTTGGGCAAGTCGTCGTAGGGCTTCAGGAACCAGGCGGTGTGGGTGCCCAGCGCGCCGTCCGAGTACACCTCGCCCACGGCCCGCACCGTGAAGTGGTCGTCCGCGTAGCCGATGACGCGGTGCTCCGGCAGGAAGCGCTGCAGCTGCTCCAGGGGCGGATACTTCTGGTACTTCGCGGCGGCCGCGAGGCCCATGTCGTCGCCGCCCGGGTCCACCTCGGCGTAGAGGCGCAGCGGCAGGCCGCCGTCGTGGGCGAGCTGCTTGAGCGCGTCCAGCGCCGCGAAGCTCTCGCCCTGGTCCACGAAGCCGGTGATGCCCTTGGCGAGCGCATCCTGGGCGGCGAGCTTCGCGGCCTCCCGCAGCTGCGCCACATTCTGCTCCTCGCCGGCGCCCTGGATCGCCGCCTCATAGGCTTGGCGCGCCGGATTCATGGCGTTGTCCCTTAGGAAACCCACCGGTTCGCCGGCGGCATCCTTCACGATCTGCCCACCCGCCGGGTCCGGCGTGCCCTTGTGCACGCCGACGAGCTTCAGGACCACGCCGTTCACGAAGATGCCGTGGCCGCTGGCGTGGGTGAGCATCACCGGGTTATCCGGCGACACCTGGTCCAGGCTCGCGTGCAGCGGCAAGCCTTCCACGTTGGGCTGCGGCGGATGCGTCCACTTCTCCTGGTGCCAGCC
>DATAHN010000004.1:0-16206 GCA_036263155.1 Gammaproteobacteria bacterium | reverse complement strand
GGTGCCGTACCGCCCGTTGCGGGGTCGATGTCATAGCTGCCGAAGGGATCGCTGATCACGGCCCGGATGTAGACAGTGGTGTTCGGCTCGAAGATGTTGTTGGGCGGTGTGCTGGTGCTGCTGTAGGCAGCGCTGTACACGGTCACGCTATCCACGTTGATCACCGTGGAGGTCGCGAAGGTGATGGTGCTGTTGTTGGCGGCGGTCTTTTGGGCGACAAGAATGGTGCGGGTGCCGCTCCCAGCGGAGGTATTGTGCACTCGCAGCACCAGCGTATCACCCGCGGCAAAGCTGGCGGCCGCCACGTTCACTGTCAATGTGCGCAAGGTCAGCGTGGTGCTGGTGAAGTTGGCGGTGGAGCCGCTGGTGCCAAGGCTGGTGGTCCCATTCTTCAGCAGTTCGACGAAGAAGGCGCGATTCGTGTTTCCGCCGCTGCGCGCCGTCATCAAAGCCACGGTCACGGTCCCGGCGCTCAAGGTGAATGCCTTCTGGAATGCCGGGGATAGGGCCCAGTCCAGCGTGCTGTTTTCGTTTACCGTGATGCCAGTGGTGTTGGCGGTCTGTGGCGTGCGGGTCAGCGTCTGGTTGTCATACACATACAGGATCTTGTTACCCGAGGCCGGTACCGACGACTGTTGCACCACGATAGTGGTGGCCGTAGGCGTAGACGCCGCGGTGCCGCCTATGACGGTAGCGCTGTTGTCGATGTTGTCGCCCGGGGCCGCGCTGCCGCTGACCACCACGTCGAACACGATGTTAACCGTGCCGCTCGCGGGCACGCTGATGCCGGTGATATCGAGGAAGCCGGTGCCATTGGAGCCGGTTCCGGTGCCGGTTGAGACGTTGGTCGAGCTGCCCGGGATGCTGATGACGCTGTAGCTGGAGATGCCAGCCGGCATGTTGTCGGTGACTTCGATGTTGGTGCCGGCGGCGGCCGCCGAGTCCTGCACCGAGATGGTGTATTCGATGGTGTCACCGGGCAACACGTCTCCGCCGTTCAGGTCCACCCAGGTCTTGGTGGAGGTGCTGTAGTTGGGCTTGCTGATGCTGGCGTTGGTGACGGTGGAGGTACTGCTGTCGTTGCCGGTGGTACCGTCGCTGATGAAGGCGTTGGACACGGTGGCGGTGTTCACCACGTTGGCCGCCACGCTGCTGGATAGCAGGGCACTCAGGGTGATTGTCGGGAAACTCGAACCGCTGGAGACCGAGGTGGTGCTGGTGCAGGTCACCACTTGGCCCACGACACCGCAGGTCCAGCCGGTCCCAGTGGCGGAGATGTAGGTCAGTGTGGCCGGCAGCGTATCGCTGACGGTCGTCGTAGAGCCGCTGGGGATGGCGATGGGACCGTTGTTGGCCACGGTGATCGTGTAGCTCACCGGCGTGCCGGCGGTGAAGGTCCCCACCGCGGTCTTGCTGATGGCCAGATCATCCGGCGGATAGGTCACCGTGTCGGAATCCGTCGCGCTATTGTTACCAGAGATGTTGTCGAAATTTCCCCCGCTCACGGAGGCGGTGTTGGCGACTGGGCTAGCCGCGGTGCTGCCGACGGTCACGGTGAGGCTGATGGCCGGGTAACTGGATCCGCTGGCGATGGAGTCGCTGCGAGTGCAGGTTACCGTGCCGCTGGCGTTATTGCAGGTCCAGCCAGCGCCGCTAGCGGAGACGAAGCTCTCGCCCGTAGGCAGCACGTCCGTCACAGTGGTGGTGCCGGCGGTGACAGCTGGACCATTGTTGGTCACGGTCAGCGTATAGGTAGTGTTGCTGCCCGCATTGACACTGCTGGCGCCATCAGTCTTTGTGATGGAGAGATCCGACACCGGCGTATTGGCGACGCTCACGATCTGGGCCGAGAGGTACACCAGGTCGCCACCTGCCTGATAATAGGTAGTGGCGCTGGTATTGCCGGCGGTCAGATAGCTGCCGATGTTGAAAGTGTCCAGGTCAACACCATAGTAGATCTGATCTGTCGCCGCGGTCCCGGTACAACTCAGGGTGTTGATGGTCGAGTTGTACTGGTTGTTGGCCCCGTCGCAGGCATCGGTCAGGACGTTGCCGTTGAACTGCAGATCCTCACCGGTATTGAGGTCCGGGTCGCCTTCCCAGGTGATCACCGAGAACTTTCCGTCGATGCCGGAGTTCGGGATCTGGAAGTTGTTCGGGGTCAGGGTGATGTTGCTGTTGCGGAAGGCCTGGAAGCCCTCAAACACGTTGATGACCCGGTTGTTCTCGCTGGGGTTGCTGTAGATCACCACCAAGCTCCACCCCGCCAGCACGGCAGCGCTGCTGCAGTAGGTGACGAAACCCTGGTCGGTGGTGGTGACGGTCAGGCCGCCGAAGGTATAAGTACCGTTGCCCGTGACGACACCGGTGACGTCAGCCGCGCCGCTGAAGAAGGACAGGTTGTTGCCGCCGCCTGCCGCGAAGGTATCTGTGTATTGGCGGCCGGACGCCGCGTTCACGGCATTGCCGTCCAGGGTGACGCTGTAGTCGGCGGTGGCGCCTGACCCTGCCCAGTAAAGATAGGCAGCCAATACGGTGGAACCGGCCGGGATGCCCGAGACCGTGCCGTTGCTGGTGCTGCCCACCAGGCAGGGGTTGCCGGTGTTGGGTTGAGTGCGCAGGGTGTTGCCCGTCACCACATAGTTGATGTTGCCGGCAAAGCTCGCGAAGAGGTTTACGGTGGTACCGGCAGATGCCTGTTCGGATGGCAGGCAAAAGGCCAGCAGTGCAGCGAGTACCGCTGCACAACCGCCGATTCGATGAGCCCTAAAATATATCTGTCTACTAACGTAATGTTCTGTACATTTATGGGCTGGGGGAGTCGCGGGAAGGAAACAGACTAATGATCTGAGAAGATCACGAAACCTCATCGCTTATGGAAAATACCATAAACGGGGCATGCGGCTTACAGCAAATGGATTATCTTACCGGCAGATATATCGGCATTAAGACTAATCATAAGGTGCAGAAGATGTTCAGCGCTTCTTCCGCGGCACCAGTAGCAGCAACACGCCGGCCACTATCGCGCCCACTCCTGCCCACACAGGCACGCTCACGTGCTCCTGCGTCTTCATGTTGAATGCGACGGGGCCGAGTTTGGCTTCATGCGACTTCGGATAGTCGAATCCGCCGTAAACCAGCGCCAACAGTCCGCCCGCCACCAGCACTAACGCAATCACTCTCAGCGCTTTCATGGTTCTCCCTCAGCACGGTCGCCGATCGCATGCTGTATCCATCGTACACGATGCGTAGCGCCGTTACCGTCTGAACTGTGGAACAGCGCACGGAACCTTCCACCCATGCGGACTAACTTGATAAACGCATGCTGAACAGTGACTTACTGGATGCAAATGGTGAATCGTCATGAAAAAACTGTCCGCCTCCCTGCTCCTATGCCTGGCCTCGGCGGGCGCCTTGGCGGCCCCCGCACCCGCCACTCCGACACCGCCCTCGAGCACGCACATGGTCCCGCCGGGGTCCACGCGTTGCCCGCCGGGCAGCGCGTCCCGTCCGCCCTCCATGCGCACGCCCCACTCCGCAACCGCCCCTGTGGTGCCGCGCAACCCGGATGAGCGCATGACGCCGGAACAGCCGATGCAGCCGCGCCCGCCCCAGCAGGACGTGCCGCCGCCGCCCTGCGGCTGATCTGTCTAAACATACGCGGCGGTGACCCGCCGCGGTCTTGTCTTCAGGAAGCCTGAGGAGGCTCCTGCGGTGCTATGGAAGACCGAGGAACCCACGTGCTACCCGCCCTAGCGTCGGCCACCCCACTTTCAGGCATACGCCAGCGCTGGACGCTGGAAGACATCCCCTGGCACGAGGTGGATCATGAAGCGATAGAAGGCGACGAACTCCTTTTCTACCTCGTGGTGACCGCCTCCTTCATCGAGACCGCCACCGACACCTACGCACGCAACTTGACGAGACATTTCGACGGGGACCCGCAGGTCACCGCCTGGCTTGAACAGCGCTGGCAGCCGGAAGAGCTGCAGCATGGCAGGGCCTTGCGCTGCTACGTGCAGGTGGTCTGGCCAGGCCTCGATTGGCACGACGTGTACCGCAGGTTCTTCAGCGAATTCTCCGCCAAGTGTCGAGACGATGGGCTGGAGGCCACGCACTGCCTGGAAGCCGTCTCCCGCTGCATGGTGGAGATGGGCACCGCCAGCTACTACACCACCCTGAACCGCTTGAGTCCGGAACCGGTGCTGGAGCTGCTCGCCGGCCTCATCCGCGAAGACGAGGTCCGGCACTACAAGTACTTCTACCGCTTCTTCCTCCATTACCGGGAACGCGAAGGCATGGGCCGGTTGCGTATCCTTGCCGCCATCCTGCGCCGGCTGCGCATGATGGACGTGGGCGACAGCAGCATCGCGCTCAAGCATGCCTACCTCGCGCGATACCCACGGGCGAGCTTCGATCGCAAGGTGTACCGGGACATCCAGGCACGGATCCGCGGCCTCATGCAGCGGGACTTCCCGCTCCACATGAGTATGAAGATGGCTCTGAAACCCCTCGACCTCAGTCCGCGCACGCAGCAGGCCGTCTTGTCGTCCCTGACCTTCCTATCCCGGCGCTTGCTCCACAGCCCGGCCGGCGGCACGCTGAGGCGTCTGAACACGAGTCTCTCCTAGCGCACCTTCCCCAGTATCCATAGGCCGTCGTAAACTGGCCGTTGGCTGTCACGGTGACAAGGGGATGATATGTCGGCATTTGAACGCTTGATGATGGGCGCACTTGTGGTGGCAAGCCTGGCGGCGCCGGGCTGGGCCAGGGCGGACGGGGGTACGGGCGAGACGCATCCCGTGCTGGATTTCGGCCTGACCCGCGGCGGCGACAAGCTGCTGGACGCCCATTTCTTCGTGGGCGGCCGCGAGAGCATCCACGCCGGCGACGCGTTTTACGGTGATTTCGGCGTGGTGCATGACCTGCGGGACTCGGACTGGAGCGTCAAGCTCACCGGCGGCTACGCCTTCGCCAGCATCGGCTCCTTCTGGAGCAGTCGCACCTTCAAGCGTTTCCCCGTGGAAGCGCTGATGATCTACAACACCGGCCGGCAGCACATCGGTTTCGGCGCCACCTACCACTTCAATCCCCAGCTGGACATGAATGGCCACGGCGACGACGTACGCTACCACGGCGCGCCGGGCGTGATCCTGCAGTACCAGTACTGGATGTTCGGCGCCCGCTATACCTACGTGCGCTACAAGCCCCGCGACCTGCCTGGCTACCCCACCCTGGATGGCAGCAGCCTGGGCCTCTTCATCAGCCTCGAGTTCGGCAAGGACGATTAATCCGGACAGTCCTGTTCGATCACAGACCCCAGCACTCATGGTGCTGGGGCCTTTCTTTATGGCTAACCAAGTCACCGACCAAATCAATTGGGAATAATGCTGAGGTCGGTGCCAACTACTGGACCAACCCATGCATTTCTACTTCGTTGAGATATGGTGGCTACGGGTGGGCGCGAGGCATCGCCTCGCGCGGGCGGCCAGGATGGCTGCCCTGGGCAGCTGGCCGGAGCGGGATGCGAAGGCCAGCGACGAACCACCGACCAAATCAATTGGGAATAATGCTGAGGTCGGTGCCAACTACTGGACCAACCCATGCATTTCTACTTCGTTGAGATATGGTGGCTACGGGTGGGCTCGAACCACCGACCTCAGCATTATGAGTGCCGCGCTCTAACCAGCTGAGCTACGTAGCCGTTTGACCTTCCGACGGGGCCGCAGATTCTCGGTTCTTTTCCCTTCCCAGTCAAGGACTAAGCGGATTCCCCGGATCAGACATTGAATCTGAAGTGCATGACATCGCCTTCATGGACGATGTATTCCTTACCTTCCAGCCGCCACTTGCCTGCTTCTTTGGCCCCGGCCTCCCCCTTGTGGACGATGAAGTCCTTGTAGGCCACCACCTCGGCGCGGATGAAGCCCTTCTCGAAATCCGTGTGGATCACGCCCGCCGCCTGGGGAGCGGTGGCGCCCTTGCGCACGGTCCAGGCCCGCACTTCCTTCTCGCCGGCGGTGAAGTAGGTCTCCAGCCCCAGCAGCTTGTAGGCCGCGCGGATCACGCGGTTCAAGCCCGGTTCCGTGAGGCCCATGTCCTTCAGGAAATCCGCCTTGTCTGCGTCCTCCAGTTGGGCGATCTCCGCCTCCATGGCGGCGCACACCGCCACGATCTCGCTGTTCTCCGATGCGGCCAGGGCCTTCACCTTGTCCAACAGCGGGTTGTTCTCGAATCCATGCTCGTCCACGTTGGCCACGTAGAGGGTGGGCTTCAGGGTGATGAGGTTGAATTCCCGCACCATAGCCTTCTCCTCCGGGGAGAGCTTGAGGCCGCGGGCCGGTTTGGCCTGGTCGAGTTGGGCCTTCAAGGCCTCCAGCACCTTCTGCCTGGCGATGGCATCCTTGTCGCCGGACTTGGCGATCTTGGCGTTGCGCTCCACCCCGCGGCTCACGGCCTCGAGGTCCGCGAGCGCGAGCTCGGTGTTGATGGTCTCGATGTCCGAGAGCGGGTCCACCTTGCCGGATACGTGCACCACATCGGCGTTCTCGAAGCAGCGCACCACATGGGCGATGGCATCGGTCTCGCGGATGTGCGACAGGAACTGGTTGCCGAGACCCTCGCCCTTGGAGGCGCCGGCCACCAGGCCCGCGATGTCCACGAACTCCACCGCCGCCGGCACCAGCTTCTGCGGTTTCACGATGCCCGCGAGTTCATCCAGACGCGCATCCGGTACCGCCACCACGCCCACGTTGGGGTCGATGGTGCAGAAGGGATAATTCTCGGCCGCGATGCCGGCCTTGGTGAGCGCGTTGAAGAGGGTCGACTTGCCGACGTTAGGCAGGCCGACGATGCCGCATTTGATGCCCATGGTTTCCTGATATCTCTGATGTGGGTCAGGCGCCGGTGGCGCCTTCACCCTCGGGTTTGTTGCGCTTGTTGCGCGGGATCACCCCGCGGCTGTGCAGGGCCTGCGTGACCTTGTCGAACTGGCCGTCCAGGAGCTGCGGCATGGCCTCTACCGTGGCGCCGATGGCCTCCATGATGGCAGCCTCCTCCTCGCGCCCGGCCCGCTCCAGCACGTAGTCGATCACGTCGCGGGAGCCGTTTGGATGCGCGATGCCGAAGCGCGCCCGCATGTAGTTCTCGCCGAGGTGAGCGGTGATGTCCTTGAGGCCGTTGTGGCCGCCGGAACCGCCTCCCTTCTTGAGACGCACCGTACCGAAGGGCAGGTCCAGGTCGTCATGGGCCACCAGGATGCCTTCCGGCGGCACCTTGAGATAGGACGAGAGGGCCTTCACCGCCTGGCCGCTGCGGTTCATGAACGTGGTGGGCTTAAGGAGCCTCACATCATGCCCGCCGATGCTCACCCGGCACACGTCGCCGCTGAACTTGCGCTCGGCGCTGAAGGTGCCGCCATGGGCACGCGCCAGCGCATCCACGAACCACCATCCGGCGTTGTGTCGGGTCATAACGTAATCGGCCCCGGGATTGCCGAGGCCGACCACGAGCTGTATGGGGACTGCCATGCAGGACAGGATGCAAGGCATGGGCGGCGCCCCCGCAGGGGCGCCGCCGCACGCTGGTTACTTCTTGCCCTTGTCGGCGGCCGGAGCCTTGGCGCCGGCAGCCGCCGGAGCCTTGGCATCGCCCGCCTTCGCCTCGCCACCCGCCGCAGGAGCGGCAGCGCCTTCGGCCGGCGCCGCTGCGCCTTCCGCCGGAGCCGCGGCAGCCACGGGCTCTTCCTCCACCTCGATGCGCGGATGGTGGATGGAGACCACGGGCAGGTTGTGCTCCTCGCCGTAAGCGAGCTGCACGACGCGGACGCCCTCGGGGAGCTTGAGGTCAGACAGGTGCAGCGCCTTGTTGAGCTCGAGGGTGAGGATGTCCACCTCGATGAACTCGGGGAGGTAGCGCGGCAAGCACGCGATCTCCACCTCGATCATGTTGTGCGACACCACGCCGCCCTGGGTCTTGACGCCCACGGCTTCCTTCTCGTTCTTGAAGTGCAGCGGCACGTGCACGCGGATCTCAATGTCGTCCTTAACGCGCAGGAAGTCCACGTGCATGATGACCGGCTTGGCGGGATGCCGCTGCAGGTCCTTGATGATCGCCTGGTGCTCCTCGCTCCCCACCTTGATCTTGAGGATGTGGGAGTAGAACGCCTCGTGCGAGAGACTGTTCTGCACCTCGTTGTGATTGAAGCTGAGCTGCACGGGGCCTTCGCCGGCGCCGTACAGGATTCCCGGAACGCGGCCCAGGCGACGCAGGCGGCGGCTCGCACCTTTCCCCTTATCGCTCCTGAGCTCAGCGTTCAGATTGAAGCTGATGGCCATTTCACTTACTCCGTCTACAGTTGCAAAACGCCGGTTTCGCGACCAAAACCCGGCTACCTAAAACGTCCAGGCTGAGCCTGGACGAAAACTCAATCTACATACAGCGAGGAGACCGACTCCTCGTCGCTCACGCGGCGCATGGTCTCTGCCAGCAGCTCCGCGATGCTCAATTGGCGGATGCGCTTGCAGTTCTCGGCACCGCCCCGCAGGGGGATGGTGTCCGTCACCACCAGCTCGTCCAGCACCGAGTTCTCGATGTTGGAGACCGCCTTGCCCGACAGCACCGGGTGGGTGATGTAGGCCAGCACCTTGGCGGCACCCTGGTCTTTCAGGGCCTTGGCGGCGATGCAGAGCGTGCCCGCCGTATCCACCAGGTCGTCGACGATGACGCAGGTCTTGCCCGCCACCTCGCCGATGATGTTCATCACCTGCGCCTCGTTCGGACGCGGACGGCGCTTGTCGATGATCGCCAGGTCCGCATCGTCGAGGCGCTTGGCCAGCGCCCGGGCGCGCACCACGCCACCCACGTCCGGCGACACCACGATCAGGTCGTCGAACTTCTGCTTCCACACGTCGCCCAGCAGCACCGGGGACGCATATACGTTGTCCACAGGGATGTCGAAGAATCCCTGGATCTGGTCCGCGTGCAGGTCCACCGTGAGGACCCGGTTTACGCCGGCGGACACCATCAGGTTCGCCACCAGCTTGGCCGTGATCGGCACACGCGCTGCGCGCTGGCGCCGGTCCTGCCGCGCGTAGCCGAAGTACGGCACCACCGCGGTCACCCGCCCCGCGCTCGCGCGCCTGAGGGCGTCCGCCATCACCAGCAACTCCATCAGGTTGTCGTTGGTGGGCGGGCAGGTGGACTGCACGATGAAGACGTCGCGTCCGCGCACGTTCTCCATCAGCTCGATCGCGACCTCGCCGTCGCTGAAGCGATTGACCTGGGCCTTGCCGAGGGACAGCTGCAGGCGTGAGGCGATCTTGTGCGCCAGTTGCGGGTTCGCATTCCCCGCGAACACCATCATCTTGCCTGCGGCCACGGTGCCCCCTCGCGTATCGTCGTGGTCAACCTGTCTCAGCGCAAAATCTGTCTCAATTCAAATCTTGGCTGGGGCGCCAGGATTCGAACCTGGGCGTGGCGGGATCAAAACCCGCTGCCTTACCGCTTGGCTACGCCCCAATATTCAATCAGCTGCGAGCCGTTCCAGGAGCGGTGAGCGGTTGCAGCCCCGGGCGACGAAGCCGCGCCACTTGGAAGGCATCTCCGCCAGCACCCGCTGCGCGTCCGCTTCCCGCTCGAAGTCGGCGAACAGACAGGCGCCGGAACCGGTCAGCCGGGCCTTGGCACGGGAACCGAGCCAATCCAGCGCTTCGGACACCTCGGGATAGCGGGAACGTACCACCGGCTCGAAGTCGTTCCGGGTTTCCCCGGAGCGAAGGGGCGCTATTTTGATTGGAGCGGAATTTCGTGTCAATTCAGGGGCCTGGAATATCTCCCGGGTAGATACCCGGCAACCGGGATCTATCACCAGGTACCAGGGTTCCGGCAGCTCCATGGGGGTCAGGATCTCCCCCACGCCCTCCGCCCAAGCCGCCTGCCCCCCTATGAAAACCGGCACATCCGCGCCCAGTTCCAGCCCCAGGGCCTGCAGGCGGGCGGGTCCCAGCCGGGTGTCCCAGAGACGGTCCAATACCATGAGGGTGGTGGCGGCATCGGAGCTGCCACCCCCCAAGCCAGCCTCCAGGGGCAGGACTTTGCGCAACTTTATGGTTGCCCCCAAGGGGCTGCCGCTACGCTCCTTGAGGAGCCGTGCGGCCTTCACGGTGAGATCCGATTCCTCAGGCACACCGGCGGGACCTTCGGCCCGCAGGATGCGTCCGTCGTCCCGCAGCTCGAACTCCAGGCTGTCGCCGTAGTCCAGGAACTGGAAAACCGTCTGCAGCAGATGATAACCATCGGCGCGCCGGCCGGTGATGTGCAGGAACAGGTTCAGCTTGGCGGGTGCCGGCCAGGCGCGCGCCATGTTCACGGCGCCACCGCGGGCAGCATCCAGTCGCTCACCACCATCTTGATGCGTACCTCACCCCGCGTGAGGGTGAGGCGCGTCGGCAGGCTGTAGCCGGATACGTCCGCGTACTCCTGGTACTCCACGTGCCAGCCGGACTGATCCAGGCTCATGAGCTCGCCGCGGGCATCGCTCAGCTTGGAGAAGCCGTCCCGCGGGTCCGGCATGCCCAGCACCCAGTAGCGCAGGCTCAGCACCGGCAGCGGCTGATGCAGACGTGCTCCCAGGTCCGCTTCCGGGTCACGGGTGATGAAGTCGTCGCCCCGGGACGTACGCACGTGCAGCTCGTCCGCGCCGCCCTCGATGTGCACGGCGCCGGCCCCCAGGGGGCCGTGGAAATCGAGCGTGGTCATGCCGGCATGCTGGATCCAGTCGAGGCCGCCGCTGCCGCTGTCACGGCCGTTCGCGAAACCCACCTTCCCGCTCAGGCTCCAGTCCTGGAGCGCCGCGAGCTGCGCATTGCGCTGCTGCCAGGCAACTTCATCCGGGGCTCCCGTGGGCGCGCGGCCCGGCAGCGTGCCGCAAGCCGCGAGGATGAGCGTCGCGCCGAGCGACGCCGCACGGATGAGATGCCTCATGGGGTGAAACGGGAAGCGAGGGAACGCAACGCGGCGCTATCGGGGTCGGATTCGCGCGCCTTGACCCAGAGCGCGCGTGCACCCTGCTCGTCGCCGGTGGCGAGCAACACCTCGACGAGGTGCGCGGCGATCTCGGAGTCGGCCTGGCCCGCGTAAGCCTTGCGCAGGTAGTCGAGCGCCAGCCCGTCATGCCCAAGTCGGTGTTCCACCCAGCCCATGCTGTCCAGGAAAGCGGGGTCGTCCGGCTGCAACACCAGGGCGCGCTGGATGTAAGCCTGGGCTTCGCGGTAACGGGTGGTGTGCAGGGTCAGGGTGTAGCCCAGGGCGTTGAGCGCCTCCGCGTCATCCGGGGCCTGCGCCAGGATCGAGGCGAGGTCGTGCTCCGCTGCGGCGGCGTCGCCGTCCTGTTCCAGGGCCAACGCTCGCGCGTACAGCAGGTCCTGCTCGCCGGGCGATACGCTCAATGCCGCGTCATAGACCGCGAGCGCCTGCTTCGGCACGCCGCTGTCGCTGAACACCTGTCCTTCCGTGAGCCTGAGGTTCACCATGGAATCGGGGTCATTCGCCACCAGGCCGTCGAAGAACTCGCCGGCGGCGCCGGGCGCACCGCTCTTCACCAGCGCACGGCCGATGCCTGCCTGCGCCGCGAGCCAGCGCTCGCCTGCCTGTACCCGGTGGTACCAGTCGAGGGCCTCGGGGTATTGCTTCTCCGCCTCGGCCACGTTGCCGAGGAAATAGCTCGCGTCGTCGGTGCGCTTGCCGGACTTGAGCAGACGCGTGAAGTAGCCCCGCGCCGCCGTGAGATCCTTCTCCTGCAGCGTCATGAGGCCCAGGGTATAGAGCGCCTCGGCGTTGTTCGGATGTGCCGCGAGGATCGTCTCGAACTCCTGCCGTGCCTCGGCATCGCGCTTGGCCTCCGCCAGCAGCGCCCCGTAGGCGAGCGCCAGCGACACATCGCCGGCGGCACGCACCCGCGCCTTGAGCATGGGCAGCGCCTCGCCGGCGCGGTCCTGCGCCACCAGCGCACGGGTCAGGAGCACCAGTGGCTCATCGCCGTGGGGGTCCAGCGCCAGAGTCGCGCGTGCCTCGCGCTCTGCCAACCCATAATCCTTGTAGTTCATGGCGATATGCGCCAGCGCATAGTGCGCGTCGGCGGACTTGGGCGCATAGGCGGTGATCGCCTGCAGCACCGGCAGGCCATGGGCCGCGTCTGCCTCCTGCTCCAGGAGGTGTGCCGCGGTCATGTAACCGCCATCGGCGCCCGATTCCACCAGCATCTCGAAGTCGCGCGCCGCCGCCTCGGCATCGCCGCTGCGCGCCTCCACCACCGCCGCGAGATGCACCGCGTCATTGCTCTGAGGTGCGAGTTTGCGCCAGCGCTGCGCCGCCTCCAGCGCCTGCCTTAGGTCGCCATCGCCATAGGCGAGCAACGCGCTATGCGACGCGAGGGTCGGATCCTGTGACAGCCGCGCTGCGGCCATGTACTGCTCCACCGCATCCCCCCGCATACCGCGCTGCTGCGCGAGCTCGCCCATGAACACGCGGTAGGCGATCTCCTGGTCGATGTCCCTGAATGGCTGCGGCGCACTCGCGGCCGCAGGTACCGGCCTGGGCGCGGCGGCGCAGCCGGCAAGCGACAGCAGGCAAAGGCAGCAGATGAGGGCGCGCGGCGTCATGCGGGAAGGCGGTGGACTACGAGGCTTCGACTATATCCGATTCGCCCGCGCCGCGCCGTGTGGCTTGTCATGCCGGGGTATTTACCGGAAAATTCCCTGCCACACCCGGGTCCCCCATGCCGTTCCTCACCCTCGGAATCAGCCATCTCACCGCTCCGGTCGCCGTCCGTGAGCGCCTGAGCTTCACGCCGGAGCAGATCCCGGCCAGCCTGCGCGCGCTCACCACCCTGCCGGGGGTGCGGGAAGCGATCATCCTCTCCACCTGCAACCGCACCGAGCTCTATGCCGATCTCGGCGAGGGCGACGGCGAGGCTCTGGCCGAGTGGCTGAGCCGCGAGCGCAGTGCCGAGGATCCCGGGGTACGCGAGCGCTTCTACCTCCACGCGGGCGACGCTGCGGTGCAGCATCTGTTCCGGGTCGCCTGCGGGCTCGACTCGCAGATCCTGGGCGAGCCGCAGATCCTCGGCCAGATCAAGGATGCCTATGAGCTGGCCCGCTCCGCCGAGGCCGGCGGCGCAGCCGGACAGCGCCTGCACCGCCTGTTCCAGTTCGCCTTCGCGGTGGCCAAGCAGGTGCGCACCGACACCCACATCGGCGAGAACCCGGTATCGGTGGCCTACGCCGCGGTGCGCCTGGCGCGCCAGGTGTTCTCCCGCTTCGAGTCGCTCACCGTGCTGCTGATCGGCGCCGGCGAGACCATCGAGCTCGCCGCCCGCCACCTGCACGAGCAGGGAGTACGGCGCATGGTCATCGCGAACCGCACCGTGAGCCGCGCCCACGAGCTGGCCGCCCAGTTCAACGCCTATGCCATCGGCCTGGACGAGATCGCCGCGCACCTGGGAGAGGCGGACATCGTGATCGCCTCCACCGGCAGTCCCGAGCCGATCCTGCACAAGCGCGACGTGGAGGCCGCCTTCCGCGGCCGCAAGCACCGCCCCCTGCTGATCGTGGACATCGCTGTGCCTCGCGACGTGGCCTCGGACGTGGCTGGTATGGAAGATGTCTACCTCTTCACCATCGACGACCTGCACAAGGTGGTGGAGGAGAACCTGAAGTCGCGGCGCGTGGCGGCCCAGGAGGCGGAGCTGATCGTGCAGTCCCAGGTGGCGCGCTTCAACGAGCAGCTGCGCGGCCTGGACGCGGTGCCGGCGATCCGCGCCCTGCGCGAGCACGCCGCTGACATCCGCGACCAGACCCTGGAGCAGGCGCGACAGCGCCTCGCCCACGGCGAGCCGCCGGAAGAGGTGTTGCGGTTCCTGGCGGACACCCTGAGCAACCGCTTGATGCACGCACCCACCGCGCAGCTGCGCCAGGCCGCCCACGAGGGGCGCGAGCAGCTCATCCGCGACATCCACGCGCTGTTCGGCCTGGACCGCAAGGACGACGACGCCTGAGCGGCGGCGCCACACCTATATAATCGCGCCGTGAAAGACTCCATCCGCCGCAAGCTGGAACGCCTGGCCGCCCGCCACGAGGAAGTGGCTGCGCTGCTGTCCCAGCCCGCCGCCGCCAGTGACTCCAACCGCTTCCGGGAACTGTCCCAGGAATATGCGCGCCTCGAGCCCCTGGCGCAGAAGTTCCGCGTCTTCCTGAAGGCCGAAGCGGACCTCGTCGCCGCAGACGAGATGGGCAAAGACAATGACCCCGGCATGCGTTCCCTGGCCGAGGACGAGCGCAAAGCCGCCGCGATCCGCCTGGAAGCGCTGGAGCCCGAGCTGCTCAAGCTGTTGCTGCCCAAGGACCCCCACGACGAGAGCAACATCTTCTTGGAGATCCGCGCCGGCACGGGCGGCGATGAGGCCGCCATCTTCGCCGGCGACCTCCTGCGCATGTACAGCCGCTACGCCGAGGAACAGGGCTGGAAGGTGGAGATCCTGAGCGAGAGCCCCGGCGAGCACGGCGGCTACAAGGAAGTCATCACCCGGGTGGTGGGCCAGGGCGCCTACTCCCGCTTCAAGTTCGAGTCAGGCACCCATCGGGTGCAGCGGGTGCCCGAGACCGAGTCCCAGGGCCGCATCCACACCTCGGCAGTCACCGTCGCGATCCTGCCGGAGGTGGAGGAAGTGGAAGCCATCGAGATCAACCCGGCGGAACTCAAGGTGGACACCTTCCGTGCCTCCGGGGCTGGCGGCCAGCACGTGAACAAGACCGACTCGGCCATCCGCATCACCCACCTGCCCTCCGGCATCGTTGTGGAATGCCAGGACGAGCGCTCCCAGCACAAGAACCGGGCCCGAGCCATGTCGCTGCTGAAGGCGCGCCTCCTCTCCGCCGAGCGTGAGAAGCAGCAGGCGGCCCAGGCCCAGTCCCGCAAGCTGCAGGTAGGCAGCGGCGACCGCTCGGAGCGCATCCGCACCTATAACTTCCCCCAGGGGCGAGTCACGGACCACCGCATCGAGCTCACGCTCTATAAGCTGGACGACGTGATGCAGGGCCACCTGGACGAGGTGATCCTGCCGCTCATGAACGAGTATCAGGCGGAAGAGCTCGCGGCCATGGCCGCGAACTGAGGCTAGGCTGAGCGCTTGAGGTCACGGTACTGCGCGTAGCAGACCGCCAGCGTGTACCACCAGGCGAAGGCTCCCAGCGCTATCCCTCCCAGCCGCCACCCCCCGGCGTGCGCCGCGCCAGTCTGGCTCTCCAGCACCCCCTGCAGGCTCTCCAAATCCCCGACGCTCAAGCCTTCTTCCGCATGCTGCGACAGCAGGTCGAGATAGGAATGGACCGTGCGCGCTATCTCCGGACCATTCTGCACGCACCAGGCCGCCAGCAGTGCCAGCACCGGCACGGAGATCACCAGCGTCACCTTGCCCCAATGGGTCTTGGCAAGGCGCGAGCTTTCCCCAAGGGAGGCGAAGGGTCCGCGCCGCTCCAGCACCGCCGGGAAGATGAACAGCGCCAGCGCCGTGCTCACCGCCGCCGTGGGCGCCAGCGGCAACACGCAGAGCACCAGCCCGAACAGCGGCCCGCCGACGAACAGGCCGATCATGAACACGGCGAAGGTCAACACTAGACCGATGACCACTACCAGTTCATAGGCGATGTAGCCGATTAGCACCGATGGCATGGCACGCGCGGCATTCCAGCCCGGCTTGCCTGGTATCGGCTCACCGGCCAGTGCCGCGAGGCGGATCACTGCCGCCGAATAGAGCACCGCTTGGGCGGCGCCTACGAGCAGGCTTCGTGCCAGGTAGTCCGGGCGGCCGAGGAGCGAGAGGTCCATGGTGAGCAGGTTGCCTCCGGTGTTGGCGAGAGGCAGGGCCTGCACCAACTCCGCCGCCAGTACCCATGGGAAAACCGTAGGCAATCCGGCAAGGAACAGGCGTCCACTTTCCGCCAGCACCTCGCGCATGCGGTAGCCCGTCATGGTGCTCAGCGCTGCTGCTTGCGCAGCTTCAGATCGTGGTAATAGAGGAACAGGATCGAATAGATGAAAGGGCCGAAGAAGGCCAGGAACACCATCTGCAGAACCGTCTGGCTGAAGAAATCGCGGCCGAGCGCGGCGGCCTCCAGACTGCCGTGGTCTATGCCGAGCATGGCGGACAGG
>DATAHN010000003.1:0-46152 GCA_036263155.1 Gammaproteobacteria bacterium | reverse complement strand
CCGAACAGCGCGATCACCGCGAAGTACACCGCCAGGGTGAACTGGGCGATGCCGGCGCCGATGATGCGCGGCGCCACGAAGAATTCGTTGACGTTGATGCCGAGGAGCTCGAGGCCCTCAACCTCGCCGCGCAGCTTCATGGAACCCAGATCCACCGCGATGGCCGAGCCGGAACGGCCGATGAGCACGATCGCAGTGAGGATGGAGGAAAGCTCCATGCCCACGATGCGGGTGAGCAGCGCCGCCACGTCGGCCTCGTTGCCGAGCGCGGTGGCGAGCTTGAGCATCTGCGAGGTGATGGAGAGACCCACCGCCAGGCCCAGGAAGCTGACCAGCGGCAGCGCGTCGACGCCGGTGAAGATGATCTGGCCGTAGAGCGTCTGCAGCGTGGCGCGGTTGAACACCTGCCGGCGCTGCGCCCACTCGCGGAAGGCCTGCAGCACGAACAGGGTGAGCTCGAGCAGGTAGCTGCCGACCGACAGGGTGCGCCGGCCGGTCCAGCCGGCGAGGCCGTCAAGGCGGCCGGCCCGCGTCTCGGACATGCTCGTCACCCCACAACGAAGGAGCATCAGCCTAGAAGATGCCCCGCAGGGCCGCAATAGGTGTCAGCGGCGCGCGAAGACGAGGTCGTACACCGCGTGGCCGAGCCTCAAGCCCCGCCGCTCGAACTTGGTCTGCGGCCGCTCTGCCGGGCGCGGCACGCACCCGCCCTGCGGGTCGCGGTTCTCGAAGGCGGGGGAGGCATTCAGCACCTCCAGCGCGTGGCGGGCGTAGTCCTCCCAATCGGTGGCGAGATGCAGCGTCCCATCCCGTTTCAGTTTGTGCGCAAAGAGTTCCGCCGTGTCCGGCTGGATGAGGCGGCGCTTGTGATGGCGCTTCTTGGGCCAGGGATCCGGGAAGTAGATGAGGAGCGTGTCGAGGCTCGCGTCGGGTACCCGCTCCTTGAGGAAAGGCAGGGCATCGTCCGGGTAGACCCGCAGGTTGGCGAGGCCGAGCTCCTCGATGCTGAGCAGCAGTCGGCCGACGCCGGGGCGGTGCACCTCACAACCCAGGAAATCCTGCTCCGGATGGCGGCGCGCCAGCTCCACGAGGTTGTGCCCATCGCCGAAACCGATCTCGAGGGTGCGCTTCGCGTCGCGGCCGAACAGCGCCCGGAAATCCACGGGGCCTGCCGGAACCTCGAAGCGGGGCAGGAGCTCCGTTAATGCACGCTCCTGGCCGTGGGTCATGCGGCCTTGCCGGAGTACGAAACTCCGTACTCGGCGCATGACAGGCATCTCACTCATTATTAGAAGAACAGGCCGTCGACAGGCGAGGAGGCGGAAGCGAAGCGTTTCCTGGGGATGCGGCCGGCGAGATAGGCCTCGCGGCCCGCCTCGATGGCCTTCTTCATGGCTGAGGCCATGAGGATGGGATCCTTGGCCAGCGCCACCGCGGTGTTCATCAGCACGCCGTCGCAGCCGAGCTCCATGGCGATGGCGGCATCAGAGGCCGTGCCCACGCCCGCGTCCACCAGCACCGGTACCTTGCACTGCTCCACGATGGTGAGGATGTTGTAGGGGTTGCGGATACCGAGGCCCGAGCCGATGGGCGCGCCCAGCGGCATCACCGCCACGCATCCCAGGTCTTCCAGCTTCTTCGCCACCAGCGGGTCGTCGCTGGTGTAGACCATCACCTCGAAACCTTCCTTCACCAGCACCTCGGCGGCCTTGAGCGTCTCGCTCACGTCCGGGTACAGGGTCTTCTCGTCGCCCATGACTTCCAGCTTCACCAGCCGGTGGCCGTCCAGGAGCTCGCGCGCCAGACGGCAGGTGCGCACCGCGTCCTCGGCGGTGTAGCAGCCGGCGGTGTTGGGCAGGAAGGTGTACTTGGAGGGCGACAGCACCTCCAGCAGGTTGGGCTCGCCCGGCGTCTGGCCGAAGTTGGTGCGGCGTATCGCGAAGGTGACGATCTCGGCGCCGCTGGCCTCAACCGCGCGTCTCGTCTCGTCCATGTCCTTGTACTTGCCGGTGCCGATGAGCAGGCGCGAGCGGAAGGCCTTGCCGGCGACGGCGAAGGTATCATCGGCCGAGGGGGCCGGTTTGTGGGCGGTGTTCATCGAGTTGTTGTCTCTATATCTATGGTGCGGCTCAACCGCCGCCGACCGCATGGATGATCTCGACCGTGTCGCCATCCTTGAATTCGTGGGTGGCATGGGCGCTACGGGGCACGATCTCGCCGTTCACTTCCAAGGCCACGCGCTTGCCCGCCAGCTCCATGCGCTCCAGAAGCTCCCTGGCGGTGAGGCCGGCGGGGTGGTCGGTGGACTGGCCGTTGACGTGCAGGCGCATGGGCGGGCTCGCGGGGGTGCAACCCGGGATTTTACCGCACCCGCGTGGAGGCCCGGCGCGGGCCTTTGACAGCCCCAGGGCCGCCGCTAGAATGGGCCTGCGCGCGGGTGTAGTTCAATGGTAGAACTCCTGGTTCCCAACCAGATAACGTGGGTTCGATTCCCATCACCCGCTCCAACCCTTTTCTAAAGGTCCACCGAGCCTTCCCTGGCGCGCCTTCCAGGGCACGCATCCTTGCGTGCCCGCTCGAAGCTCCGCTTCTCGCCCCTGCCTCGCCCTCGCCGCCCATCGATTTCCAGTTATCCTTGAGGCAGGCCGCGTCGGGGCGTGGTCTTCAGGGAGTAGGCGTGGAGCCGTCGCCAAACAGGTGGTCCAGTAACGTGCACATGCAGGCCGCCGGCGTGCTGGCGGTGGCGGCTGTCTTCACTCTCGCCGCCTATGCCGCCCATTGGCTCCCACCCGCCATCGCCCTCGTTCTCCTCGCCTCCTGGCTCGCCGTTGCACTGGCTACGCTGCTCCTGCTGCGCCGCTCGGTCGCGCAAGAGTCCGCTGCGCGGCTTCAGAGCGAGCAGCGCTACACCCGGCTGGTGGAACAGGCCATCAACGGTTTCGTGGTGCGCAACTCCGAAGGCCAGCTGCTGCTGGTGAATGAGGCGTATTGCCGCATGACTGGCTACAGCCGCGAGGAGCTGCTCAAGCTCAAGGCCCGCGACATGGTCGTGGACCAGACGGTGCTGGAGAAGGTCGCGCGGCTGGAGCCGGGTCAATCGACACGCATCGAGACCCTCATGAAGTGCAAGGGCGGCGCCCTGCGCGAGGTGGAGTACGTCACCCAGCGCCTGCCGGACGGCAACCTGCAGTCGGTGCTGCTGGACGTGAGCGCGCGCAAGCTGGCCGAGAAGGCGCGCCAGGAGAGCGAGCGGCGCTACATCGAGCTGGTGGACCAGGCCCTGGAAGGCATCCTGGTGCGCGCGCCAGAGGGCCAGCTGCTGTTCGTGAACGATACCCTCTGCCGCATGCTGGACTATTCCCGCGAGGAGCTCCTGCGCCTCAACATGCGGGACATCGTGCATCCCGGGGATACCGGCACCGTCGACCGGGTGGAGGAGCTGGGGCCCGGCAGGCACCTGCACCTGCACAAGCGCATGTGCCGCAAGGACGGACGGGTCGTGCACGTGGAAGTCAGCGCCCGCCGGTTGCCTGACGGCAACCTCCAGAGCACGGTCCAGGACGTGAGCGAGCGCATGGAATCGGAGCTGCGCTTCCGCGCCATGGTGGAGGGCGCCCCCAACGCCATGATCATGGTGGACGAGGGCGGCGCCATCGTGCTCGCCAATCCGCAGGCCGAGAAGCTGTTCGGCTATGCCGTGCCGGAGCTGGTCGGGAAACCGGTGGAGATGCTGGTGCCCTTGCGTTACCGCCGGGATCACCCCGCGCAGCGCGAAGCCTACAACGCCGCACCGCAGATGCGCGCCATGGGCATCGGCCGCGACCTGTACGGCGTGCGCAAGGACGGGCGCGAGGTGCCGGTGGAGATCGGCCTCAACCCCATCGTCAACTCACAGGGCCGCTTCGTGCTGGCCTCGATCATAGACATCACCGAGCGGCGAGCGGCGGAGGAGCGCGAGCGCGTTTACGCGGAAGAACTCCGGCTCATGTCGCAACAGCTGCTGGAGGCCCAGGAGACCGAGCGGCGGACGATAGCCAGGGAACTTCATGATGAAGTGGGCCAGTCGCTCACCGCCACGCGCATCAGCCTGCGCGACCTGGAGCAGGATGCCGCCGGCGGCCCGCTGGCGCAGCGCCTGACCGACACTGCCGCCATCATCGCCGACCTGCTGCAGAAGGTGCGGCAGATGTCCCTGGACCTGCATCCTTCCGTGCTGGACGACCTGGGGCTGGTGCCGGCGCTGCGCTGGTGCGTGCGCACCCGCACGGGCGGCAGCGGCCTGGAGGTGGCGTGGGACCTGCCCGAAGACATGCCGCGCTTCGACGGCATGGTGGAGCTGACCCTGTTCCGGGTGTTCCAGGAGGCCCTGTCCAACGCGCTCAAGCATGCGGCCGCCCGCCGGATGCAGGTGGCAGTCGCGCATGCGGAAGGACGGCTCATGCTCACGGTCAGGGACGATGGCCGGGGTTTCGACGTGGACGCGGCGCGCCGGCGTGCGTTCGCGGGCGCCAGCCTGGGCGTGCTGGGCATGCAGGAGCGGGTGCGCCTCGCCGGCGGCGAGTTGGCCCTGGAATCGTCACCCGGACACGGCACCGAGATACGAGTATCGTTGCCGGATGGCGGACGGTGATTTATGTTGTCAACGCTGGGATACAAGGAGTGAAGGCCCATGCGCATACTCATCGCCGATGACCACACCTTGGTGCGGTCCGGGCTCACCGCCCTGATCGCACGCCTCCCGGAGATGGAGGTGGTGGCGGAGGCCGCCGACGGACGCCAGGCGCTGCGCCTGGTGCGGGACCTGCAGCCTGACATGGTGCTCATGGACATCGCCATGCCGGGGCTGAACGGCCTCGAGTCTGCCGAGCGCATCCACAACATCCATCCCCAGACCAAGATCATCATCCTGTCAATGCACGCCAGCGAGGAATACGTGGCGCAGGCGCTCAAGGCCGGCGCCTCCGGCTACCTGCTCAAGGATGCCGCCACCGCCGAACTCGAGATGGCGCTGAAGTCCGTGGCGATGGGCCAGTTCTACCTGAGCCCCGCCATCTCGCGCCAGGTGGTGGACAACTTCCTGCGCGGCGGCCCCACGGGCCTCGACCTGCTCACGCCTCGCCAACGCGAGATCCTGCAGCTCATCGCCGAGGGCAAGGGCACCCGCGAGATCGCCGACACCCTGCACCTCTCGGTGAAGACCGTGGAGACCCACCGCGCCCAGCTCATGGAGCGGCTGGACATCCACGACGTGGTGGGCCTGGTCCGCTACGCCATGAAGAAAGGCCTGATCTCCTCCGAATAGGCCCCCGGCCCCGCGCGGGGCGGGACCCTGCCGCCCCTCATATCAGGGAATCCCTGAGACACAATCAGGGAAGCCCCAATGCCCCCCGCCCTCCGGAACGCGCACATTGGCACCGTACCCAGTGTCTGTGCGCGACCAAGTAAAGGACCCCGCACAAGGACGCGATCCGCGCAGGCTCCGGGGCATCCGGAGGGATGCAATGCAGACCGGGGAGAAGAGACCGATGCGCACGATACTGGTGGACGACTATCCGCCGTTGCTTGCCGCGCTGACCACTTTGCTGCGCACCTATGACGGCGTCGAGATCGTGGGCCGCGCCCATACCGGCGGAGACGGGCTCAAGCTCGCCGAAGAACATGAGCCGGACCTGGTGCTGGTGGACTTCACCATGCCGGACATGAACGGGCCCGCCGTCACCCGCAAGCTCAAGTCCCGGAAATCGCCGCCGAAAGTGGTGGTCATGTCTTTCCATGCCGAACCGGAGTATCGTGAGATGGCCTTGGATGCGGGCGCGGATGCCTATTTGGTGAAGTCCGACCTGTATCAGGAACTGATGCCGCTGCTCAAGCGACTCTGCGCCTGAGCCCCCACGCCTCCAAGGTACAAGGATGTACTGCATGGAGCACAGACCGCTTTCCATCGCAGGAGTTTTCGGCTCTTCCGTCGGGGAAGTGGTCGCCGACCCTGCGTTGCTGGAAGGCGAGCGCCGCGTGTTCGAGCGCATGGCGGCGGACGAGGGACTCAATCCCGTATTGGAGGAGATGGCCCGCCTGTGCGAGCGCCACTCCCGCCAGCCGACGCTGTACGCGGTGCTGCTCGCCAACGAGGCCGGCGACCAGCTGAAAGTCGCGGCGGCGCCCAACCTGCCGCCGGATTACACCGTGCTGGTGAAAGAGGTGGCGGTCGCTGCCGACTCCAACCCCAGCGGTGTGGCTGCCTGGAGCAAGCAGCCTGTGCTGGTGGAGGACCTCGCCACCGATCCGCACTGGACCAAGTTGCGCGACCTCGCCGCCACGCTCGGCGTGCGCGCCGCCTGGGCGCTGCCGATCCTGTCCCAGCGCGGCAAGCTGCTCGGCACCTTCACCGCCTACTCGCGCGTGCCGGCCCGGCCCGCGCCGCAGGACGCGGCGCTGATGGAGCGCTTCGCCCACATCGCGCGCATCGCCATCGAGAAGCACCACGCCGATCGCACCATCGAGCGCATGACCAACTACGACGGGCTCACCGGCCTGCCGAACCGCTCGCTGCTGCTGGACCGGCTCGATGACGCGCTGCTCAGCATCGGCCGGCAGGAGACGGCGGCGCTGTTGCTGTTCAACCTCGACAGCATGAAGCAGATCAACGACACCCTCGGCTACGAGTACGGCAACCGCTGCATCCAGGCGGTGGCGGCGCGCCTCGGTGAGCACGTCGGCGGCGGCCTGCTGGCGCGGGTCGGCGGCGACGAGTTCGGCGTGGTGCTGCAGGGGCAGGACGACGAGGGTGTACTGCGCAGCACCGTGCAGGCGCTGCTCGAGAACATCACCCAGCCGATCGGCGTCGACGGGCGCGACGTGTTCCTGACGGCGAGCCTCGGGGTCGCCATCGGTCCCCGCGACGGCGGCGACGCCGATACCCTGTTCAAGCACGCCGACGTGGCGCTGCATCGCGCCAAGCAGCGCGGCCGTAACGACTTCCAGTTCTTCGACGCCGCCATGAACGCGCCGGCCGCGCGGCGGGTGGCGCTGCTCGGGGAACTCCGGCATGCGCTGGAGCGCGGCGAGTTCGAGGTGCACTACCAGCCGCAAGTGGAGCTCGTGGGTGGCACCCTGAGCGGGGCCGAGGCCCTCCTGCGCTGGCGCCACCCGGAGGAAGGCGAGGTCTCGCCGGCCGAGTTCATCCCGCTCCTGGAGGAGACCGGCCTCATCCTGCCGATCGGCGAATGGGTGCTGACCCAGGTCTGCCGTGATTTCACGGAGCTGCAGCAGGCCGGCTGGGCGCCACCGCGCATCGCCGTGAACCTCTCGGCCCGCCAGTTCATGCAGCCGGACCTGGCGGAGCGCATCCAGGCGGTGCTGAAGGCCCATGCGGTGCCCGCTGAGCGCCTCACCCTGGAGATCACCGAGAGCCTGCTGATGCGCGACCCCGCCGACGCCGAGCGCGTCCTGCAGCGCCTCAAGCTGGTGAACGTGAAGATCGCGCTTGACGACTTCGGCACAGGCTATTCCTCGCTCAGCTACCTGAAGCGCTTCCCGGTGGATGAGCTCAAGGTGGACAAGTCCTTCGTGACCGGTGTCACCCACTCGGCGGCGGACGCAGCCATCACCGACACCGTGATCCGCCTCGCCCACAACCTCGGCATGCAAGTGCTGGCGGAGGGCGTGGAGCACGAGGCCCAGCGCGACTTCCTCGAGGTGCACGGCTGCGACCGGGTACAGGGTTACCTGACCGGCCGGCCCATGGACTTCGGCGCCTTCCGCGTGCGGCTCGAAGCCGAGGCGGACCGGCACGCGAGTCCGCGACCGCGTCCGGATACGCCGTCCCCGACCCCCACCCCGCGCTAGGCCCTACAGGGGCAAGCTGATAACATGACCATCCAGGCCCTTCAGGGGGGTCTGGATCGTCCATCGTCGCGCCCGCGGCGCGCCAGAGGCAGGCAGCCAAAGTCCATGAAGAAAGCACTGAAGATAACCGGCATCGTTCTGGGAATCCTCGTGCTCGTGGTCATCATGCTGGCGGTGGCCCTGCCGTTCCTGATCAACCCCAACAGCTTCAAGGATGACATCGCGCGCCTGGTCAAGCAGAAGACCGGCCGCGAACTCGCCATCCAGGGCGACATCAAGCTCTCCATCTTCCCCTGGCTCGGCATGCAGATCGGGCCCATGGAGCTGTCCAACGCCAAGGGCTTCGGCGGAGTGCCGTTCGCCTCCATCAACGAGACCGACGTGCACGTGCGTTTCTGGCCGCTGCTGCACCGGCGCGTCGAGGTGGGCGCGGTCAAGCTCGATGGCCTCAACCTGGACCTCGAGCACGACGCGCAGGGCCACAACAACTGGCAGGACATCAGCGAGCACCTGGCCCGCGCCTCCGCCGAGGGCGGCGGCACGGACGAGGAAGAGAGCAACGTGGATCTCAGCGTGGCCGGCGTCAGCGTCACCGACAGCCAGGTGCGCTGGACCGACGCCGAGAAGCACAAGCAGTACACCATCAGCGACTTCACCCTCAAGCTCGGGGCCTTCGCCTCGGCCAAGCCGCTGTCGGTGGAATCGGGTTTCGACTTCACCGGCACCAACCCGGCGGTGCAGGGCCACGTGGACTTCAGCGGCACCGCCACCGCCGACCTGGAGCGCAAGCTCTATACGGCGGACGATGCCAAACTGGAGATGCAGGCCAAGGGCGACGCGGTGCCCGGCGGCGAGGTGGACGCGGTCCTGCGCTGGCAGCACCTGGCGTTCAACCAGGAGCAGGGCAGCCTCGCGCTCAACGGTCTCGACGCCGGCGCCTACGGCATGCGCTTCCAGCTCGAGGCCCAGGGCAAGGATGTGCTCAAGGACGCGGGCTTCACCGGCAGCGCCAAGCTGGCGCGCTTCTCGCCGCGCGATACGCTCAAGGCCATGGGTCACGCCGGCGTCGCCGAGACCCGCGACCGCAACGCCTTCGGCAACGCCTTCGGCAGCTTCAGCTTCGTGGCGGACGCTGACTCCGCCGCCCTGAGCGGCCTCGACTTCACGCTCGACGACACCCACCTCACCGGCCGCGCCGCGATCAAGGACTTCAAGACCCTGGCCATGTCCTACGACCTCAACGTGGACAGACTCGACGCCGACCGCTACCTACCGCCCCAGCAGCTCGGCACGCCCGACAAGCCGCGCGAAGAGGTCGACGTGGACAAGGTGGGCATCCCCCTGCGCACGCTGCGCGCGCTGGAGATGGACGGCCACCTGCACATCGGCAGCTTCAAGCTGCTCAACGTCCAGACCACCGACATGGACGTGGGCATCAGCAGCCACGACGGCCTCGCACACGTGCAGCCGCTCAGCGCCAGGCTCTACGGCGGCGGCATCGATGGCGACATCCAGGTGGACGCACGCAAGCATGTGGACGCGCGCGGCCTGGAGGCGGACCCGACCGTGAGCGAGACGCTCAACCTCAAGGGCGTGCAGGTGGCGGGCCTGGCGCAGGACCTGTTCAAGACCGACAAGCTCTCCGGCACCATTGACCTCACCAGCTCCACCCGCGGCACCGGCCGCCTGGTGGGGCAGTTGCGCCAGACCCTGAACGGCCGCGCCAGCTTCGCCATCAAGAACGGCGCGCTGGAGGGCGTGAACGTGTGGGACGCCATCGCCCGCGCCTACGCACGGGTCAAGGGCCAGAACCCGCCGCCGCCGGCACCGCCGCGCACCGAGTTCGCGGACCTGCACGGTACCGCCACCCTCACCAAGGGGGTGATGTACAACAAGGACTTCAGCGCCGCACTGCCGTTCCTGAACCTGTCCGGCGCCGGCAAGCTCGGCCTCGCCGACCTCACGGTGGACTACAGCCTCAAGGGCCGCGTCACCGGCACGCCGAAGCTCGGCACCGACCTCTCCGGCCTCAAGGGCGCGACGCTGCCGCTGCACATCGGCGGCACCCTCGGCCACCTCAGCGTGCAACCGGACCTGGGCGAGGCCGCCAAGGGCAAGCTCGACGACCTCAAGAAGAAGGCCGAGGACAAGGTCAAGGACAAGCTGCAGGACCTCCTCGGCAGCAGCAGCGGCGGGGAATAGCCACGGACGCCGCCGGGTCCTCCTCCCACGGAGCACTGCTGCGGAGACCTCAAGGCGATGCGTGAGTTGTGCCTGGCCCTGGCCCTCGGTGTCGCGGCGCTGCCGCCGGCGGCGGGTGCAGTGGATTTCCACTCCCTCGAGGTCAGCCGGGACGCCGGCCGCTACCGGGTGCAGGCGGACCTGTACCTGGCCGCGCCGCCGGATGCGGTGTACGCGGTGCTCACGGACTACGCGCACCTGACACGCATCTCGCCCAGCATCCGCGTGAGCCGGCTGGTGAAGCAACTCGACCCGGACACGGCGCTGGTGTACACCGATAGCCGCATCTGCGCGCTGTTCCTCTGCCGCCATATCCAGGGGATGCAGAAGTTCAGCCGTACCCCGCCCTGGGACCTCGGCGCGGTGGTGCTGCCGGAACAGAGCAACCTCAAGATGGGCGAGAGCCATTGGCACCTGGAGGCGGAGGGCAAGGGCACGCGCATGCGCATGGAACTCACGCTGGAGCCTTCCTTCTGGGTGCCGCCGCTCATCGGCTCGGCCCTGGTGGCCCACAGTCTCAAGGCCGAGGGCCGGCGCTCCGCCGACGGCGTCGAGCGGCTGGCGCGGGAGCGCGCGCATCTGCCGTCCATGGACGACTATGAGGACGAGGCAGGCGAGGATGACTGAGCGCCGCACCGGACGCAGCTTCGCCGCGCGGCTGCTCGCCTGGCATGCGCGCCACGGCCGCCACGACTTGCCCTGGCAGAAGCGCCGCACGCCCTACCGGGTGTGGGTGTCGGAGATCATGCTGCAGCAGACCCAGGTGGCCACGGTCATCCCCTACTACACGCGCTTCATGCAGCGTTTCCCGGACGTGCAGACGCTGGCGGAGGCGCCGCTGGACGAGGTGCTGCACCTGTGGACCGGCCTCGGCTATTACGCCCGCGCCCGCAACCTGCAGAAGGCGGCGCAGGCGATCCGCGATGCGCACGGTGGGCGCTTCCCGAAAGACATGGAGGCAGTGCAGGCACTGCCGGGCATCGGCCGCTCCACCGCCGGTGCCATCCTCGCGCTCTCGACGGGCCAGCGGCATCCCATCCTCGACGGCAACGTGAAGCGCGTGCTGGCCCGACACGGCGCCGTGGCGGGATGGCCCGGCGCGAAGCCGGTGGAGGAGAGGCTCTGGGCGTTGGCGGAACGCCATACCCCGAAAGCCAAGGTCGCGGACTACACCCAGGCCATCATGGACCTCGGCGCCACCGTCTGTACCCGCAGCAGCCCGCGCTGCGGCGAGTGCCCGGTGGCGGCGGATTGCGCCGCGCGCAGGCTAGGCAGGCAGGCGAAGTTCCCGGCCCCGAAACCGCGCAAGACGCTCCCGGTGAGACGCACCCGCATGCTGATGCTCGTCGCACAGGACGCGGTGCTCCTGGAAAGGCGCCCGCCGGCGGGCGTCTGGGGCGGCCTGTGGGGCTTCCCCCAAGTGGACACGCACGTGGATGTGGTGGCCTGGTGCCGGGACCGCTTCGGCAAGCCGCCGCGCTCCGTGCGTGAACACCCGGCGCTGCGCCACACTTTCAGCCACTTCCACCTGGACATCGAACCCTTGGAGCTCGCGCTTCCGGCCGCCGCAGCAGTGCGGGAAGAGGGGAGCCGCTGGCATCCCCTGGGTGAGACGCCGCGCCTCGGGCTCGCGGCACCGGTGAAGCGGCTGCTCGAGACGTTGGTACAGGACTAGCACGGAGAGGACGATGACGCGGATGGTGCAGTGCGTGTTGCTGAAGCAGGAGCTACCGGGGTTGCCACGGCCGCCCTATCCCGGTGAGCTCGGCCAGCGCATCTTCGAGCAGGTGTCGCAAGCTGCCTGGCAGCAATGGCTGCGCCACCAGACCATGCTCATCAACGAGTACCGGCTTTCGGTGATCGACCCCAAGTCGAGGAAGTTTCTCGAAGCCGAGATGGAGAAGTACTTTTTCGGCGGCGGTGAGGCGGCGAAGCTGGAGGGCTATACGCCGCCCGGCGGTTAGCTCTCCACCGACGTGAGATACGCCACGCAGAAGTAGCGCCTGTCGTCGGCCCACTGCCGCTCGATCTTCAGGCCCGCCTGCGCCGCCAGCGCCGCGAAACGCTCCGGCGTGTACTTGTGGGAGCGCTCGCTCAGGATGTGCTCGCCGGCCCGGAACTGGAAGCGCTCGCCCGCCACCGTCACCGCCTGCGCCGTGCTGCTCACGAGGTGCATCTCGATGCAGCCGGCCTTCTCGTTGTAGACCGCGCGGTGGTGGAAGCGCGCGAGGTCGAAGTCCGCGTCCAGTTCGCGGTTGATGCGCGCGAGGATGTTGAGGTTGAACTCGGCGGTCACGCCCGCCGCGTCGTCGTAGGCCCGTTCCAGAACCGCCCGGTCCTTGGCCATGTCCACGCCCACCAGCAGCGCCCCGTCCTCACCGGCGAGCCGGCGCATGTGGCGCAGCAGCGCCGCCGCCTCGGCGGGCGCGAAGTTGCCGAGCGTGGAACCGGGGAAGTAGACCGCGCTGCGGGCCGCCTCGCGCCGCGGCACCGGCAGCCGGAAGGCCTGGTTGAAGTCGGCGCACACCGGCAGCACCTCCAGCACCGGGTACAGGCGGTTCAGCCGGTCGGCGGCCTGCACCAGGTGCTCGCGGGAGATGTCCACCGGCACGTAGGCCACCGGGTCCCTGAGGTGCTCGAGCAGGAGGCGCGTCTTCACGCTGCTGCCGCTGCCCGGCTCCACCAGCAGCACCCGTTCGCCCAGGGCCGCCGCCATGGCGCCCACGTGGGTCTCCATGATGCCGAGCTCGGTGCGGGTGAGGTAGTACTCCGGCAGCTCGCAGATGGAGTCGAACAGCCTGGAGCCCTGCGCATCGTAGAAATACTTGCAGGGCAGGGTCTTCTGCCGCTCCACCAGGCCCGCCAGCACTTCCTCGCACATCTCGTCGAGGCGCGGGTGGTAGTCGTGGAGGGTGATGGAGAGGGCCTGGGAGATCTGCATGTCACGCATCCTTGGCGAGGCGCAGGCCGGCGAACTGCCAGCGCTGCTGCGGGTAGAAGAAGTTGCGGTAGCTGGGGCGCAGGTGGCCGGCGGGCGTCACGCAGGCGCCTCCCCTCAGTACCATCTGGTTGGCCATGAACTTGCCGTTGTACTCGCCGAGCGCGCCGGCGGGCGGCCTATAGCCCGGATAGGCCGAGTAGGCGCTGGCGGTCCACTCCCACACGTCGCCGTACATCTGCAGCGCGCCCTCGCCGGCGGCGGGTGCCGGCTGCGCGAGGCCGCTGTCCAGGAAATTGCCGGCCAGAGGCTGCTCCGCCGCCAGGCTCTCCCATTCGGCTTCGGTGGGCAGGCGTGCACCGGCCCAGCGGGCGTAGGCGTCCGCCTCGTACCAGCTGAGATGGCACACCGGCGCATCCCAGGCGATCTCGCGCGTGCCGCCGAGGGTGAACTCGGCGGCGAGGTCCTCCTGCCAATAGAGCGGCCGCTGCCAGCCTTCCTTCTGCAGCGTGGCCCAGCCATCGGACATCCACAGCGCGGGCTCGCGGTAGCCGCCGTCGCGGATGAAGTCCCGGTATTCGGCGTTCGACACCGGGCGGTTCGCGAGCGCGTGAGCCGGCACCAGCGCGGCATGCCGCGGCGTCTCGTTGTCGAAGGCGAAGCCCTCGCCGGCATGGCCGATGGACACCTGGCCCGCAGGCCGGGAGATGTAATTGAGCGAGGGGGCCCGCGCCGCCGCTACCTTCGGCAGCGGCCGCCAGGCGGGCTGCAGCGGGTTCAGGGAGAAGAGGTGCTTCACGTCCATGAGCAGCAGCTCCTGGTGCTGCTGTTCATGGTTGAGGCCGAGCTCGAGCAATGCCGCGAGCTGTGCGTCGCCGTCCGCGCCCTCCAGGAGCTGCTGCATGTGCTGGTCCACGTGCGCACGGTAGGCCAGCACCTCCGCGGCCGTGGGACGCGACAGCAGGCCGCGCTGGGGCCGCGGGTGCATGCCGCCGACGCTCTGGTAATAGGAGTTGAAGAGGTAGGTGAAGTCCGGGTGGAACGGCCGGTAGCCGGGCCGGCGCGGCGAGAGCAGGAAGGTCTCGAAGAACCAACTGGTGTGGGCCAAGTGCCACTTGGCCGGGCTGGCGTCCGGCATGCTCTGCAGGGCCATGTCCTCTGGACCGAGGCTGCGGCACAGGTCCTCCGTGAGCGCACGCACCGCGGCGTAGCGTCTCTCGGGCGCCGTCCCGGGGGCGGGATCGGCCATGTGGCGGACCTGGCTGTTCATCTTTCGAGTCTCTCCCGCAGGGTAGTGGCGGCCCCGGGCCAAGTCAAAACGGGCGTCAACCCCTTGACCCGGCTCGCTTTCGTCGGTCTAATACCCGCCCTTCGTCGCCTTTATTACGCCCCTCTGGCCAATCTGGATTCAGAGAAGCGGCGGAAAAGACCTAAAAGGCCAGGTAGCTCAGTTGGTAGAGCAGCGGACTGAAAATCCGCGTGTCGGTGGTTCGATTCCACCTCTGGCCACCATCTCATTAGTAATCTCCGCCATAGATCCCAGTTCATCTCGCGTTTGTAGATTTGCAAACAGAGGTGGAATCGAACCACTTCGACTGGTTTCGATTCCACATTAACTCGGCCCCGTCCCATTCGCTGTCAAAAACCTGCGTTGGATGCAGCCCGGTTTCACTCGGCCTCTGGGCACCATAATCCCGTCCGCAGTGCGAAGATACTTCACATCTGCGACAGGTCACACGAATCTCCGATTCTGCGTGGCAGTTCCGGGAAATCGGCGTAGATGCGCGGAACCTGTGGGTGTCAGGGCCGTAAGGAGTCTGCAAGATGAAAGACCACATGGTGAAGACGTCCATCCACATCGATGCGCCCGCCAGCCGGGTATGGGCCACGCTCACCGAACCGGAGGAGATCAAGAAGTTCCTGTTCGGGACCCAGGTCGAGACTGATTGGAGGCCCGGCAGCCCCATCGCGTTCAAGGGCACTTGGCAGGGCAAGTCCTACGAGGACAAGGGGCGCGTGCTGGAGTACATACCGAACGCACGCCTGGTGCACAGCTTCTGGAGCAGCCTCGAGGGCTCGCCAGACAAACCCGAGAACTACAAGACCGTCTCCTATTCGCTCAAGCCCGATGGGGAGGGCACGCTGCTCACCCTGACCCAGGACCACAATGCCAGCGAGGAGGCGAAGCGGCACTCCGAGGACAACTGGAAGCAGGTCCTGGAAGGCGTGAAGAAAGCCGCCGAGTAGCGCCAGGAGGGCATGGCCGCGCGGTCCCGTCCTCACCGGCTTAGTGCTACATTCCTTCCACCCCGATGGGGTCCATCGGGAAGGGGTAGCCATGCTGGAACAGAAGATAAACGCGATCTTCGGTGACGAAGATCCCACCGGCTTTGGCACCGGCTGGTGGAGCGGCGTCCTGTCCACCTTCTTCGGTGTGCTCGCCTTCGGCGCGGTAGTGTGCCTGCATTTCCCGCAGCTCCTGTCGTCTCCCGACCTGCGCGTCCACTATCCGATGCCGCTCATGCGGATGCTGGTCCAGGGTGTGATCGTGGCGGCGATCGCCTTCGGCGTCATCTCCGCGTTCCTGCGCCGGAAGAAGCTGCTGGGCCTGACCGGGATGCTGTTCGCCTTGGGCGCGACCCTGCTGGGCGGCGCCAGCGTCCCCATCAACGAGCAGCTGCACGACGGTCCGGCCATCGGCCTGGACTGGTTCCTGCTCGACCTCCTGCTGATGACGCTGATCTTCTCGCCGATCGAGGTGCTGTGGCCGGCTTACTCCAAGCAGAGCGTGTTCCGCCCCGAGTGGCTGCTGGACGTGGAGTATTTCCTGTTCACCCATCTGCCCATCCGGGTCACCTCGTTCCTGATCCTGCTGCCCGCGACCCAGCTCACGGGCCTCCTGGGCAACGCGCGCCTGCTGGCGGCCACGGGCAGCCTGCCCTGGCTGGTGCAGTTCCTGCTGGCGGTGCTGGTGGCGGACGTGGCCGAGTACTGGATCCACCGGGCCCTGCACCAGGTACCGTGGCTGTGGCGCTTCCACGCCGTGCACCATTCGTCCAAGGCGCTGGACTGGATCGCGGGTTCACGGGCCCACCTGGTGGACGACCTGCTTATCCGGGGGCTGATGCTCATCCCGATGATGTTCATGTTCTCCCAGGGCATCATCGTGGCCTACCTGCTGTTCGTCACCATCCATGCCACCTGGGCGCACACGAACTTCGGCCCGAGCATCAAGTGGCTGGAGCCCTACCTCATCTTCCCGAGGTTCCACCACTGGCACCACACCTCCCAAAAGGAGGCGATCGACAAGAACTTCGCCATCCACTTCCCGTGGATCGACCGGCTGTTCGGCACCTACTACTATCCGGCGGACATCTGGCCGCACACCTACGGTCTCTCCAACGAGCCGATCCCGGCCGGCTTCTGGAGGCAGACCTGGTACCCCTTCACCCGCAGGAAACGGCGCTAGAAGCCCAGGGACTCCAGCGGCACATCGTTGGGCAGCGTCGCGCCCTTGGGCGTCGCCCGCACCAGACCCAAGGCCTTCATGGCCTTGACGGTCATGAACCCGAAGTCGTACTCCGACTCATCGTGGCTCAGGCGCAAGAGGCCGGGGGAATGGTGGTGGTTGTTCTGCAGGCAGGCGCTGAAGGTGGCGGTGACCGGCAGCCACTCGCCGATGTTCATGGCGTTGTCCGCGTCGTCGTAGCGCCGGTAGCCGAACCTGCGCTCATGGGTCCAGTAGTTCTGGATCATGTTGATCCAGAGCGCCCAGATGCGGAACACCACCCACATCGCGGCGGCGAAGCGCCAGTCGCCCACCAGCAGCCACAGCAGCCAGAAGTTGAAGGCCTGGGCTGCCACCATGAACACGGGGTTCGAGACCAGCCGGAACGGCCAGGAGCCGAAGATGGCGTCGGTCGCCATGTTCGCTTCGCACTTGTAAGGCAGCAGGCAGAGATACAGGGTGCGCCAGAACCCGTCGGAGGCGAGCTTGTTGGGATCGCCGGCATGGTCGGCGAACTTGTGGTGCAGCCGGTGCCGGTTCACCCAGCTGATAGGATCGATGTAGACCCCGAAAGTGTTGTTAACCACAGTGAGCGCCTTGACGAACCATTCCTGATAGTCGAGTGCCCGGTGGGCGATCCCCATGTGGATCACGGAAGACAGGTAGAGCCCGCCCATGAACCAGCAGACCAGGAAGTAAGCTGCGCCTATCCCCAAGCCGGCCCAGGGGCCGAGATGCGGCGGCGCGAGATACAGGCAGCCCAGAGCATAGGCGAGGATGAGCGCGTATCCGACGGCGTTGTAGACCTTCATGAGTCCCCCTTTCACCTGGAAATTCCCCTGGCCCACGCGCACCGGCGTGGCGGTGCAAAGCATATCAGCAGGGCCTTCACCCCGGCCGCGGCACGCTGTTGCGCCGGTGCCTGACTGGAGATTGGGGATTTTGGCCCAATATTACATAGGGCGCATAATGACGCGGTGTAGTGAGGAGCGGACATGGCCACAGGTTGGGCGAAAGACGGCGCGGTGCAGGAGCAGATCGATGCCAGCATCGACGACGCGGTGAAGGCCGCGCGCAGGCACCTGCCCAAGGGCCCGAGCCTGAAGAACTGCGAGGAGTGCGGCGCGGAGATCCCCGAAGCGCGCCGCCAGGCGCTGCCCGGCGTACGCCTGTGTGTCGCCTGCCAGACCGAGGCGGACAAGGAAATGAAGCAGCACAGCCTCTACAATCGTCGCGGCAGCAAGGACAGCCAGCTGCGCTGAAATCGTCTCAAGGGGACACCATGCGAAGCCTTTTGCTCGTGCTGATGCTCGCCGGCATAGCCTTCCCTGCGGCCGCGGATGAGAAGAAGGTCCCGGCCCTCGATGCCCATTGGGATGCGGGTGCGGAGGATTGCAAGGCCGGAAGCCATCCGCCCCTGGAGGTCTACCGCTACGACCCGCGCACTTACATATTGCGTGAGGACCTCTGTTCCACTTGGGAAGCGCCTTTCATCTATCTCCTGATCGGTGACAGGCAGGCGCTGCTCATCGACACCGGCGACGTGGCCGACCCCAGGCTCATGCCCTTGAAGGACACGGTGCTGGCGCTCCTGCCCCTCGTGGAAGGCAAGCGCTTGCCGCTCACGGTCGTGCACAGCCATACCCACCTCGACCACCGCGCCGGCGATCCGCAGTTCGACCACCTCCCCGGCGTCACGCTGGTGGACGCGCACCTCGACAGCGTGCGGAAGTTCTTCGGCTTCGGCGAATGGCCGCAAGGGACCGCGGAACTCGACCTCGGCGCGCGCACGGTGGACGTGCTGCCGGCGCCGGGACACAACCCCACGCATCTCATCTTCTACGACCGGGAAACCGGCCTGCTGTTTTCGGGGGATTTCCTGATGGCGGCACGACTCTTAGTTGACGATATTGACGCATACCGCGCGAGCGCGCGGCGGGTGGCGGATTTCGTGCGGGACAGGCCGGTGAGCTACGTGCTCGGCGGCCACATAGAAGAAGACCGCGGCGGGAACCTTTACGACTGGCAGTCGACCCACCACCCGGACGAGCATGCGCTGCAGCTCGGCAAGGCCGAGATCATGGCGCTGCCGGCGGCCCTGGAAGGCTTCAACGGCTTCCAGTCCAGCCGGGACGGCTTCTTCATCGTGAACTCCATCCACATGCTGGAGGCGATGGGGGCGGCGGCGATACTGGTCCTGGCGGGCATCGGCTACTTGTTATACAGGCTGTGGCGGCGGCGCCGGCGGGTTGTGTGACCAAATAATGACCGGGTAAAATATGTCACCTGAAACGCCGGTAATGCGTTTCAAACTGTAGGGCAGGAGATGGATTTGAGCGGGATGCGCACCTTGATCGCGGCCTTCGGGCTGGCTGGACTGCTGTCGGCCTCCACGGCCGAGGCCGGCAACGGCCTCACGCGCCAGCAGAACTGGGCGCTGCTCTACGCCTCCGTGGTGGGCACCAGCTATTACGCCGATCCGCTGCCGGATGAGTACGACTTCCCCCATACCCTGACCGCGGTGCTCGCCCAGGAGTCCAGCCTGTGCCACCACAAGAAGGGCCTGGACAAGCATTCCTATGGCTGCGGCCAGGTGCGCCAGCAGACCGCGCTGCTCATGAACGGCAAGCCGGTGGCGGCCAAGAAGCTGCAGCACGACGACGCCTTCAACATCCGCATCGCTGCCCGCTACCTCGCCTACTGCATGCAGGCGATGCCGGACTGGGACCGCAGCGTGATCTGCTACAACCGGGGTCCCTACCACGCGCGCATCATGGCCAAGGCGGACGTGGCGAAGGACGCCTACCTCGCCAACATCAAGCGGCGCATGCGCGAAGCCAGGAAGCTCCTGGCCAGCAACATCAAGTAATCCCTGATCGGTTGGACGTCGGCATCACCGCGTGAGCGCGGTGCAGGCGCGTTACATCTCGCACATCTGTGCGAGGGTAAACGCCGTGACGTACAGCGGCTGCGGCACGCCGTTGATGGTGAAGAGATGGGGCCTGAAGCCGCTCTTGTCCTTGTACATCACGAACTGCAGCACCGCCACCGCCGGCCGGTCCTGGTAGGTGAGGATGCCGCTCACGTTCACGAAGTCTGTGCCGTCGCTGGTGGCGCCGGCCTCCCAGCGCGGCGACTCGAAGTATCCGCTCACCTCCTGGTCGAGGGTGCGGCGCGGGCAGTTGTCCAGGTGCCCGGTCTTCACGATGTAGATGTCGTCCGGATCCGGGATCCAGTGCGGGTCGGAGGTGAGCAGCGCCGGTTCCACTTCCTTCTGCTCGGCGCTGGGCGGCGCCTTGGCGTAGCCCGTGACCGTCACCACGGCGCCGGCCACCGCCGCCGCCACGAACAATGCATCCACCGCCAGCGCGGCCTTCATCCAGTCATCCAGCTTCCAGCGCTTGCGCTCCTTGAGATAGAGCGGATAACCCGCGGGCCAGGCGAAGGTGAGGAGCGCGGCCCAGCGGGCGATGGCCTGGGTCGGCGGATCCGGGTCCCAGGCTGCCGGAGCCTGCACGATCTCCAGCACCGCCATGATGGCGGTGACGACGAAGGTGAGCGCCACCAGCCATATGAAACCCGTGAGGGAGTAGCTGGCGAAAGCGGTGATCAGGATGCCGATGGCCCCGATCACCGGGGTGGCCAGCAGGAACACGCCGTAGTCCGCCCCCGGGATGCCGGAGGAGAGCAGGCGGCGGACGGACTTGGCCTTGGCGGGGGTCTCGTTCATGGGCATAGGTTAACGCGGCAGCCCAAAAGTAAGAAGCCGAAGGGTCGTCCCTTCGGCTTTCTTTGACCATGCGACAGGCCGCTTACGGCAACTTGTCGAGGCTGACGAGGTCCGGCCAGCCGAGGTAGGAGTACGGGTCCTCGGGGTCGTTGCTGATCGCCATGCTGCCGCACATGCGCTGCGAGAGCTTGTCGCGGCTCGCGATGCCGGGGGTCTTCCCGCCGCCCAGGTCATACACCAGAATCTTGCCCTGGGCTTCCCACTCCTTAGGCAGGTCCTTGGCCTTGGGCGAGACCTGCACCTGTATCTCCACCCACTTGTTCCAGCCCCACTTCTCGGTGCGGTAGTTGAAGGAGTTGCCGGCGTTGTTGGCGACCGACGCGGTCCAGGTCTTCTTCAGCAGATCGTAGGAATACTGGTTGAGGCCGGTGCAGGCGGTGACCAGCTGCTTGGTGGCGTCCTTCACCAGGGCCTGCACGTCGGCGCTCTGGCTGGCGTCCACCGCCACCACCTTGTCGGGGGTCTTGCCGCAGGCGGCGAGCGCGATGAGAAGCGACAGGAACAGGACTCTTTTCATGATGAAAACCCCTGGAGTACGTTTTCGCAAAGTATAGCCCGGAACCCCCGGGGCCGCACCGTCTCAGCCGCGGCCCTGGTTCTTCCAGCGGTGCTTGAGGTACATGCCGAGCAGCACCAGCAGCACCAAGAGCAGCATCGCCACGAACAGGATGCCGGCCTTCTCGGTGAGGTCGTCGTAGCTCTGGATCTGGCGGCCCAGGCGCCAGCTGCCGAGTCCCCAGGTGCAGGACCACAGCAGGCCGCCCAAGAGGTTCGCCGCGAAGAAGCGGCGGAACGGCATCTCCACGATGCCGGCGACGATGCCCTGGATCTGGCGCAGCACCTCGAAGAAGCGCGCGGTCAGCACGAACCAGAAACCGTAGCGGTCGAAGGAGCGCTCCAGCTTCAGCAGTTCCGGCTCGCCGATCCGGACGTAGCGGCCGAAGCGCAGGATCAGGCGCCGCCCGCCGCGGGTGCCGATCCAGTAGCCGATGCAGCCGCCGAGCGTGGTGGCGGTGACGGCGGTGACGAGCACCGCCACGATGTTGAGCTTGCCGTGGGCCGCCAGCAGCGCGGCGGCGATGAGCAGCGCCTGGCCGGGGCCGGGGATGCCGAAGCTCTCCAGCAGTACCACCAGGAACAGGGTCGGGTAGCCGTAGTCGGACAGGTATCGGAGCAGGAGTTCCATGCGGGACCGCGCCGGGGACGAGTCCCGATGTTAGCAGAAAGGGGCCGCAGGCCCCGTCAGTTCAGGGATTTGGTCGCGTTCACGAACGCGGCGCGCATGCCGCGGTTCAGCAGCTGCTCGCAGGCGTCGCCGTCCAGGGGCTCGCTGAGCAGGTAACCCTGGATGAACGCGCAGCTCTCGCCCTGCAGCCAGGCGAGCTGGGCCTCGTTCTCCACGCCCTCGGCCACCACGTGCAGGCCCAGGGTGTTGGCGAGGCGTATGGTGGCGCGCGCCACCGCCGCGTCCTGCGGGTTGTGCGCCACGTCGCGCACGAAGCTCTGGTCGAGCTTGAGCACCTCGATGGGGAAGCGCTTCAGGTAGCCAAGCGAGGAGTTGCCGGTGCCGAAGTCATCCAGCGCCAGGCGGATGCCGAGGCCGCGCAGCTTGCGCAGCTCCGCCATGTTGCCGTCCTCGTTGCCGAGCGTCACGCTCTCGGTGATCTCCAGGAGCAGCGCCGAGGGCGGCAGCCCGGTCTCGCCCAGGATGCGGCCGATGCTGCCGGCGAGGTCGGGCTGGGTGAACTGTCGTGCCGACAGGTTCACCGCCATGTGGAAGTGCTCGCCGGTGATGGCGCGCCAGCGCACCGCCTGGCGGCAGGCCTCGCGCAGTACCCACTCGCCGATGGGGATGATGAGGCCGGTCTCCTCGGCGAGCGGGATGAACTCCGAGGGCGGCACCAGGCCGAACTCGTGGCTCTGCCAGCGCACCAGCGCCTCCACGCCCATGAGCCGGCCGGTGGGGAGGTCGAACAAGGGCTGGTAATGCAGCTTCAGCTCGTCGCGGCGCAGCGCCTTCCGGAGCTCCACCTCGCGCTTCAGGCGCTGCAGCGCGGCCACGTGCATGTCGGGAGTGAAGAACTCGGCGCAGTTGCGGCCGAGCTTCTTGGCGCGGTAGAGCGCGGTGTCCGCGTTCGCCAGGAGGCTCTTCACGTCCGGGCTGTCCTCGGCCAAGAGCGTGATGCCGATGCTGGCGGTGATGCGCAGCTCCGTCTCGCCGAGCAACATGGGCTTGCCGATCACGCGCAGGATGCGTTCCGAGAGCACATTGAGGTCCTCGCGGTCCTCGGCGTCCTCGATGAGCATGATGAATTCGTCGCCCGAGAGGCGCGCCACGGTGTCGCGCTCGGTCACCGAGCGCTGCAGGCGCTGCGCCACGCGCTTCAGCACCTCGTCCCCGATGTTGTGGCCGAGCGAGTCGTTGATGGTCTTGAAACGGTCCAGGTCCACGAACAGCACCGCCAGCTGCACGCCGCCGCTACGGGCGCGCACGATGGCGCGGCCGAGCTTGTGCTCGCAGAGGGTGCGGTTGGCGAGGCCGGTGAGCGGGTCGTAGTTGGCGAGCTGGGTGAGCTGCTCCTCGGCGCGGCGCCGGTCCGCCATCTCGTTGCGCAGTTCCTCGGCGATGTCGGCCACCGCGAAGCGGATGTTGAGCTGCTCCACCATGCGCTTGTGGGTGCCGAAGGCCATGCGCGCCAGGAGCACGATGCCCACGCAGGACATGATGCCGGCGGTGAGCTGGATCTCGCCGCCCTCGGCCACGAGGTGCGCCGCCAGCGGCAGCGCCGAGACCAGCAGGAACATGAGGTAGCAGCCGAGGTTCGCGGCGAGCGCGGGCATGGTCACGGCGCAGGCGCCCAGCACCACCATGGTGAGGAACAGCTGGTGCGCCACGTCGCCGTGCGGGAACAGGAACGCGGCGGCCGCGCCCCAGCCCAGCGCCGAGGCGAGGTTGCCGACGATGAAGCGGCGGCGCCAGGCACGGCTGTCGCCGAGCGCGATGGCACTGTGGCGGAAGCGGCGGCTCAACAGGCCGCGGCCGGCCTCCACCGCGGTCATGTAGGCGAGCCACAGGCCGAGCAGGCGCCCGGCGAGCGCGGTGTCGCGGAAGCTGACGACGAGCAGGAGCGAGACGGCGAACCCGGCGAGATGCATCCCGCGGGTGTTGTGGAAGAGCAGGTTCGTCAGTTCCGCCTGCACGTGCCGGCCGACATCGCGGCTAGGTACGCGCGGGTCCACCATGGTGGCGATCGCCATCACGTCTCCCGGTCTCCGCCTGCCCGTCTTCCGCGGGGTTCCGGCCGGAGGCTTGTTGCTGAATCCGGGCGCAGTGTGCCGGTCGGGGCCCTCGCCTGTCCAGTGGGCGAGACGCGGACCCGCGCAGGGCTCGTGCCGCGTCGGAGGGCTCTACAGGGACGTAGAGGCTGGAAGACTCGCCGGAGAAGGCGGTGTACCCACCCCATGAAAAAGCGGCAGCTTCTGGCTGAGCGGCGTCCCCCGGGCGACCGGCGGCCTTGAGGCAGGGTGCCCCCCCGGCGCATCATCGTGGATACAAGAAGGGCCCAACACGTCCTCGGTCCGGAGCCCTCAAGGGGAAGCATGGCGCCCGCGCAGCTATCCACCCAGGTGCTGTTCCAATACCTGGGGCTCATCAGCCAGGCAGCCACGGTCGTGCTGCTGGTGGTCTTGTTCGTGTTGCTGCGGCGTTACGCCGACCGGCGCGCCTACTTCTATGCCTGGAGCAACTCCTGGATCGCGCTGGCGTTGGCGCTCACGGTACTGGTGCTGCGCTACATACTGCTGCCGCACCTCTTGGGCGGACCCGCGCCCGAGGATGCGATCGTCACGCGCATCTCCTACTTCATTTACCAATTCAGCAAGTTCGCGTTCCTGATTCTGCTGCTGCGCGGCACGCTGCTGTACGTGGGCGGGCTCCACGACCCGCCGCTCGGCTACGTCAAGTACCTGTGGGGCATAGCGGGCGGGGCTGCGCTGGTCTCGGTGGTCACGACCCGCGACTCGGTCGGCGTGCTGTTCTGGCAGGCCTTCGCCAACGTGCTGATGTTCGGCTGGTGCAGCCTGGCCCTCATGCTGCTGCCGCGGGCGCGCCACAGCCTCGGCACCCGCGCCACCGCGGCGGTGCTGGTGATGAACACGGTGCTGTGGGCCTGCTACCTGACGGCCTTCACCTTCCACTTCTACCCGCAGCTCGGCATCGGCGGCGCGGTGTGGGGTTTCTTCAGCGGCCGCAACGTCTACTTCGACCTGATCCTGGAGATGCTGCTGGCCTTCGGCATGGTGCTGGTGCTGTTCGAGGACGCGCGGCGCGAGATCGACAGCGCCCACAACGAGCTGCGTATCGCCCACGAGCAGCTCCTGCGCGAGTCGTACCTGGACTCCCTCACCGGCACCTTCAACCGCCGCGCCTTCAGCGAGGGCGCCGGGCTCGAGGATGCGCGCGGCAGCTTCGGCGCGCTGGCGGTGTTTGACCTCGACAACCTCAAGGACGTCAACGACCGCCACGGCCACAAGTACGGCGACGACCTGCTCCGGCACTTCGCCAACATCCTGCGCGCCGGGCTGCGCTCCAACGACAAGCTCTATCGCCTCGGCGGCGACGAGTTCCTGCTGGTGATGCCGCGGGCGGTGGCGGGGGTGGTGGAGAAGCGCATGCGCGACCTGATCGCCGCCGCGCCGCCGCTGACCTTCCCGGACACGGGCCTGAGCTTCACCGTAGAGGCCAGCATCGGCGTCGCCGACTTCAAGAGCGTCGAGGAGCTGGAGGCCGCGGTGCACGTGGCGGACCGCGCCATGTACGACGCCAAACGCGGCCGCAAGGGTTCCTGACGCGCCCGCCGGCGGCGCCGGCGGGCGGCCTGCAGGTTCAATAGTCGGTATAGACGAACTTCGCTGCGAGCTGCACCGCGTTGGTGCAGGCCTGCTCGGACTGCTGCGACACCAGTTTCACCGCTGCCAGTTCCTGCACCGGCAGGTTGTCCCGTTGCATCATGACGTTGAAGCTCTTCGGGTCCACACCGTCCGGCACCGCGCCGGCCTTCCTGAAATAATCCTGGGCGTCCTTGAGGAACTGCGGCCAGGCCTTGGTCACAGCGGCCAGGTACTGGTTCGCGGCAGCGTCCTTCTTCGCGGTGCTGTCCGCGTCGATGGGTTTCTGGCAGCTCTCGATGGGGAAACGTCCAGCCTCGCTGTCCTGCATAGGGCACTTCTTGAGCTTGGCACTGGCGACGTCCAGCACCGCGTCCACCGTGCTCTCCGCCGACTTGAACGGCGGGTCGAGCAGGGTCTGGGCGCGCACGTCCGGCATGAGCGGACCCAAGCCCCCCAGGTACTGGGAGTAGTGCATCTGCGCCATGGCGCTGGCCGGGTCCATGGAAGCGGCCATGGATTGCATCGCCATGTCCTGCTGCACCTTGGGATCGGACATGCGCGTGCGCAGGTCCTGCTCTAGCTTGTCGGAGGCGGCCTGAAGCTGCGCGCCGAGCTTGTCCCAGGACCGGGGATGCGGCGCCTGCTCTCCGCACCGGGCCTGGGCCTCGGCGAGGGTCTTGGGCGGTGGCGGCACCTTGGCGAGCCAGTCGTCGCCCACGTCGGACCGGGCTGCGGCGGAAGCGAGCAGCAGGGCCGGCAGCAGCCAGGCCCGATGCATATGCATGGTCATGGAGTCCCCCTTATCGTTTTGTTTTGCCTGCAAAATATATCCAGTGGCACCCGCCCACCGGCGCCCGGAAGTATAGACGGAGGTCATGTCGCCCCCACCCGCGGCAGGGGGCGCCTATACTTGCGGCAGCCTGAGTGGGGGCCTGACCGTACCGTGTCAGAGAAGGACCTTTGGAGCCTCGTAGCGCTGATCGGCCTGTGCGTGCAGATCGGCGTCAGCGGCCTTTTGTGGCTGTTCTTCTTCCTGCTCAAGCAGCATGCGGGCCGGCGCTCGCGCTTCTTCCGTTTCTGGACCTTCAGCTGGATCGCGCTCCTGGCGGCGCTCACGTTCCTGGCGGTGGGTTTCTACGGTTCCGAGTCGCCACCGCTGCGCGACACCATGCTGCTCTGCTACCAGGGCGCCAAGCTCATGTTCCTGCTGCTGCTCCTGGCGGGCACCCTGGAATACGCAGATGGCCGCCTGCCGAAGCACTTCCTGAAACAGGGCGCGGTCGCAGTGCTGGTACCGACGCTGGCCTCGGTGCCGATCGCGGACGATCTCAGCCGGCTCGCCTTGCTGCAGAGCGTGCTATGCATGCTGGTGCTGGGCTATGCGGCATGGCGCCTGCTGCAGCTCCCGCCCATGCGCCGCACCCTGGGCGCGAAGGTCACCGCCGCCACCTTCATCGTCTACGCGCTGCTGCGCAGCGGCTACGGGCTGCATATATATAAGGAGCAGCACCTGCTGCCGCAGCTTCTCAGCCTGTCCCTGGACCAGTTCGAGCGCTTCAACGGCTACCTGGATGCGCTGCTGCAGATCCTGATGGCCTGCGGCATGGTGCTGATGCTGCTGGAGGATGCGCGGCGCGAGACCAACGCCGCCCATGCCGAACTCGCGGTGGCGCACGAGAAGCTGCTGCACGAGTCCCTCACCGACCCCCTGACCGGGGTGTACAACCGCCTGGCCTTCACCCGCGGCGTGTTCCTGCAAAGCGCCGGCAGCACGTTCGGCTCGGTGTTCCTCTTCGACCTGGATAACCTGAAACGCGTCAACGACAGCTACGGCCACGAGGCCGGCGACGAGCTGCTCAAGCACTTCGTGATGGTGCTGCGCGGCGGGCTGCGCCCCGGCGACCAGCTCTACCGCTGGGGCGGCGACGAGTTCCTGCTGCTCCTGCCGGGCGCCACCTATGCGAACGTGGTCTCGCGCCTGAACCGGCTCCTGCACGGCACCCCGCCGCTGCCGTACTCGGCGAAGCAGCTGCCGCTCAAGCTCGAGGTGAGCGTGGGCGGCGCGGACTACTTCGACCCGGAGAGCCTCAGGGCCGCGGTGAACGCCGCCGACCGGGCCATGTACGAGCAGAAGCGCATCCACAAGACCGCGCCGCCGGCCGGGGCGGACATGGGCGACGCCACCACCTGACTCCCCTGCATGAAATGCTCCGCGACTTAGGGCACCAAGCCCGCCGGCCGTGGTCTCATGGCTTGTCATCCGCACACTTCTTCCCAAGGGAGTCCGCATGAAACGTCTTACCAAACACGCACTTGGCCTCAGCCTGGGAGCGCTCCTGGCCGCCACCGCGGTCCAGGCCGAGAGCCCGGCCTGGGTCAAGGAGAGCAACCAGAACGCCATGGTCCTGCTCAAGGTCACGGCCCAGTTCGCCCCCGAGTTCGCGGGCCGGACCGGGGTGGACGGCCTCGATGACAAGATCTTCGACCTGAAGCCGGGGGTGTACGAGCGCTCGCAGAAGGCCGGCGCCGACGCGCTGGCGGAACTGAAGAAGCGCCTCAAGGCCACGGACGACCCGCTGGTGAAGCAGGACCTGGAGATACTGATCCAGTCCGCCGAAGACAACCAGCACAGCAACCAGCTGCAGCACGACCTGATGCTGAACTACATCGACGTGGCGCAGATCGAGTTCAGCGGCATCCGCTTCCTGCTGGACAAGCAGGTACCGAAGGAGCGCCAGAAGGCGGCGCTCGCGCGCCTCAAGCTCTACGCCGGCGATGCGCCGGGCGTGACCCCGCTCACGCTGCTGGCCGAGCAGCGCACCGCCGAGGGCTTCTCCAACAAGAAGCTCACCGGTCCCTACGTGGAGGAGGTGAAGCAGAACCTGGACAACACCGTCCAGTACATGCAGGGTCTCCGGCAGCTGTTCACGGCTAGCGGCCTGGAGGGCTGGCAGGACGACCTCACCAAGCTCGAGAAGCAGAACCAGGAATACAACGACTGGCTCACCAAGAACGTGCTGCCTCGCGCGCGCCAGGAGAACCGCCTGCCGGCGGCCATCTACGCCGACAACCTGAAGCAGGTGGGCGTGGACATCCCGCCCGAGCAGCTCATGGCCATGGCACAGTTCTCCTTCACCGAGATCCAGCACCAGATGGAGGCGCTGGCCCCGCTGGTGGCGCAGCAGAAGGGCTTCAAGAGCAGCGACTACCGCGACGTGATACGTGAACTGAAGAAGGACCAGATCACGGGCGATGCGATCCTGCCCTTCTACCAGAAGCGCCTCGCCACCCTTGAGGACATCATCCGCAAGGAGCACGTGGTGACACTGCCGGAGCGCAAGGCCTCGATCCGCCTGGCTTCGGACGCGGAGACCGCCCAGACCCCGGCACCGCACATGGTGCCGCCGCGCCTGATCGGCAATACCGGCGAGTACGGCGAGTTCGTGCTGCCGCTGAACCTGCCGCCGAAGGAAGGCCAGGCACCTCAGAAGTTCGATGACTTCACCTACGACGCGGCGGCCTGGACCCTCACTGCCCACGAGGCGCGGCCCGGCCACGAGCTGCAGTTCGCCTCCATGGTGGAGCACGGCGTCTCCATCGCCCGCGCCATCTTCGCGTTCAACAGCGCGAACGTGGAGGGCTGGGGTCTGTACTCCGAGGCTGAGATGCAGCCCTACGAGCCCATCGACGGCCAGCTCATCACCCTGCAGCTGCGCCTGCAGCGGGCGGCCCGCGCCATCCTCGACCCGATGCTGAACCTGGGGATGACGACGCCCGAGGAGGCGCGCCAGTTCCTGCAGCGCGAGGTGTGCCTGTCGCCGGCTTTCGCCAAGTCCGAGGTGGACCGCTATACCTTCATCTCGCCGGGCCAGGCCACCGCCTACTACTACGGCTACTCGCGCATCATGCAGTTGCGCGGCGAGACTGAGGTCAAGCTCGGTGCGGCCTTCGACCGGCAGAAGTTCAACGACTTCCTGTTGTCTCAGGGCCTCCTGCCGCCGGACCTGATGCGCAAAGCGGTGGACGAGCAGTTCGTGCCTAGCCAGCTCAAGAAGTAAGCCTTAGACGAAGAACGGGCCCGCTCCAGAGATGGAGCGGGCCTTTTTCATGTGGAGCGCTTGAACCCACGCGGCTCGATCTTCAGCTTGCGCATCTTCGCCCGCAGCGTGTTGGCGTTGACCTTGAGCAGTGCCGCGGCGCCGTGCTCGCCGGAGACCCGGCCGCGGGTGCGGGCGAGAGCAGCCTGGATGTGCTCCTTGATGGCCGCATCCAGGCTCATGACGCCGCCCACGGGGACGCCGTGGCTGGTGGGCAAGGCAGGGTTCACATCGAGACCGAGGGCAGCCGCTACCGCAAGGCGCTCTCCCTGGCCCAGGATCGCGGCCCGCTCCAGCACCGAGGACATCTCCCGCACGTTACCGGGCCAGGGATAGTCCTGCAGCAGCGCGATGTCCGCCGCGCTGGGCTCGCAGGGTGGCAGTCCCAGCCGGCGCGAGGCGCGCCGCGCGAAGTGCTGGGCGAGCTCGGGGATGTCGTCGCGCCGCTCCCGGAGCGGCGGCAGGATCACCGGGAACACCGCGATGCGGTACCAGAGGTCCTCGCGGAACTGGTGCTGCTGCACCATGGCCGCCATGTCGCGGTGGGTGGCGGCGACGATGCGTACGTCCACCTCGATCTCCTTCTCACCGCCGACGCGGTGGAAGCGGCCGTCCTGCAGCACCCTGAGGAGGCGCACCTGGGCGGAGGCGGGGAGCTCCGCCACCTCGTCCAGGAACAAGGTGCCGCCATCGGCCCGCTCGAACCAGCCGCGGCGCTGGCCCACCGCGCCGGTGAAGCTGCCTTTCTCATGGCCGAAGAGTTCCGAGTCGATCAGCTCCGGCGAGATGGCGCCGCAGTTGACGCGGATGAACGGGCCGGCGGCGCGGCCGGAGCGGGTGTGGATGGCGCGCGCCACCACCTCCTTGCCGGCGCCGGTCTCGCCCAGGATCAGCACTGAGGCGTCGGAGGCGGCCACCATGGCCACGCGCTGCATCACGGGTTTCAGGCCGCGGCTCAAGCCCACGATGTCGTCCTCCAGCGCCTCGCGCCCCAGCCGCGTGAGCAGCGACTGGCGGTCGGCTTCGGCCGCATCCTTGAGGCGCGCCATCTCCTTGAGGCGGATGTGGTTGTCCATGGCGGCGCCGAGGGGATCCAGCAGCGTGGCCGCGAGTCTGACATCCGCCTGGGCGAACTTCTTTTTCGGCGCCGCTACGAACAGCACCATGCCGGTGGGCGGGCGCACCGCGCCGAGCGGTGCCGCCAGCACTTCCCGCTGCTCGTTTCCGGAGGCCAGCGCCCTGAGCGGCACGGGCCAGTCTTTCGGTTGCTCGAAGCGCGCCACCTCGCGCCGCGCGCACCAGCGCAAGAGCGCAGCGTAGTCGGATTCGGAGAAGACGATGGGGTCACGCGCGTCGGCGTGGGCCGCGCCGCGCTCCTCGTGGACCATCACCTCCGCCGCGCGGCTCCCGGGCAAGAGGTGCACCAGCACCAGCGCCTGCACCGGCAGGTGGGGACTCAGGAGCTTCAGGAGTTCGGGCGCGGAATCGCTGAGACCCGCGTGCCGGCCCACCTCGCGCCAGAGGTCGAGCAGCAGGGGAGTGGGGGAGGTCGCCATATTAGCTAAATATAGCTGAATTAATAGTCATATTTAATAATGAAAATTACCAAATAAGACTATTAATGAACGTATCGGGAAAAGGTTCTGGCTAAGTCATTGCTTTGAAAGGCGCACAAGGATTGGCACAGGGCTTGCAAGAACTAGGGCGTGCATCCCGCACTGCCGGAGAAGACCATGCGCCTAAGCCTTGCCGCCCTCGCCGCCGCCCTGTCCCTGGCTGTCCTCAGCCCCGCCCTGGCCGCATCCGATGAACTGCTGAACGCCTCCTACGACCCCACCCGTGAGTTCTACGAAGCCTTTAACCAGTCATTCATCGCCGACTGGAAGGCCAAGACCGGACAGGAGGTGACGATCCACCAGTCCCACGGCGGCTCCGGCAAGCAGGCGCGCGCGGTGATCGACGGCCTGGACGCGGACGTGGTGACGCTGGCGCTCGCCTACGACATCGACGCCATCGTGCAGAACGGCAGGCTCATCGCCCCGGACTGGCAGAAGCGCCTGCCGGACGCGAGCGCGCCCTACACCTCCACCATCGTGTTCCTGGTGCGCAAGGGCAACCCCAAGCAGATCAAGGATTGGCCGGACCTCATCAAGCCCGGCGTGCAGGTGATCACGCCCAACCCCAAGACTTCCGGCGGCGCTCGCTGGAACTACCTCGCCGCCTGGGGTGCAGTGCTGGACAAGGAGCTCGGCGGCAAGCTCGATGCGCTCAAGGACCCGGACGATCCCAAGGTGAAAGCGGCCGAGGACAAGGCCCGCGCCTACGTCACCGAGCTCTACAAGCATGTACCGGTACTGGACTCCGGCGCGCGGGGCGCCACCAATACCTTCGTGCAGCGCGGCATGGGCGACGTGCTGATCGCCTGGGAGAACGAGGCCTTCCTCGCCATCGGCGAGCTCGGCGCCGGCAAGTTCGAGATCGTGGCGCCGCCCGTCAGCGTGCTGGCGCAGCCGCCGGTGGCGGTGGTGGACCACAACGTGGACCGCCACGGCACCCGCAAGCTGGCGGAGGCCTACCTCCAGTACCTGTACTCGCCCGCCGGGCAGAAGCTCATCGCCGCGAACTACTACCGGCCGGTCACCCCCAAGTACGCCGACCCCAAGGATCTGGCCCGCTTCCCCAAATTGAAACTCTTCGACGTGAGCGTGTTCGGCGGCTGGCAGGCGGCCCAGAAGACCCATTTCGACGACGGCGGTATCTTCGATGAGATCTATGCGGCGGGAGGCGGCCGGTGAATACGCTCACCGCCGCACCCTCCCGCGCCCTGCGCCGTTCGCACGAGGTGCTGCCGGGTTTCGGCCTGTCCCTGGGCTACACCCTGGTCTACCTGGGGCTGATCCTGTTCATCCCCCTGAGCGCGCTGGCGCTCAAGGTCATGGCCGGCGGTTGGCACGGTTTCGCGGCGGTGCTGGGCTCGCCGCGGGTGCTGGCCTCCCTCAAGCTCACCTTCGGCACCGCCGCCATCGCCGCGGCGGTGAATGCGGTGTTCGGGTTCCTCACCGCCTGGGTGCTGGTGCGCTACCGCTTCCCGGGCCGCCGCATCCTGGATGCGATCGTGGACCTGCCGTTCGCGCTGCCGACGGCGGTCTCCGGCATCGCGCTCACCGCCATTTTCGCGCCGGAGGGCACGCTCGGCCGCTTCCTGGCCGGCATCGGCTGGCCGGTGGCCTACACGCCCACCGGTGTCACCGTGGCCATGGTGTTCATCGGCCTGCCGTTCGTGGTGCGCACGCTGCAGCCGGCTTTCGAGGAGCTGGCGAGCGAGCTCGGTGACGCGGCCGCGAGTCTCGGCGCGAGCCCGGGCCAGGTGATGGCGCGGATCGTGCTGCCGCTCACGCTGCCCTCGCTCATCACCGGCTTCTCACTGGCGCTGGCCCGCGGCATCGGGGAATACGGCTCCATCGTGTTCATCTCCGGCAACCTGCCGTTCAAGACCGAGATCACCTCTCTGCTCATCATCACGCGGCTCGAGGAGTTCGACTACACCGGCGCCGCGGTGATCGCGGTGGTGATGCTCACGGCCTCGTTCCTGCTGCTGTTCACCATAAACCTGCTGCAGAAGCGCTCGCTCAAGTGGCTGGCGCGCAGGGAGGCATGATGGGCACCTCGGCGCAGTTCCGCTTCAACAATGTGCGCTTCGCGCTGCTCGGCGTGGTGGCGGCGTTCCTGCTGCTGTTCCTGGTCGCGCCGCTGGTGGTGGTGTTCGGCGAGGCGTTCGCCAAGGGCCTCACCGCCTACCTCGCCGCGTTCCGCGACCCGGCGGCACGCTCGGCGATCCGGCTCACGCTCATCACCGCGGCTGCGGCGATACCGCTCAACCTGGTGTTCGGCGTGGCTGCCGCCTGGTGCATCGCCAAGTTCCGCTTCCCGGGCAAGTCGCTGCTCGTGAGTCTCATCGACCTGCCGTTCGCCATCTCCCCGGTGATCGCGGGCCTGGTGTTCGTGCTGGTGTTCGGCCGCAACGGCTGGCTTGGCCCGTGGCTGGAGGGCCACGACTGGCGCGTCATCTTTGCCTGGCCGGGCATCGTGCTCGCCACCACCTTCATCACCCTTCCGTTCGTCGCCCGCGAGCTCATCCCCTACATGCAGGAACAGGGCCGCGACGAGGAGGAGGCCGCGCGCCTGATGGGTGCGAACGGCTGGCAGATCCTGCTCCGCGTGACCCTGCCGCGCGCCAAACTCGCTCTCATGTACGGCATCGTGCTGTGCAACGCCCGCGCCATGGGCGAGTTCGGTGCGGTATCGGTGGTCTCCGGCCACGTGCGCGGCCAGACCGACACGCTGCCGCTGCACGTGGAAGTCCTCTACAACGAATACAACTTCCAGGCGGCGTTCGCCGTCGCCTCACTCCTGACGCTGCTCGCCCTCGTGACCTTGGGTCTAAAGACCTGGCTCGAGCGTAGCGGCGTGCACGCCACGAGGTCCCTATGAGCATCCACATCGAGCACATCACCAAGCGTTACGGCGCGTTCCGCGCCCTGGACGACGTGTCCCTGGACATCCCCCATGGCGAGCTGACCGCGCTGCTCGGGCCCTCCGGTTCCGGCAAGACCACGCTCTTGCGCATCATCGCGGGGCTGGAACAGCCGGACTTGGGGCACGGCCTGATTCGGTTCCAGGACCATGACATCGCGCATCTCCCGGTGAGCGAGCGCAAGGTCGGTTTCGTGTTCCAGCACTACGCGCTGTTCCCCCACCTCTCTGTGTTCGAGAACGTGGCCTTCGGCCTCAGGGTCAAGCCGCGCCGCCAGCGTCCCGCCGAGCAGCTGATCCGTTCACGGGTGAGAGCGCTGCTCGAGCTGGTGCAGCTCTCGAGCTTCGCCGACCGCTACCCGGCGCAGCTCTCCGGCGGCCAGCGCCAGCGGGTGGCCCTGGCCCGCGCGCTCGCCATCGAGCCCGAAGTGCTGCTGCTGGACGAGCCCTTCGGCGCGCTGGACGCCAAGGTGCGGCTGGAACTGCGCCGCTGGCTGCGCCGGCTGCACGACGAGCTGCACGTCACCAGCGTGTTCGTGACCCACGATCAGGACGAGGCCATGGAGGTCTCGGATCGGGTGGTGATCATGAACCACGGCCGCATCGAGCAGATCGGCACGCCGCAGGAGGTCTATCACCGGCCGGCCAACGCGTTCGTGATGGGCTTCGTGGGCCAGGTGAACGTGTTCAAGGGTCGCCTGCCGGGCGCCGCGCAGCACGGTTCCCACCTGCACGGCGATGGCTTCGGCGCCATCTACTTCGTGCGCCCCTCGGACGTGGACATCCGCCCCCTCAGGCCCGCCGAGGTGGATGAGTCGCTCACGGTGGCGCGCATCCACGCCGCCGGACCGCTGGTACGCATCGAACTCACCGGCCGCGGCGAAGAGCTGGTCACCGCCGAGCTCACCCAGGAGCGGTTCCGCGAGCTCTCGCTGCAGCCTGAGCAGCGGGTGCAGGTGGAGTTCCGCGCCGTCCATCGTTTTGATTCATAACCCATAACCACCACATTAAGAGGGAGATGCCTCAATGCATAAGGTATTTCTGTTGGCCGTAGCCATCCTGATCACCACCCCGGTCTGGGCCGCCGACGGCGACACCACCGTGGGTGGCGCGCTGTTCACGGATCTCACCACCATCAGCACCACCCAGGACACCGCCACGGGCTCCAGCGACAAGGACCCGAACGGCATCGGCCTGGACGTGACCCGCGGCTATCTGATCGTGAACCACGGCTTCGACGACGTGTGGTCCTTCAACCTCACCACCGACTTCAATTTCCCCAAGCTCTCCGTGAAGGGTACCGACTCCACCGGCGGCACCGTCACCTCCAGCGGCAGCGCGCCGGAGACCCAGGTGTTCATCAAGAAGGCCTACGTTCAGGGCAAGTTCAGCGACCTCAGGGTGTTGCGCGTGGGTTCCGCCGACACCCCGTGGGCGCCCTACGTGGACGGCGTGTACGGCTACCGCTTCGTGGAGAAGACCCTCACGGACAAGTATGGCTTCGCCAACACCGCCGACTGGGGCGTGAACCTGAGCGGCGGCAACAGCCTGTTGAGCTATTCCACCTCATTGGTGAACGGAGGCGGCTTCCGCAACCCGAGCCGCAGCAAGGGCATGGACTTCGAGGGGCGGGTGGCGTTCACGCCGCTGGACGGCGCACTGGTCGTGGCCGCGGGTCTCTACAGCGGCAAGCGCGGCCTGGACACCGAGGCGGCGCCGGCGGTGAACACCGCGAGGCGCACCGACCTCCTGGTGGCCTGGAAGGCCGCCGGGCTCACCGTGGGCCTGGAGTGGTTCAGTGCCGACAAGTGGAACGACGTGATGACCGCCTCAGGCCTGCCCACCACCCGGTCCGACGGCAGCTCGGTGTTCGGGTCCTACGATCTGCCTGGCACGGACTTCTCGGTGTTCGGCCGCTACGACGACGTGAAGCCCGCCAAGGACACCTTCACGAGCCTCGAGGAGAAGTACTACAACGCCGGCTTCGCCTGGAAGACCAGCAAGAACATCACCTGGGCGCTCGCCTACAAGAGCAACAAACTGACCGACAACCTCAAGCTCGGCAACACCACCGATGCACTCAAGACGCAGGAGTTCGGCGTGTGGGCCCAGATCAAGTTCTGAATCGACATGACCATGGCCCCCGCGAGGGGGCCGCTCAGGTCTGGTGATTCAGCTTGCGCACTACAGCAGGCCCGGCTTCCACCATCACTACCGCCAGCAGGATGAGCACGCAGCCCATGCCCGCCGCCAGGGTGAGCATGTCGTCCAGGAACAGGGCACCCGCCAGCGCCGCGAACACGCACTGCAGCGCCATGATGAGTCCTGCCTCCGCGGGCGGCGTGTGCTTCTGGGCGATCACCTGCAGCCCGCCGGCTATGCCGGCGGCCGCGCCGGCATAGAGCGTGGAGGGCAGGGCCGCCACGAGGTCCGGAAGGGAGAAGGGCTCCCACAGCAGGCCCATCGCCAGCGCCGGCACGACGATGACGACGTCGATGGCGACGCACAGCAGGAACGGCCGGCCGCTCGCGATGAAAAGGTCGATGAGCGCGATGCTCATGGCCCAGAACAGGTCCGCTACCGCCACCAGCACGTCGCCCTGGGTCCAGCGCTGGGCGACGCCGTGGGCAGTCAGCAGCCAGGCACCCGTGAGGCAGATCAGGCACGCCGCCAGCACCAGGAACGTGGGAGCCACGCGGCGCAGCCCCCACACCGCGAACGGCACCATCACCACGTAGAGCGCGGTCAGGAAGCCGGCGTTGGTGATGCTGGTGGTGGCGAGCCCCCACTGCTCGAAGCTGTTGCCGCCCAGGGCGATCAGCCCGATCCAGCCGATCAGGTGCCAGTCGCGCCGCGCGAGGCGCACGGTGGAGCGGCGCGCTTCGCCGATCGCCAGCGGCAGCAGCAGCAGGCCCGCCACCAGGTAGCGAAGCGCCACCACGGTCAGGGGCCCCAGCGCCCCGCCGGCCTCCTTCTGGCCCAGGAACGAGGTGCCCCAGAAGAAGGCGGAGAGCAGCAGCAGGAGGTCGGCGCGCAGTCTGTCCATGGGGACAGGGAGGCGCCGGGAGAGGGCTTTATTACAGGAGCGTCAGGCAGGACCGCCGTGCAGGCGGCGCATGGGTCCGAAGCTATCCCTGGGTCTCGGCGCTGACCACCCGGTGCAGGTCCGCCGATATCTTGCCGAGCTCGCGCAGGTGGTCGTCCACCAGGGCCGCCAGGATCATGCGTCCTTCGTCGGTCAGCCTCACGTGCACCACGCGTTTGTCCTGATCTCCCCGGCTCCGGATCGTGTAGCCCTTCGCGCACAGCACGTCCACGACCCCCACCGCCGAGTTGTGGCGCAGATGCAGCAGCACCGCCAGCTCGCCGATGGACAGGCCATCGTCCTTCGGCGCAGCCCAGAGTTCCAGCATGGCATGGTAGCCACGGCTGCTCACGCCGTGGCGCTTCAGGATCGACTTGCTCCCGTGCAGGAACTTGTGGAGGCTGGAGCGCCACAGCAGGATGCGCGCATGGTTCTCGAGTTGGGTCTTCAGCGTCATGGCTCCCTCCTGCTCTCGATGCATCCTCGCATCGTCACTGTGCTTGCTTCGGGCGGCGCGTGCGGCCGCTGCCTTCCGGTTTTCCGGCCAGGAACTCGTCCGCCAGCGCCCAGTAGATGGGTTGCCGGCAGATGAGCTTCGATACACCGAGCGCCAGGAACGCCGTCGTGATGACCGGGAACACCATGCTGCGGTCGTCCACCATCTCCATCACGATGACGGAGGCCGTGAGCGGGGTCTGCACCACGCCGGTGAAATACCCCACCATCCCCAGCAGCACCACGGCGCTCACCGGCACGTAGGGCATCAGGCCGGCGAGGTCGCCGCCCAGCCCGGCGCCGATCGAGAGCGATGGCGAGAAGATCCCGCCCGGCGCACCGCTCAAGTAGGAGCTGATGGTCGCGCCGATCTTGTAGAACGGGAACGTCCAGTCGGTCGAGGCCTGGCCCTGCAGGATCTGCCGGGCCTGTTCGTAGCCGGTGCCGTAGGATGAGCCGTCCGACAGCAGGCCGATGACCGCGATGACGAGGCCGCACACCGTGGCGATGGCGAGCCAGTGCCGGGCCATCGCCGGGCGCAGGCGCTTCATCCCCTCCAGCAGCACACGGGAGAACGCTCCCCCCAGCAGGCCGCCGATGGCGCCGCACATGGGCACGGCGATCCAGGAGTGCAGCCCGGTCAGGGAGGCGCTGCTCTCGCCGAAATAGGTGTAGTTGCCGAGCATTGCCAGCGCCGCGAGGCCGGCGATGATGACCGCCACCAGCAGCAGGCCGGTGGCACGCTCCTCGTAGAACCGGGCCATCTCCTCGATGGCGAAGATGATTCCGGCCACCGGCGTGTTGAACGCGGCGGCGATGCCCGCCGCGCCGCCCACCATGATCAGGCCGTGGCGGACGTAATGCCGGGGGAACTGCGTGAACCGGCCCAGCGAGTACATGATGGAGGCGCCGATGTGCACGGTTGGCCCCTCGCGCCCGATGGACGCGCCGCCCAGGAAACCCATCAGCGTGAGCAGTAGCTTCCCGGCGGCGATGCGCAGCGAGAGCAGGCGTCGCCGGTCGCCGGCGTTCTCGCTTCGCAGCGCCGCGATGGCCTGGGGGATGCCGCTGCCTTCCGTGCCCGGGAAAAGGCGCCGGGTGCAGAACACCACGGCGACCATCACCAGCGGAGACAGCAGCAGGCTCCACCAGGGCGACCGCGCGACGACCCGCGCGTGCAGGTCCATCATGCGGCTGCTGGCGGTGGCGAACAGGGCGGCGGTGACGCCCACCGCCAGCGCACCGGACCAGAAGATGAGACGGGTCTTCCAGTCGCGCACCGAGAAGATGCCGGATAACTGATGTCTCATGGAGCCATGGCGGCGGCTCGGCCTCGCACTCGATGTGGAAAATGCAGCCGAATCCTACAGCAATCCTGAAATATCGTGTCCTCGATATATCTGAATCTGGGGCGGTCGGGCGGCCAGGCGGCAGTTTCGCGCTGCAGGGAAGGGGTCAGGTGGCGAAACGCTGCTTCAGGAAATCCACCATCACCCGCACCTTGTTCGGCAGGTAAGCCCGGCTCGGGTACACGAGCCATGCAGCGGCATCGAACGTGGTGGCGGTCACGGCGTAGTCGGTGAACAGGTCCACCAGTGCACCGTCGCGCAAGAGCCCGGCCACCAGCCAATAAGGCAGCAGGCAGGGGCCGAGGCCGAGGACCGTCAGGTCCCGCAGCGCGGTGAAGGTGGAGAGCGTCACATCGCCACGCACCGGCACTTCGGTGACGCGACCCTGCGCGTCCTTGAACAGCCAATTGGGCCGGAACACCTGGTAGGGAGGCAGCAGGCACGGATGGCCGGCGAGATCCGCCGGCGAGCGCAGCGGCGGGGCCGACTTCAGGTAAGTCGGGCTTGCCACGACCCTATAAGGGGTGTCCATGAGCCTGCTGGCGACGAGATCACCCTCCACCGTCGGCGCGAGCCGGACCGCGAGGTCGATGCGGTTCGCCACGAGGTCCAGGTTCTCGTCCGTGAAGACGCAATCGAGCTTCACGCCGGGGTGGCGCCGCCTGAACTCCGGCAACAGCGGCACGATGCAGAGCTGCCCGAAGGTCACCGAGGCGGTGAGCCGCAGCGTGCCGGCGGGCTCCGCCGAGACCTTGCGCGCCTCATCGAGGGCGCCTTCCAGTTCCGCCACCAGCGGCTCGACCTTCGCGAGGAAGAGTTCGCCCGCCTCGGTGAGCGCCACGCGCCGGGTGCTGCGCTGGAACAGCCGCGCACCCAGCTCGGTCTCGAGCGCGGCCATCAGGCGCGACACCGTCGAGGGGTCCAGGTTGTGGTGGCGCGCCACGGTGGCGAAGCTGCCGCGCCTCGCCACCTCTGCAAAGAGTTTCAGGGATTCCATCTCCATTAATGCAATATACGCATTAATCTCATGCAAAGGAACATCTTTGTTGAGTATTTGTGAGCCAATAGCATGCCTGCCCCATGTGCTCCCTGTTGGAGGGGGCACGCCAAGAACTAGGAGCTCAGCATGAAACCGTTCACCGTCCACTCCCTGGAGAGCGCCCCCCAGGCCTCCAAGTCCCTGCTCGAGACGTCCCAGAAGGAGTGGGGCTTCATCCCCACCCTGCACGCGGTGCTCGCGGAGAGCGCGCCCACCCTCGAGGCCTACCAGCAGCTCTTCAGGCTTTCCACCCAATCGAGCATGTCGCCCGCCGAGCAGCAGCTGGTGTACCTCACGGTCAGCGTCTTCCACGGCTGCGAATACTGCGCCGCCGGCCACACCTATCTCGCCCGCATGTCGAAGCTCGACGAGGATGCGATCAAGGCCGTGCGTGAGGAGAAGCCCGTCTCCAATGCCCGGCTGCAGACGCTGCGGGACTTCACCGAGGCGGTGGTGCGCGAGCGCGGCTTCGTGGGCGACGCGGCCGTGGAGAAGTTCATCGCCGCAGGCTACACCCAGGCCAACGTGCTCGAGGTGCTGCTGATCATCGCCTGCAAGACCATCTCGAACTACGTCAACCACATCGCGCACACGCCGCCGGAATCCTTCATGAGCGACCCGTCGCTCAACTGGAAGGCCCCGCGCAAGCGCCGCGTGGCCTGACGAAGAGCGGGCGGCCGGCGGGCGCACATCGCCCGCCGGCCGCACTCACATGGGAACACATCAAGTCTCCAGCCGCTGGGCATTGCCGGCTGCCGCCCTCGCGGTGCTGCTCTGGTCCTCGTCCTATTCCGCGATGGCCTACGCGCTGCGGGCGTTCACGCCGGGCGAGATCTCGTTCCTGCGCTTCGCCTTGGCGAGCGCGGCGTTGGCGGTCCCCACCTGCCTGGGATGGATCCGGCTGCCGCCGCGAGGCGACTGGCCCGCGGTCGTGGGGCTCTCGTTCCTCGGCAACGTCGCCTACCAGCTCTGCCTGGGCTACGCGCTCGTCCACATCACCGCCGGCATGGTCTCGGTGGTGCTCTCCATGACCCCGGCCGCCACTTCCGCATTGGCGGTGCTGCACCTCAAGGAACGGCTCAGCACCCGCGCCGTGGCCGGGCTCGGCATCGCCTTCGGCGGCGCGCTGCTGGTGACCTTGGGTCGGGGGAGGGTGGGCCACTTCGAGTCGGGGGCGCTGCTGGTCCTGCTCGCGGTGCTGCTGAATGCCGTCTACTTCGTGTTCCAGAAACCCTTGCTGGCGCGCAACAGCGCCATTGGCTTCACCGCCGCGAGTACCTACGCGGCGATGCTGGGTCTCACGCCCTTCGCGCTGGCACTGCCGGGCAAGCTTCCCGGCGTATCGGCGGCGCAGGCCTGCTCGCTGCTCTACCTGGGCGTCCTGCCGACGGTCGTGGGGTACCTGTGCTGGTCATGGGCCTTGGCCCGGGCGCCCGCTTCGCGGGTGTCCAACTTCCTGTACCTGCTTCCGGTCAGCGGCTGTGCCGTCGCCTGGATGTGGCTGGGAGAGTTGCCCACCTGGCCGGCGGTGATGGGCGGCGTGATCGCCCTCGCGGGCGTGGCGCTGGCCACGGCACCCGCGGGAGTATCGCGCTGGCTTGCAGGTAAATTCGGCGGGCCAGCGCCGGACCCGGGAACTAGTTGACCGGCGCCCGGTTCATGTAGCGCATCAAGGCCGGCCCGGTCTCGACCAGCACGACACCCAGCAGGATCAGTCCGCAGCCGAGCATGGCCGGCAGCGTCAGCCGTTCGTGCAGCATAACCGCGCCGGCGAGCGCGGCGAACACGCTCTCCAGGGACATGATCAGCGCCGCCTCGGCGGGCGGCGTGTGCTTCTGCGCCACGATCTGCAGCGTGTAGGCGACGCCGCCCGAGAGCAGGCCCGCGTAGAGGATGGCGGGCGTGGCGGCGGCGATGCCCGGCAAGGAGACCGGCTCGAACAGCAGGCCCGCGCCGAGCCCCAGCACCGCCGTGATGGCGTACTGGGCGAAGGAGAGGAAGAACGGCCGGTGGGTGCGCTCCAGGAAGTCGCCGATCACGGTGATGGCGAGCGCCCAGGCGAAGTCCGCCAGCAGCACCAGGAGGTCGCCGCGCGACCAGTGGCGTTCGCTGCCATCGTCCGTGAGCAGCCACGCGCCCCAGATGGAGACGGCGCAGGCCACGATCACCAGCGCGCGCGGCCGCTTGCGTGCCATGCCCCACACCATGAACGGCACGATCACCACGTAGAGCGCCGTGAGGAAACCGCCGTTGGTGGCGGTGGTGGTGACGAGGCCCACCTGCTGCAGGCTGGCGCCGGCGAACAGGCACAGGCCCACGATGAGCGCCTGCAGCCAGTCGCGCCTGCTTAAGGCTGCACCCTGCCGGCGCGCCTCATATATGACCAGCGGTATCAGGGCGAGCGCCGAGAGCAGGAAGCGCGAGCCCACGAACAGCACCGGCGCCATGCTCTGGTTCGCGTCCTTCTGGGCGATGAAGGCCGTGCCCCAGATGAAGGCGGTGAGCAGCAAAAGGAAGTCGGCGCGCAGGCGGTTCATGCGTCAGGCCTTGTTCTTGTGGGCGGGAGGGTAGCAGTTCGCCGCTTCAGGCGGCAGCCTTGTCCTTGCCCATGCCGCGGGCTTCCTCCTGCAGCCACTCCACGAAGGCCTGCACGGCGGGGTCGCCGCCGCGGCTCTTGGGATGCACCGCGTAGAACGCGAGTTCCACCGGCAGGTTGATGCTGAAGGGCTTCACGAGGCGCCCGGCCTCGATCTCCGCCTGCACCAGCGGCGCCGAGGCGAGCGCCACGCCCTGCCCCTCGATGGCGGCCTGGATCAGCACGTTCATGTCCTCCACCACCAGACCCTGTCGCGCATCCACGCCACGGGCGCCGGCGAGCTCCAGCCACTGCTGCCAGTGGCGGTGGGTGGTGTCATGCAGCAGCGCCACGTGTTTCAAGTCCGAGGGCTCGCGCAGGGGATGCGCGCCCTTCAGCAGCCGCGGCGAGCACACCGGGAACTCCTCGGGCGTGAACAGGCGCAGCGCCGTGACGCCGGGCCAGCGGCCGCGGCCGTAGCGGATCGCGAGGTCGATGCCGTCGCGGTCGAAGTCCGTGAGCTGCGGCGAGGTGCTGAGGCGGATCTCCAGTTCCGGATGCGCCTTCTGGAAGCAGTGCAGGCGCGGCACCAGCCAGCGCGCGGCGAGGGAAGCGAGGGTGCTCACGGTGAGCACCTGCTTGCTGTTGTCCACCCGCACCGCCTCCACCGCCTCGCGGATCTGGTCGAAGGCGCTCTGCACGCCGAACGCGAACTCGCGGCCGCGGGCGGTGAGCTGCAGCCCGCGCGGCAGGCGGTGGAACAGTTCGCAGCCCAGGAAGTCTTCCAGCTGGCGCACCTGGCGGCTCACCGCGCCGTGGGTCACGTGCAGTTCCACCGCGGCCTTGCTGAGGCTGCCGTGGCGGGCGGCGGCCTCGAAGGCCTTGAGGGCGTTGGGGGGAGGCAGGTTACGCATGGGATTGCCCGTCAGTTATTTGCACATCAAAATGTGAAAAAACATGATTGGTTCAGCCTGTCAATGGAAACTTAAACTACGCTTCTGTGAAAATTCCTGACAGTATATAGCACATGAACAACAAGCCTGAGTTGAGCCTCGACCCCCAGGACTGGGATGAGTTCCGCCGCTTCGCCCACGCGGCGCTGGATGACTCCCTCGACTACCTCGCCGGCATCCGCGAGCGGCCCTGGCAACCGGTGCCGGCGGCGGTGCGCGAGCGGCTCACGGCGGGCGTGCCGCGCCAGGGCGAGGGCGTGCAGGCGGCCTACCGCGACTACCGGGAGCTGGTGCAGCCCTATCCCACCGGCAACGGCCATCCGCGCTTCTGGGGCTGGGTGCACGGCAACGGTACGCCGCTCGGCGTGGTGGCGGACATGCTGGCGGCCACGCTGAACGTGAACGCCGTGGGCTTCGACCAGAGCTCGACCCTCGTGGAGCTGCAGGTCATCGAGTGGTTCAAGGAGATCATGGGATTTCCGGCCGAGGGGAGCGGCATCCTGGTGAGCGGCGGTTCCGTGAGCAACCTCGTGGGCATGAACGTGGCGCGCAGCGCCATGGCGCCGTTCCCGGTGCGCCGGGAAGGGCTCTCCGGCCGCGCGCGGCTCATGTTCTATACCTCGTCCGAGACCCACAACTCCGCGCAGAAGGCCGTGGAGCTCATGGGCCTCGGCGCCGAGTCCCTGGCGTGCATCCCGGTGCGGGATGACTTCCGCATGGATCTCGCCGCGCTCAAGGCCCGCATCGCCGCGGACCGGCGCGCCGGACACCTGCCGGTATGCGTGGTGGCGAATGCCGGCACCGTGAACACCGGCGCGGTGGACGAGCTGGATGCCATCGCCGACCTCTGCCGCGACGAGAAGATGTGGCTGCACGTGGACGGCGCCTTCGGTGCCTGGGGCGTGCTGGACCCGGGCTCGCGCGCGCTGCTGAAGGGCATGGAGCGCGCCGATTCCGTGGCTTTCGACCTGCACAAGTGGATGTACCTGCCCTACGACGTGGGCTGCGTGTTGATCCGCGACCGCGTGAAGCACAAGGACGCCTTCGCGGTGTCGGCGAGCTACCTCAACAAGCTGGAGGGCGGCATCGCCAACGGCGTGGTGGCGTTCGCCGACTATGGGCCGCAGCTCTCGCGCGGTTTCCGCGCCCTCAAGGTGTGGATGAACCTCAAGGCCTACGGCCTCGAACGTTTCGCTGCGCTCATCAGCCAGAACCTGGAGCAGGCGCGCTATCTCGAGGCGCGCGTGAGGCGGGAGCCGGACCTGGAACTGCTGGCGCCGGTGCCGCTCAACGTAGTGAACCTCCGTTACCGCAGGCCCGGCGTCCCCGACCCGGCGCTGGACGAGCTCAACGCGCGCATCCTGGTGGCGCTGCAGGAACGGGGTATCGCCGCGCCGTCTTCCACCGTGCTCAAGGGCCGCTTCGCGATCCGCGTGGCCATCACCAACCACCGCAGCACGCGCGCCGACTTCGACGCCCTGGCGGACGGTGTGCTGGCCCTGGGGCGGGAGCTCTCCATCTGATGTGAGTTACATGCATATCAGGCGGTGCAAAAACATCGTTTGTATAGCGCAAAAGCTCGCTTCTAGAATAGCGGCCTGTGAAAATTTCTTACAGGCTGCTAGTCCATGATCTCGCCCTCTGAAGAGCGTCTCGAGCGCGCGGCTCTCGTCGAGTTGGACGCAGTGGTCAGCGCTGCACGAGGCGTCGAGTCGCCCGAATCGGAGCCCGCGCCCGCATCGCCGTCCCAAGCCTCAATGTGGCCCGTGGTGCTGGCCCTCGCCACCACCCTGGTGCTCTGGGCCTCGGCTTTCACCGGCATCCGCTACGCGGTGCGCGAGTACGACGCGCTCGGCCTCGCGCTCACCCGCAACACCGTGACTGCCCTCGCCATGCTCGCGGTGGCGCTGGCCTGGAAGCGTGAGGCTTTCGCGCGACTGACGGCCGGCGAGTGGTTCAGGCTCGCGGTGGCCGGCGTCGTGGGCATCGCCACCTACCAGGGCGCGCTCATCCTCGGTGAGCGTAGCGTGGACGCCGGCACCGCTTCGCTCATCATCAACACCTCGCCCATCTTCACCGCGTTGCTCGCGCTCGTGTTGCTGCGCGAGCACCTGGGCATCCGGGGATGGCTCGGCGTCCTCATGGGCTTCGCGGGCGCTACGCTGCTGGTCTCGGGCAAGCACGCCGGCGCGCGGGTGGAGGCGGGCGCCTTGTTCGTGCTGGTGGCGGCGGTGGCGCAGGCGGTGAGCTTCATCATCCAGAAGCCGCTGCTGGCGAAGTTCGGCCCCTTCACGGTCACCGCCTGGGTGGCGGTGTTCGGCGCGCTCTCGCTGCTGCCCTGGACCGCGCAGGCTGCCCATGCCCTCAGCACCGCCTCGGCACCCGCGACGCTCGCGGTGCTATACCTCGGTCTCTTCCCCGCGGCCATCGGCAACCTCACCTGGGCCTACGCGCTCTCGCGCCTGCCGGCGGGCCGCGCCGCCGCGGCGCTCTATCTCGGTGGGCCCATCGCCATGCTCATCTCGTGGCTGTTACTGGGCGAGCAGCCGGCGCTGCTGGCCATGGTCGGCGGCGGCGTGGTGATCGCGAGCGTGGCACTGGTGAACATGCGCGGCCGTGATTGAACCCGACGAGGTATCCGACATGCTGAAGCTTTACTACTCTCCTGGCGCATGCTCTCTCGCGCCGCACATCCTGCTGGAAGAGCTGGGCCTCAAATACCAGCTGGAGCTGGTGGCCCTGGCCGAGAACAAGCAGCAGACCCCTGGATACCTCGCCATCAATCCCAAGGGCCGCGTGCCGGCGCTCCTCACC
>DATAHN010000002.1:0-4858 GCA_036263155.1 Gammaproteobacteria bacterium | reverse complement strand
CAACGTCACGGTCGTCGCGGCGGGCGACCTCAACGTGCTGGGCGGCGCGCGCGACTCCGCCAGCGCCGCGCCGGGCACCAACGCGGGTTCGATCGGCAGCCTGCACCACACCGCTGACATCAGCGTCACCGCCGGCATCAGCGGCTTGTCTGCCGTGAGCATCACGGTGGGCGGCAGTGCGGTGATCGCTGGCGGCGACAGCCTGGCGGCCACCGCCAAGAACAGCGGCGGCGGGCTGATGGCGAACAACGCCGCTGCGGATGCCAGCGTGTTGCTCTCGGGCGGCAGCGTCACCCTCGCGGTCGGCGGCAGCCTGCTGGTGCGCGGCGGCTCCAGCGTCAATGCCAATGCCCTGGTCAGCAGCGCTGGCGGGATCACGGCCAACGCCGCAGCCAAGGCCAATGCGACACTCTCGGCGGCGGGCAACGTGACCATCGCCGTCGGCACCGGCGGCAGCGGGACCGCCTCGTTCGTCGGCGGCAGCGGCGCCCATGCCAACGCTGTCGCCATCGGCGGCTCGATCCAGGCCCTCGCTGAGACGGAGGCGAACGTCGCGGTCAACGCCGGCGGCAACCTCACCATCACGGCCAAGGGTGACATCAACGTGACGGGCGGTCCGGCGGCGCAGAACAGCGCCAGCATCCTGGCCGGCATCCCGGGGTTCCTGTTGGGTCCTAGCGCGTCGGATATCCCGGCCGTCCATGCCAATGCCACCGGTACGGTCGGGGCATCGGCGACCTTCACTGCCGGCGGAAACCTTACGGTGAAGGCGGGCGGCGACGTGAACATCCTGGGCGGCAGCCACGCGGGTACCTTCGCCTTCGTCACCGCCGCGGGTAGTGACGCCCACGCAGACCTCAGCGTGGACACCAGCGTCACCATGCACGCAGGCGGGGCGGTCAAGGTGAACTCCGGCACTGCTGGCAGCGTAAACATCTTCGCCGGCTCACCGGCGTCGCCGTCCTCCGGACCGTTCGTGTTCACCGCCAGCAGCGGTACGGACCTCACGGCCCACGCCGCCTTCGACAGCTCGGTGACGATCACCGGCCACAGCGTGAACGTCAACAGCAACCTCAACGTCAACACCTCGCCGGGCTTCAGCTTCAGTTCCAGTTCTCCCGGCGGCTTCAGCCTGACGATCGATGCCACCGTGACCATCGTCCCGGCGCTGCATCTCGCCTCGGTCCCCGCGCCTCACAGCGTGAGCCCGCAGGACGCGGTGTTCGGCGTCAGCCTGCGCTCGCTCTCGAGCGTCGGTGGCGGCACCATCGTGACGCCGTCCCTCACGGCGCCGGTGAGCTTCAGCCTCGGCCAGGCCGCGGTGGAGGCGGGCCCGGTCACCGGCCTCGACACGCTGCAGTCCCAGTCGCTGGTCATGCACCTCGAGACCCTGTTGGCGGCGCCCCAGGCCTCCGGCGAGGGCGCGGCGGTGTTCACCCCGGCGGGCGGGACGGACTACCTCGGCTCCCTGGAGGGCAGCTGCAAGGCCCGTTGGTCGAAGCTCGAAGGCGGCCAGTACCGGTGCTCGACCGGAGGCAAGTGAACCCAGGCGATCCCGGGCGGCACCACTGCCCGGGACTGAAATGAAATCTGCGGGAGAGTCTCAATGAACATCGGAAAGCGGTTGATCGGGGTGGCGGTGGCAACGGCGCTCGCGGGCGGCATGGCCGTCAGCGGCAGCGCCGCGGCTGCGGGCCTGGTGCAGGTGCAGCACAACGTGTCGCCGGTGGTGGCGCGGGCGAGCATGACCGGACACCACGATCCGCGCGCCCAGCTCGACGTGGTGATCGCGCTCAAGCTGCGCAACACTGCACAGCTCACGCAGTTCGTGCATGATCTGAATGACCCGGCGAGCCCGAACTACCGCAAGTTCCTCACCGCCAAGCAGTTCACCAGGTTCTATGGGCCCAGCCAGGCCCAGGTGGATGAGGTGCTCGGGTTCCTGAAGCAGCGTGGCATCGCGGTGGACAGGGGCGATGTCTCCAAGGGCCGCACCCGCGTCCATTTCCATGCCACCACCGCGGTGCTGGAGAGCGCCTTCGGCGTGGCCATCAACGACTACACGGTGAACGGCCGCAGCTTCTACGCTGCCGCCACCAACCCCAACATCCCTGCCAGCCTCGCCAATCGCATAGGCGCGGTGATGGGCCTGGACAATGCCGCCGAGTTCAAGCCGCATTCCATCCCGTCACTGGCCGCGACCGACCATGGCGGCCTCACGCCGACCGGCTTCTCGCCCAACCAGATCGCCACGGCCTACCATTGGCCGAGCGTGACGGACGCCAACCAGGCTTCCGGCGTAAATATCGCCATCGTGACGGCTTTCACCTACCGCCCGGCGGACATCAAGAAGTTCTGGGACCAGTACGGCCTGCCTCACCACACGCTCACCAACATCGCGATCGGCGGCGTCACCCGCCGCCTGAACGGCGAGACCACCCTGGACGTGGAGCGCTCCAGCGCCATGGCCCCGGGCGCAGGCATGTTGGTGTACGAGGCGGTCAATCCGGCGTTCAGCAACTTCGACTTGGCATTCCAGGCCGTCGCGGACGATGACACCGCGGATGTGGTCAGCACCAGCTGGGGCTTGGCCGAGCGGGACACTCCATTCGCTTCGCTGCAGTCCGAACACAACGTCTTCGTGCAGCTGAGCGCCCAGGGCATGCCCCTCATGGCGGCGGCGGGCGACAACGGCGCACCTGACAATGCCAGCTCCGGCAGCGACAATGCGGACTTCCCCTCGTCTGATCCGCTGGTGACGGCGGCGGGCGGCACCAGCCTGTTCCTGAACGGCGACGACAGCATCAACAGCGAGAGCGCATGGTCCGGTGCGGGCGGTGCGGACAGCATGTTCTTCACGGTGCCGGCCTACCAGAGTGGATTCACCGGCAATGCGGCCTGCGACGCTGATCACACCGCGGATTTCGATGGGGGCTGGGGTTGTACCTCGGCCGGAGCGGACACCCGCCAGAGCTCGGACATGGCCATGAACGCGGACCCCGGCACCGGCTACTCGGTGTATTACAACGGCCGCTGGGCCACCTTCGGCGGCACCAGCTTCGTGGCGCCGGAACTGGCGGGCTTCTTCGCCATCGTCACCGCGCGCTATCGCACCTTGGCTGCCGTCAATACCGTACGTATCGGCAACGCCAATACGATCATCTACGACGTCGCGAACGGGGCCAACTACTCGACGGACTTCAACGACATCACCACCGGCAGCAACGGCTTCGCGGCAGGTGCGGGCTGGGATCACCCCACCGGCTGGGGCACCCCCAAGGACGCGGATGCATTGGCCAACGATCTGGCTAACGACTTGCCGCTCTGACGCCAGGCGGTCCATCGCCAAAAACGAGCCGGCCCCTCGCGGGGCCGGCTTTTTTTGGGCGGTGGAGCAGGGCGTAGCCCTCACTTCTCGTCGTAGACTTCCTTGAGGTCCGTATCCAGGCGGCGGTTCGCCTTCATGTCCTCGATGGCGCGCCATGCCTGGGTGTTGCGTCCCTGGGGCTTGGCGGCAGGGCGGGGATTGGCGGAACCGGGCTTGCGGCCCGGGCGGCCTTCTGGCTCGTAGTGGTCTGGCTGGTCGTCCTTGGACAGGATCTCGTCTATGGCGGATGACTTGGAAGTCTGCATGTTCCTTCCTTGCAGCTGGCCGTTACGGGTGACCGGGCGGCGCGGCCTGCGGCGTTCAGTCCAGCCCGCATGCTCCGGCAAAAAAAACCGGCGACCGAAGCCGCCGGTGTGAGGTGCGTTTTATACCCGTTCGAATGCGGGTTGTAAATGCTTCTTTACACTTGGGTCAGGCGGCGCGCTTCGCCTCGGCCTGGTGGTCCCTGGCGAAGAAGGTGTACATGGTCGGCACCACGAACAGGGTGAAGAGGGTGCCGATGGTCATGCCGGCGGCAATCACGATGCCGATGTCGCGGCGGCTGGTGGCGCCGGCGCCGGAGGCGATGATCAGCGGCACCACGCCCAGCACCATGGCGGCAGTGGTCATGAGGATCGGCCGCAGGCGCACCGCGGCCGCGTGCTCGATGGCCTGGCGCTTGCCCATGCCCTCGTGCTCCTGCATCTTGTTGGCGAAGTCCACCATCAGGATGCCGTGCTTGCTGATGAGGCCGATCAGCGTCACCAGGCCCACCTGGGTGTAGATGTTGATGGATGCCGCCCCCATGGCGATGGGGATGAGCGCGCCGAACACCGCGAGCGGCACGCTGATGAGGATCACCAACGGGTCGCGCCAGCTCTCGAACTGCGCCGCCAGCACCAGAAAGATGATGACGATGGCGAAGAAGAACGTCACCACCAGCGCGTTGCCCTCCTGCACGAACTGGCGGGTGTCGGCCGCGTAGTTCACGTAGAAGCCCGGCGGGAAGATCTCCTTGGCCTTCTGGTTGAGGAAGTCCACCATCTTGCCCATCGGGGCGCTGCCGAAGCCGCTGATGGTCGCGGAGTTGAGCTGCTGGAACTGGTTCAGCTTGTCCGGCTGCACGCTGTTGCTGACTGCCGCGATGGTGGACATCGGTACCATGGTGCCGGAGGCGGTACGCACGTAGTACTGCTGCAACTGGTCGCCGCTCTGGCGGTAGCGGTCCGCCACCTGTGGGATCACCTTATAGCTGCGGCCCTGCAGGTTGAAGAAGTTCAGGTAGCCGCCGCCCAGCATGGTGCTCAGGGTATTGGCTGCGTCCTGCATGCTGATGCCGAGCTGCTGGGCTTTGTCGCGGTCGATGTCGATGTTGATCTGCGGCGAATTGAACTTGAGGTCGGTGTCAACGTAGTAGAACATACCGCTCTTGCGCGCCTCGTCCAGGAGCTTTTGGCTGACCGCGTAGATGGACTTGTAGTCCTCGGTGGA
>DATAHN010000001.1:0-20657 GCA_036263155.1 Gammaproteobacteria bacterium | reverse complement strand
CGGTGTTTGAGGAGAGCGAGTCGGTGTTACCGATGTCCTGCTGGTAGCGGCGCACGTGCCCGGTGCCGGCACGGATCAGGTACAGGCCTGTGTTGATGCTGCCGTACCAGACGTTCTGTTGCCGGTCGACCCGTACGCTGTCCAGCAGGTCTTCGCTGCCGGGATAGTGTTCGTTCGGCGCTCCCGGCACCTGTCGCAGCTTCGCCTCACCCGGCACGTACATGTAGGGGCCGGCATGGGTCGCCAGCCACAGGCGATGCTGAGCGTCTTCGGCGATGCGCCAGATATTGTTGGCTTCGCTGCTGTCATCCGCCCGGAAATGGCGCGCGGGTGCCTTGCCGCTGGGGTCGAACAGGTCGAGGCCGTTCAGCGTGGCGAGCCACACCCGCTGCTGGCTATCCACCAGGATGTCATTGATGCGGTTGTTACCGGGCGCCGCAGGTCCGGATCCCGCCGGAAAGTGGCGGAACTTGCCGGTCTTCGGGTCGAAGACATCCAGCCCTGCATCCCAGGTACCGATCAGCAGTGTGCCGTCCGGGCCGGGGCCCAATGACCAGATCGAATCGCTGATGATGCTGTCCGGGTCGCCCGGGATGTGCCGATAATGCTTGAACGTCCCGGTATCGGGATCATAGAGGTTCAAGCCATTGGAGAAGGTGCCGGCCCAGAGGCGGCCTTCAGGATCCTCGTACAGGGCCCGGATGAAGTTGCCGGAGATGCTCCCGACATCGTTCGGGTCGTGCCTGAAGATCCTGAAGGTGTAGCCGTCGTAGCGGTCCAGCCCGTCGATGGTGCCGAGCCATACGTAGCCCTTGCTGTCCTGGATGACGATGTTGACTTCGTTGTTGGACAGTCCGTCCTCCATGGTGAGGTGCCGGAACCGCGCGGTCGCGAGTCCCGGCACCGCATGGCAGGCGAACAGCGCCGCTGCTGCGCAGAGCAGCAGGGCGCGTGTCCGGCACATCGTGCGACGCATGCGACGTGGCCTGGTGGACGTCAGGTGTCCTTGCTGTTGTAGGTCGGCGTGTCGGCGCACATGGAGGCGCTGCCGAAGGCGGCGTGGGCCTCGTTGAGCTGCTTGAGCGCCATCTTCGCCTGCTTCTTGGCCTTCGGGTTCGGATGGGTTGCGGCGATCTTGCCCAAGGTCTTGGACACCTGCTTCATGAGCTTGTCGCCCTTGCTGTAATGCTGGGCGCGCTTCTTGGCGCTGGCCGCCGCCTTCTTGGCGTGGCTGCGGGCGTGCTTCTGAAGCTTGGCGGGAGAGACAGTCTTCTTGCCGGCCATGGTGAGTCTCCTTATTTAATGTTCACGATCCCTTACGGTGCATGCACGGGATACCCCTATCGCTGAGATGGCATGCCCATTCCAGTTTACAGAATGGGATTTGACCATGCACGGCAGTTCGAAAGAAATCCCAGGAATGTCGTGGCCTTAGGTAGGACCAATCCTACAAGGCGGCCAGGACGCGGGTGACCTCGGCCGAGAAGCGGGCCATGGTGGCATGGTCAGGCGTGCCGCCGGCGGCGACCGACTGCTCGACCTTAAGGCAAGCCTCCCGGAGCGCCTCCAGCCGGCAGAAGGAAGCGGAGCCCTTCACCCGGTGCACCTGCTCCCGGAGCTGTTCCCAGCGGCCGGCGATGAAGGCATCTTCCGCGCTCCTGCGGTCGAGCGGCAGGTCTTCGGCGAGCATCTGGCGTATCTCGGGCTTGAGCGCGGCGAGTGCCGCGGCGAGGCCATCCTTATCCACCGTCATCAGCGGTCCTCCGCGTTCCCTTCCGGACATGGTGCGGCTTCCGCCGCCCGCGGTCAAAGGGCGGCCGGCCGGGGGTTTGTTAAACTGCGTCTTGCGCGGACCGCGCGCCCGGGACCCTGCATGAACATCCTCGCCTTCGACATCGAGACCATCCCTGACCTTGAGGGCGGCCGGCGCCTATACGGCCTGGAAGGCCTATCCGACGAGGACGTGGCCCGCGCCATGTTCCAGAAGCGCCGCCAGGACACCGGCGGCAGCGAGTTCCTGCCGCTGCACCTGCAACGGGTGGCGGCGGTCTCCCTCGCCATGCGCAACCGCGACGGTTTCAAGGTCTGGACCCTGGGTACGCCGGAGTCCGACGAGAAGGAGATCGTGGCGCGGTTCTTCGAAGGGATAGAGAAGTTCGGCCCCGACCTCGTATCCTGGAACGGCTCCGGCTTCGATCTGCCGGTCCTGAACTACCGCGCACTGCGACACGGCCTAAGCGCACCGCGCTTCTGGGAACTGGGGGAGGGCGACCAGTCGTTCCGCTGGAACAACTACATCTCCCGCTATCACTGGCGCCACACCGACCTCATGGACGTGCTGGGCTTCTATCAGGGGCGCGCCGGCGTGCCCCTGGACGAGATGGCGCAGCTCTGCGGCTTCCCCGGCAAGCTCGGCATGCACGGCAGCCAGGTGTGGGAGCAGTGGCTCAAGGGCAACCGCGCCGGCGTGCGGGATTACTGCGAGACCGACACCCTCAACACCTACTTGCTGTACCTGCGCTTCGAACTCCTGAACGGCGGCCTGGGCGACGAGGAATACCGGCGCGAGTGCGCCGTGGTGCGGGAGGCCCTGAAGAAGGCTGGCAAGCCGCATCTCGATGAGTTCCTGGCGGCCTGGCCGCCGGCGGGCACATGACCGCACGCGCTGCCGCGGGAGCGGAGAGCACCGTCCAGGTCACCGCCCTGTCCCACGAGGGGCGCGGCATCGCACGCCTGCGCGGCAAGACCGTGTTCATCGAGGATGCATTGCCCGGTGAGACGGTGCGCTTCCGCATCCTGAAGAAGCACAGCGACTTCGATGAGGCCCAAGTCACGGAGGTGGTGGAAGCCTCTCCAGACCGGGTGCAGCCCCGCTGCCGGCACTTCGGCACCTGCGGTGGCTGCGCGCTGCAGCATCTCGCCCCGGCGGCCCAGGCGGCGGCCAAACAGCAGGCGCTCCTGGATAACCTCAAGCGCATCGGCGGTGTCACGCCGGATGAGGTGCTGCCGCCGCTGCTGGGACCCGTCTGGGGCTATCGGCGCCGCGCGCGCCTCTCGGCCCACCGCGACGCCAAGAGCGGCAAGGTGCTGGTGGGTTTCACGGAGCGCCACCGCCACCTCATCACCGACGTGTGGCAGTGCCACACCCTGGACCCGCAGGTGGGCGGGCGCATCGAGAAGATATCGGAACTCCTGAGCGGCCTCAGCATCGCGGACAAGGTGCCGCAGCTGGAAGTGGCGGTGGGTGACGATGGCATCGTGCTGTCGTTGCGGGTGCTGACGGCCCCCAGCGGCGTGGACCGGGAACGGCTCATGACCTTCGAGAAGCAGGAAGGCATGCGCATCTTGCTGCAGGAGGGTAAGGCAGAGCATGCAGAGCCCATCGCGGGTGAAAGGCCCGAGCTGCACTATCGCCTGCCGGGCCCGGACGTGGATATCGCCTTCGAACCCGCCGACTTCATCCAGGTGAACGGCGAAGTGAACCGCCGCCTCGTGGATCTCTCACTCGAGCTCCTGGACCCCCGGCCCGACGGTGATGTACTGGACCTCTTCGCGGGCCTCGGCAACTTCACCCTGCCGCTAGCGCGCCGGGCGCGTAGCGTCACCGGCGTGGAGGGCGAGACAGGCCTGGTGACCCGCGCCCGCGGCAACGCCGAGCGCAACGGGATCACGAATGCCGCGTTCGAGCAAGCGGACTTGTTCGCCGAGAAGCAACACGGCGAGTGGGCGAGGCGGCGCTATTCACGCATCCTGCTGGACCCGCCCCGGGCCGGTGCCCGGGAGATCATCGCCCAATTCCCGCGCTTCGCCGCCCGCAAGCTTGTCTACGTCTCCTGTCATCCCGCCACCCTGGCGCGCGATGCGAAGATGCTGGTGGAGGAACAGGGCTGGCGGCTCACCAAAGCCGGCGTGCTGGACATGTTCCCTCACACCGCCCACGTGGAATCCATCGCCGTGTTCGAGCGGGAGGCTGCATGAGCTTGGGTCCCCTGATGGTTGACGTGGCGGGCACCGAACTCACCGCCGAGGACAGGGAGATATTGCAGCATCCCCTGGTAGGCGGCGTGATCCTCTTCACCCGCAACTACCGCGACCCTCGGCAGGTGCAGGCCCTGACGGAAGCGATCCATGCGCTGCGGGAACCCCGCCTGCTCGTCACCGTGGATCACGAGGGTGGTCGCGTGCAACGCTTCCGTGATGGCTTCACCCAGCTGCCGCCGGCACGGCTCTATGGCGAGCTGCATGACAGGGATACCAAGGAGGCAGCGCGCCTCACAGAACTCTGCGGCTGGCTGCTGGCGGTAGAGCTGCGGGCTGTGGATGTGGACATGAGCTTCGCGCCGGTGGTGGACCTGGACTGCGGCGTGAGCAGCGTCATCGGTGACCGGGCTTTCCACGCGGACCCCGCGGTGGTGGCGGAGCTCACCCGGGCCTGGATCCTGGGCATGCGCCGCGCCGGCATGGCTGCCTGCGCCAAGCATTTCCCCGGCCACGGCGCGGTGCAGGGAGACTCCCACCACATGCTGCCGGTGGATGAGCGGCCCCTGGAGGAGATCCGGCGGCGCGACCTCATGCCTTACCAACGCCTGTTCAAGCTCGACTGCGCCTCGGTGATGATGGCCCACGTGGTGTACTCCCAGGTGGACGAGCAGCCCGCCAGCCTGTCGCGCCGCTGGGTGGACGAGGAGCTGCGCGGGCGCATGCACTTCGAGGGTGTGGTGTTCTGCGACGACCTCAGCATGCGCGGCGCCGAGAAGGCAGGCGACTACTTGGACCGGGCTGAGGCAGCGCTGGCAGCGGGCTGCGACATGCTGCCGGTGTGCAACAACCGCGCCGGCGTGGAAGCGATCCTGGATGGGCTCAAGGCGCCGCCCAATCCCGTGAGCCAGTGGCGGCTGGTGCGCCTGCACGGGAAGGAAGGCTATTCATGGGATGCGCTGCGCAGCGGCGCCGAATGGCGCCATGCTCGCAGTGCCCTGGCGAAACACTACGATGCGGGTTTCCGTCTCGAGGCGACCTGATCAGCGCCCGCCGCCATGGCCGTCCGTGGCATAGGCGCGCACCAGCCAGTGGGTGGTGCCGAAAGGCGGAGTTGAGCGGCTGTTCCAGCCGCTCGCGACGGCCACGCCGTGACCCGCGGCCACGCTCTCGAAGCTGGCACCCTGCACGGTAGTGGTGGGCTCATCGTCCTGCCACAGCAGTCGCCCTCCCAGGCTGTAGGCGCGGATCAGGAAATTCTGGGCTTGCTCGCTCGCCGGATCGTAGCTGTTGCCCGCCAGCAGGAACTGCCCATCGGCCGCCGCTGCCGCAAGCCCGGCGTAGCTGACCGAAGCGGTGCCCGGCTGGTCTTGCCAGAGCAGCCTGCCGCTCTTCGCCGCGTAGCCGGCGGCCAGCACCGTGTTTCCCGCCTCGGCGGCGAACAGCCGGCCGCGTTCCAGCACCAAGCCATTGACCCGGTCGCCCGGCTCGGCCTGCCAGCTGATCCGGCCGTTGCCGACACGGTAGGCTTCCAGGCCGTTGGACGCCACGGAGTTCCCGTCGACGGCTGACCAGGAGAGGTAAGCGAAACCATCGCCGTAGACCAGCTGCACGGCGCGCAGCGACAGTCCCACCGGCATGCCGGATGTCGTCGTCCACAGCAGGCGGCCGTCCGCAGCACTGTAGGCATGCAGCACCAGCGCGCCGCTGCCATCGGTGCCAGCCGCGATGACCTCGGTGCCGGCGACGGTCACGCTCCAAGGCGTGTCGATATCACGGGCGTCCCAGAGTATGGCGCCGTCGGCGGCCGAGTAGGCCCTCAGCACGCCACCCGTGTCCGTACCCGACTGGCAACGCCCGGCGGCGAAGACCCGCCGTGCCGTCGCAGCCAGTGACCGGGCGTACGAGCTGAAGGTGCCGCAGTGGTCTTCCCACAGGACCGCGCCGCTGTCGGATTCATAGGCGCGCACGACGAAGGCCGTGCTGCTGCTGTTGGTGCCCCCCGAGCCTGCCACGAACGTACGGCCTGAACGTGCCGCAAGGTCCGCGACATCGTCATCGAGGAGCACGCCGGACGCATCCCATACGTTCTCCCAGAGCAGGTTACCGCTGGCAAGGTCATAGGCCCGCACGCGGATGTTGGCGTTACTGCTAGGCGAGCCTTGGAAGGGGCCGGCACCGGCCACGAATGCATGGCCGTCTGATACCGCCACCACTCGTGCACTCGTGTCACCGAAACCGGGATCGATCTCGTCGTTCCATAGGGGGTCGCCAGCTGCAGCCAATGCCGGAACAGGCAGCAGGCCTGTACACAGGAACAGTCCCAAGAGCCCCCATAGTCTGAGCAGGACAGTGAGTCGGCAATCGGAGCTGGGAGCTTTCATGGCGGCCTCCATGCATGCAGGTCGCCGGCGGCGACTCTCGGAAATGAGTATCAGCATGCATGGGCGGCAGGACCATCAACAATCGAGTGAACACCCGAAGCAGAAATCCACTTTGCCCGAATCGGCATTGCGGATTGAATTCGTCAGCGGTAGGCGGACCCGGTATATAGTCGCGAGACGCCGGTCATCTCAGCGTACGACGGATCGATCTATTGGCGCCTCACCGGTGTCACCAGCACGATGGCGCCGAACAGCGGATGGTCGAAGTAGGCGAGCTTGCCGCCGTTCACGCGCATGTCATGGCGCAGGCGGTAGAGCTGGAAGGTCGGTGCCGCCGGAACGGCGGTGCTGCCGGGCGGCGCGAGCACCGTGGTGCTGATGGCGGAGGAGGCGGGTGCCGCGTTCTTCGCCAGCGGCCCTTCCAGTATCAGGTCCAGGTCGAAGTGCAGGTAAGGGCCGGTGGTGCTGAGCTTCGCGTCGCCGTAGACGGGCGTCGCCTGGGGCAGCGGCATGGCGTCGGCGGGCTGCGGCGCCGTGCTGGCGGCGGGCACCGCAGAGGCCGGCACACCGAGGCGCACCGCCGGGGCGTTGGCCCGGTCCAGGGCCGGCTGGCTCCAGGCCACGTGCAGCAAAGGCTCGTAGTTACGGGAGCGCTTGAGACGCGCCCAGGCGTCGTCGAGCTGCTGCGCGGTCACGGATATGAGCTGATAAGGCACCGGCGCTACCGCCGGGTCCACGGGTGCGAGGGGCAGCGCGCCGTTCCAGTCCGGCAACCCCGGGTCCGCGGGCCAGGTCTCCTGGCTGCCGGCGTTGGGGTCCGTGGCGCGGAACACGATCACTTCCACGTTGTACCAGTTGGGTGTGGGCGCGGAAGGCGTCGCGGCCGGCGCCGGAGCGGGGGCCGCGCCGTAGGCGGTGCTCGCGAGCAGGATCAGCAGGCTGGCGGCGAAGGTCTTCAAGGTACGGCTCCTTCCGGCGATGGCTGCATTATGCCGCAGTTGGCGGGGCGAGGCGCGCGAGCAGCGCCTCCACCTCAGCGATGCGCGTGTCCCGGTCTTCGAGGTCCATGGTGAACCGCAGCCGGTCCTGGCCGTCCAGCCGGAAGGTGTTGGGCTTGGTCTGCACCAGCCGTATCACCGTGATGGGTTCCACCGGCGTATCCGGTCCGAAGTGGATGCGCCCGCCCGCGGGGCCGGCCTCGATCTTGCGTATGCCGAGGGGCGCGGCCTTGAGCTTGAGCTCGGCCATGCGGAACAGGTTCTTGGCCTGGGGCGGCAGGAGACCGAAGCGGTCGATCATCTCCACCTGCAGCTCTTCCAGAGCCGCCTGGTTCTTGCAGCTCGCGATGCGCTTGTAGAGCGTGAGGCGCAGGTGCACATCCGGCATGTAGTCGGAGGTGAGCAGCGCCGGGATGTGCAGGTCGATCTCCGGGCCGTGGTCCAGCGGCGCGTCCAGGTCCACGGGCTTGCCGGCCTTGAGGGTCTTCACCGCCCGTTCCAGCAGCTCCGAGTACAGCGAGAAGCCCACTTCCTGGATCTGTCCGCTCTGTTCATCACCGAGCAGTTCTCCCGCGCCGCGGATCTCCAGGTCGTGGGTGGCGAGGGTAAAGCCGGCGCCCAGTTCCTCCAGGGACTCGATGGCCTCCAGGCGCTTCAGGGCGTCGCCGGTCATGAGGTTGCGGGGCGGGATCAGCAGGTAGGCATAGGCCCGGTGGTGGGAGCGGCCCACGCGCCCGCGCAACTGGTGCAGCTGTGCCAGGCCGAACTTGTCGGCACGGTGGATGATGATGGTGTTGGCCGTCGGCACGTCGATGCCGCTCTCGACGATCGTGGTGCACACCAGGATGTTGAAGCGCCGGTGGTAGAAGTCGAGCATCACCTGTTCCAGCTCGCGCTCCCGCATCTGGCCATGGGCGATGCGGATGTCCGCGCCGGGCACGAGCTTCGCCACGTCCGCCGCCGCCTTATCGATGGTCTCGACGCTGTTGTGCACGAAATAGACCTGGCCGCCGCGCTTGATCTCGCGCAGGCAGGCCTCCTGGATCAGGCCGTCCTGCCACTCGCTGACGAAGGTCTTCACCGCCAGCCGCTCTTCCGGCGGCGTGGCGATGATGGAGAGCTCGCGCAGGCCCGCCAGCGCCATGTTGAGGGTGCGGGGGATGGGCGTGGCGGTGAGGGTGAGGATGTCCACCTCGGCTCTGAGCTTCTTGAGGCGCTCCTTGTGCTGCACGCCGAAGCGGTGCTCCTCGTCCACGATCACGAGGCCCAGGTCCTTGAACCTCATCTCGGGTCGGAGCAGCGCGTGGGTGCCGATCACGATCTCCACCTTGCCCGCGGCGATGGCATCGAGCGCCGCTTCCTGCTGTTTGCCGGTGCGGAAGCGCGACAGTACCTCGATGCGCACCGGCAGTTCGGCGAAGCGGTCCTGGAAGGTCTGGGCATGCTGCTGGGCGAGCAGGGTGGTGGGCACCAGCACCGCCACTTGCTTGCCGCCCTGCACCGCCACGAACGCGGCGCGCAGCGCCACCTCGGTCTTGCCGAAGCCCACGTCGCCGCATACGACCCGGTCCATGGGCCGCCCTTCGGTCATGTCCGCGATCACGCCCTCGATGGCCTTCTGCTGGTCCGGCGTCTCGTCGAAGGGGAAGCCGTCGGCGAAGGACTCGTAGTCGAGCGGCGCCAGCTTGAACGCGTGGCCCTCGCGCGCCGCGCGGCGCGCGTAGAGTTCCAGGAGCTCCACGGCAGTGTCGCGGGCCTGCTCGGCGGCGCGGCGTCGTGCCTTCTCCCAGTCGCCGCTGCCGAGCTTGTGCAGCGGTGCGGTCTCCGGCGAGCTGCCGCTGTAGCGGCTGATGAGGTGCAGTGAGGACACCGGCACGTAGAGCTTGTCGCCGCCGGCGTACTCGAGCCTGAGGAACTCGGTCTCGAAGCCGCCCATATCCAGGGTCTCGAGACCCAGGTAACGGCCCACGCCGTGCTGTTCGTGCACCACCGGTGCGCCGGCGGCCAGATCCGTGAGGTCCCGGATGATGTCTTCGGGATTGCGGCGGCTGACGCGCCGGGTCTTCTGGCGCGCGCGCTCGCCGAAGAGCTGCTCCTCCGTGAGTACCGCAATGCCCGCTTCCTGCAGCAGCAGGCCCCTCTCCAGGGGCGCGATGCAGATGGCGAGGGGTTCGTCGTTCGCCAGGAACTCGTCCCAGCCTTCCACCGGCGCAGGCTTGATACGGTGCCGGCCCAGGAGGTCATTGAGGTACTCGCGCCGTCCGGCGGATTCCGCCGCGAACAGCACGCGCCCTTTGAATCCGCTCAGGAAGCCGAGCAGTTTCTCCGCGGGCTCGCTTGCACGGCTATCCACCCGCAACGAGAGGGGCGCGGCGGTCGCAAAGTTGACACCGGTACCGGGCAGTCGCTCGAAGGATTGCACCGCGATGCAGGCGTGATGTTCCGCCGCGGCCTGCACCTCGGAGGGCTCGAACCACACTTCCTGGGGCTTGAGCAGCGGCCGCTCGATGTCATGGCGGCGCTGCTCGTAGCGCTCGCCGATCTGCTGCCAGGCCTGCTCCAGCGCCGCCGGCATGTCGTCCAGCGCGGCGATGACGCCGTCTTTCGGCAAGTAATCGAAGAAGCAGCAAGTGGAGTCGAAGAACAGCGGCAGGTAGTACTCGATGCCGCCGATGGCGATACCGTTGGAGACATCGCGGTATACGGCGCTGCGCTGCGGGTCGCCCTCGATGCGGGCGCGATAGCGCTGGCGGAAGGCGCGGATACCGGCCTCGTCCAGCGGGAACTCGCGCGCCGGCAGCAGCTCGAGTTCCGGCAGGCTCTCCTTCGAGAGCTGGGTTTCGGGATCGAATATCCGGACGGATTCGATCTCGTCGTCAAACAGGTCGATACGGTAAGGCACCTCGCTGCCCATGGGGAACACGTCCAGCAGCGATCCACGCACCGCGTACTCGCCGTGCTCCATCACCTGGGTCACGGAGTGGTAGCCTGCGGCGGCGAGGCGTCCGCGCAGCGCTTCCGGGTCCAGCGTCTCGCCCACCTTCAGCATCAGCGTGCCACCCGCCACGTACCGCGGCGGCGCCAGGCGCTGCAGCAGAGTGGCGGCGGCCACCACCACGATGCCGCGCTTCAGCTCCGGCAGCGCGGCCAGGGTGGCGAGCCGCTCCGACAGGATGTCCTGGTGGGGTGAGAAGAGGTCGTAGGGCAGGGTCTCCCAATCCGGGAGCGCGAGCACCGGCAGGGAGCGGTCAGTGACGTAGAAGCGCAACTCTGCGCCGATGCGGTCCGCCTCGCGGGAGCTCGGCGCCACCACCACCAGCGGTGCATCCAGGCGTGCCGCCGCCTCCGCCAGCGCGAGGCCAGGGCTGCTGCCATAGAGCTTGCCCCAGCGCTGTTCGCGGCGGGAAAGGTCGAGGTCCGCGGACGCTAGGACGGTGGACGGTTTATCGGGCATCAAGAGGTCGGACGCGCCACTAGTCTCTGTAGCGCTTGGTCAGGTCTCCGTAGGAATCGATGCGGCGATCCCGCAGGTAGGGCCAGATGCGGCGCACGGCCTCGGAGCGGCTCATGTCCACGTCTGTCACCATCACCGCAGGCTGATCCGTGCCTGCCTGGGCCAGTATCTCGCCCTGGGGACCGGCCACGAAGCTGGAGCCCCAGAACTTGATGCCGCCGCCCACGCCGGAGGGGTCCTTCTCGAAGCCAGTGCGGTTGCACACCAACACCGGCAGGCCGTTGGCTACCGCGTGTGCGCGCTGGATGGTGATCCAGGCATCCCGCTGGCGGCCCTGTTCATCCTGCGCGTCCTCCTCCACCCAGCCGATGGCGGTGGGGTAGAGCAGGAGGTCCGCGCCGGCCAGCGCCATCATGCGTGCGCCCTCCGGGTACCACTGGTCCCAGCACACCAGCACGCCGAGCTTGCCGACGGAGGTCTGGATCGGCTGGAAGCCGAGGTCGCCCGGCGTGAAGTAGAACTTCTCGTAGTAGCCCGGATCGTCCGGGATGTGCATCTTGCGGTAGATGCCGGCGAGGCTGCCGTCCTTCTCCAGCACCGCAGCGGTGTTGTGGTAGAGGCCGGGGGCGCGCCGCTCGAACAGCGAAGCCACGATCACCACGCCGAGCTCCTTCGCCACAGCGCCCAGCTCCTGGGTGGAGGGGCCGGGGATGCTCTCGGCCAGGTCGAAGACTTTCGTATCCTCGGTCTGACAGAAATAGGGTCCGGTGTGCAGTTCCTGCAGCAGCACCAGCTTCGCGCCTTGCTTGGCCGCTTCGCGGATGCCCTTGATACTCTCTTTGAGGTTCGCGGCACGGTCGTCCGTGCAGCGCTGCTGCACCAAGCCGACCTTGAGGGATTTGGATGCGCTCATCTCGTCATGCCTTCTGCGGTACTACGCCGCGGGGGAACTGCATGGTCACGCAGTGCAGGCTGCCGTACTGATGGATCAGGGAGCGGCAGGGGACGCCCACGATCTGGCGGCCCGGGAAGCAGCTTTCAAGGGCCTTCAGGGCCGGCCCGTCCGCCGCATCATTATAGGTCGGTACCAGCACCGCGCCATCCACGATCAGGAAGTTGGCGTAGGTGGCCGGCAGGCGGCGGCCGGTGTGGTCGATGATGGGGTGGGGCCAGGGCAGCGACACCAGCGTGTAGGGCTGCCCATCCTTGCGGCGCAGGGCCTTGAGCTCATCCTCCATGGCCTTGAGCCCGGCGTAGTGCGGGTCCGCCTGGTCGGCGCAGGCCTGGTAGGCGATGGTATGCGGATCGCAGAGACGGGCCAGGGTGTCGATATGGCCGTCGGTGTCATCGCCGTCGATGGCGCCGTGCTTGAGCCACAGGATGCGATCCACGCCCAAGTACTTGTGCAGCAGCGCCTCGATCTCGGTCCGTTTGAGCTTCGGGTTACGGTTCTTGTTCAGCAGGCAGCTCTCGGTGGTGAGCAGGGTGCCTTGCCCGTCCACTTCGATGCTGCCGCCCTCCAGCACCAGCTCGATGCTCTCCATGGGCAGGTCGCCGAAGGCGCCGGCTTCATACAGACGGCGGCTCAGGCGGTTGTCCTCAGCATGGGGGTACTTCTCGCCCCAACCGTTGAAGATAAAGTCCAGCAGCACCAGCTGGCCGTCCTTCTCGACGGTGATGGGGCCGTGGTCGCGGGCCCAGGCATCGTTGGAGGGAAAGGTGAATATGTGCAGCCGGTCCACGCGGCCGCCGGCGTCCTTCACGTAGCCGCGGATACGCTCGGCATGGCCCGTGTCCATGCAGGTGATGATCACAGGCTCCCGCAGGCTGATCTCCTTGGCGATGGCGGTGTGACAGCGCTCCGCCGAGGCGTAGTCCGGATTCCACTCCACGTCGGAGCGGGGCCAAGTGAGCATCACGCCGCTCTGGGGGACCCATTCCGGCGGCAGGCTGTAGCGTGCGGTCATCTCTTCCCCAGTTCCCTAAAGCAAACCGCGTGACGTGCCGCCCTCGGGACGGCACCGCTCACGCGGCGTATGGATCGGTACGGTGGAGGCGGCGTCAGCCGCCGGGTGTCTGCGTGAACGCGTTGGCCTTCATCACCGTATGCAGGACCATATTGTATTCGAAGTAGACCACGTAGTCCGCGTAGACCCAGCGCGCGATGGGCGGCTTGCCCACCGCAGGCTGCTTCTCCAGCGGCGCACCGAAGATGTGCTCCACGTTCGCCATGTCCATGCCCCGCTGCGGCAGCTGCATCTGATAGGTGGGCGAAGCGGGCATCGCCATGGCGTGAGCGGCAGCCGGAGCTGCGGCGGCAGGCGTCGCGCTCACGGCGGACGGGGCGGTGGAAAGCGCGGGTGCGGTCTCGGCGGTGGCCGGTGCCGCCGCGGTGCTCATGGCCGGCGCGCTCGCGGCGGTGGCGGCAGCCGGAGCTGGGCTCACTTGCGCCGGTGCTTCAGTGGTCGCGCTCGGGGCTGCTTCCGCGGGGGCGGTGCTGCTCGCAGCCGGCGTCCCGGTACCTTGGCTGTCCGTGGAGTTAGGGGCGGCAGCGGTCGCGGTCGCAGGCGCTGCATCGTCGGCCCAGGCGAGGGGCAGGGCCGACAGCAGTCCTGCCGCGAGGAGCAGGCTCAGGGCGGGGCGTGTCATGTCACAATCTCCCTAGGACGTCTGGGCTAACTATAGCACCCTGATGCAAGCGTTAAATGCTTTCTACAGCATCGGGTTAGACGGTTTTCTTGACATATAGGCTCACTAGCGCATGCGCTTCGAACCCGCTTTGCAGGAGGCCCGGCTGGAACGGCGCTACAAGCGCTTCCTGGCGGATGTGACGTTCCCGGACGGCCAGCAGCTCACCATCCACTGCCCCAACACCGGCGCCATGCTGGGTTGCGCCGAGTCCGGTATGCGCATCTGGGTGAGCCGTGCGGCCAATCCCCTACGCAAGTACGCCTGGACCTGGGAGCTGGTGGAGGCGCGGCCGGGGGTGCTGGTGGGCATCCATACCGGGCGCACCAATGCCCTGGTGCGGGAGGCCATCGCGGCCGACGTGATCGTCCCCCTGGCCGGCTATGCCGCGCTCAAGGGCGAGGTCATGGCTGGGGAGGGTTTCCGGGTGGATTTCCTGCTGAGTGGTCATGCCGGCTTGCCGGACTGCTACCTCGAGGTGAAGAACGTGACCGCGGCGGTACAGGACGGGATAGCTCTGTTCCCCGATGCAGTGAGCGAACGGGCTAGCCGCCACCTGCGGGAGCTCATGCAGAAGGTGCGGGCGGGCCACCGGGCCGCGCTCTGCTTCTGCGTGCAGCGGGACGATGTCATGGAGGTCCGGCCCGCGGACGCCATCGATCCTGTCTACGGCCGCACCCTGCGCGAGGCGATGGCGGCGGGGGTGGAGGTGATGGCCTATGCCGCGCGCCTGGACCACCGCGAGGCGGCGCTTTATCGGCCGGTCCCGGTCCGTTTACCCTGAATCACCCCCTATAATGCGCGGCATGTTCCGACCCTTCCCGCTGTTCGTGGGCTTGCGCTACTTCCGGGCCAAGCGCCGCAACCAGTTCATCTCCTTCATCTCCGGCATGTCGCTGGTATCCATCGCCATAGGCGTGATGGCGCTCATCACCGTGCTGTCGGTGATGAACGGCTTCCAGAACGAGCTCCGGGAACGCATCCTGAACATGACCGCCGACGCCACCGTTTCCGGCTTCGACAACCGGCTGGCGGACTGGCAGGACGTACTGCATGACGTGCGCGGGGAAGCCCATGTCACCGGCGCCGCCCCCTACGTGCAGGACCAGGCGATGCTCGCCAACGGCTCCAACATGAGCGGCACCGAGGTGCGCGGCGTGCTGCCGGACATGGAGGGCGCGGTCTCGGAGGTGGGCAAGCGCATGGTCATCGGCAGCGTGCAGGACCTCAAGCCAGGCAGCTATGGCATCGTGCTGGGCAAGGACCTGGCCTATGCCCTGGGCGCGACGCCGGGCGACAAGGTCATCCTGATGATCTCCCAGGGGAACGTCACGCCCGCCGGCCTCATCCCGCGTTTCCGCCGCTTCACCGTCGCCGGCATCTTCGATGCGGGCATGTACGAATACGACCGCGGCCTCGCACTCATCAACATGCAGGATGCACAGACCCTGTACGGCCTTGGCGCTGCGGTGAGCGGCGTGCGCCTCAAGCTCGACGACAAGTACCAGGCGCCGCAGGTGGCGCGCGACCTCACCGAGCGCTTCCAGGGCGCTTACTACGTGAGCGACTGGACCCAGGAGCATGTGAACTTCTTCAAGGCCATCGCCATGGAGAAGACCGTGATGTTCATCATCCTGTCGCTGATCGAGCTGGTGGCGGCCATCAGCATCGCCATCACCCTGGTGATGGCGGTCACCGACAAGCAGGCTGACATCGCCATCCTGCGCACCCTAGGCGCGAGCCCGCGCGAGATCATGGGCATCTTCATCGTGCAGGGCACCATCATCGGGTTCCTGGGTACGCTCATCGGCCTGGTGCTGGGTGTGCTCCTGGCCCACAACCTCAACGACATCATGCATTTCCTGCAGCGGGTGTTCCACACGGAGTTCCTGCCGTCGAGCGTGTACTACATCAGCGACCTGCCGGCGGCCATCTATGAGGCCGACGTGCTTAAGATCACCATCGCGAGCTTCGTGTTGACGGTGCTGTCGACGCTGTATCCCGCCTGGCGTGCCGCCAACACCCAGCCGGCGGAGGCGCTGCGTTATGAGTGACACGGCGCCGATCCTCCGCTGCGAGAAGCTGGTGAAGCACTTCCGGGAGGGCGACTACAAGGTGGAGGTGCTGAACGGCGTTGACCTCGCCGTGGCGCCGGGCGAGCGCGTCGCCATCGTCGGCAGCTCCGGTTCCGGCAAGAGTACGCTGCTGCACCTCCTGGGCGGGCTCGATATACCGACCGCCGGTACGGTGGAGGTACAGGGCCAGAACCTGAGCCGCCTGTCCGATGCCGCGCGTGGCGTGCTGCGCAACCGCGCCATCGGCTTCGTGTATCAGTTCCACCACCTGCTGCCGGAGTTCACGGCGGTGGAGAACGTGGCCATGCCGCTCTTGATCCGCGGTACCGATCCCGCCGAGGCGGAGGCCCGGTCGGCGGAGCTGCTGGGCAGGGTGGGGTTGGCCCAGCGCCTCACGCACCGGCCCGCGAAACTGTCGGGCGGAGAACGCCAGCGGGCCGCGGTGGCGCGTGCGCTGATCCACCGGCCGGCGGTGGTGCTGGCGGACGAGCCCACCGGGAACCTGGATGTCCACACCGGCGAACAGGTGTATGAACTGATGCTCGAGCTCAATCGTGAGATGGGCACCAGCCTGATCCTGGTGACCCATGACACGGGGCTCGCGGGGAAGATGCAGCGGGTACTGCATCTGAAAGAAGGGAAGATCGCGGCCTAGTTGCGGCCTTCGCGCTCCAGCTTGCGCAGCTTCCAACGGCCGCGGATCGACAGGCGCCAGGCCAGGTCGAACACGATGTAGGCCACCAGCGCCAGCACCAGTCCTTCCACGGTGCAGCCCAGCAGGAAGGCCTTGATGGCGTTCCAGGTGTGGGTGAGCTCCGGCACGCGCCAGGCGCGGGTCACCGGCTCCTTGACCACGAGGCCGGGATGGAACGGGTTCAGCAGCCAGGCGCCGAGCTTATATCCGATGTAGTAGATGGGCCCGAAGGTAAGGGGGTTGTTGACCCACACCGCCGCCACCGCCACCGGCAGGTTCATACGCCAATAGAGTGCCCCCAGCACCGCCATGATCATGTGACCCGGGATGGGCAGGCAGGCGATGAACACACCCAGGGCGAGAGCCCTGCAGGTGCCGCGCCGGCCGATGTGCCAGAGCATCGGGTCGTGCAGCAGGAAATCGAAAGGGCGCAGGTACCACTTGCCGTGAAGCTTGGCGTGCAGCTTCTCGGGATTCGGCAGCAGTTTGGTGAGAAACTTACGGGGCACCGCGGCTCCAAGCGCGTGTCGCGGAGTTGGCCTCCGCATCCTGAGCATAGCCGGCTTCCAGGAGACCCGGCATTAATCAAAAATGAACTATATATAGGTTGCCCCGTCCTTGCGGCCGGGGCGGGCCATTATCCACGATTTGGGGAAATGGAGGATGTGGAGATACGCCACCGCGATGCTCGCCGGGGTGCTTGCGATCCTGGCGCTGCCGGAGCTGCCTTCGCCGCTGCTCCTGGCGGCGCTGGCCGCACCGCTCGCATGTGCCGCCCTCTATAAGAAGCGATGGCGCTGGCTGCTGTTCCTGCCATTGGGCGCAGGCTGGTGCTGGATGGCGGCCCATGCGCATCTGGTCTCACGGTTGGATGCCGGTTACGAGAGACGGGAGGTGGTCCTCACGGGCTGGGTCGTCAGCCTGCCGCGCCAGCGCGGTGACCTCACGGACTTCGAGTTCACGGTAGAGACCCTGGACGGCCGCGCACCGGCACCGGGCATACCGGACCGCGTACGCCTCAGCATCCAGGGTGGGCCGGATACCGTGCTGCCACGGGCCGGTGAGCACTGGCGCTTCAGCACCAAGCTACGCCGGCCGCGGGGCTTCATGGATCCCGGCGCCTTCGACTATGAGGGCTGGCTGTTCTTCCACGGCATCGGCGCCACGGGCTACGTGGCCCACGATGCCGCGCCGCTGCCGGGACCGGCACGTTTCCCGCTGCTCAGGCTGCGCGCCATATTGCGCGAGCGCATCTTTGCGGCATTGCCCGACGATGCCTTCGCCGGCATGGCAGCCGCTCTCGCCACCGGCGACCAGGGCGGCATCAGCGATGCCCAGTGGGAGGTGCTGCAGGCCACCAACACCGTGCATCTCATGGCCATCGCCGGCCTGCACATCGGCGTGGTGGCGGGGTTCCTGTTCTTCATCATCCGCTGGCTGTGGCGGCGCAGTGCGGTGCTGTGCCTGCGCTGTCCCGCGGCGGTGGCGGGCGCTGTCGCCTCGCTCCTGGGCGCCGCGATGTACGCCTGTCTGGCAGGCTTCACGCTGCCGACCCAGCGGGCGCTCATCATGCTCGCGGCGCTTACCTTGGGTGTGGTGCTGCGCCGCAGGTTGCGGGCGGCAGACACGCTCTCTCTCGCGATGCTGGGCGTGCTGGTGTGGAACCCGCTGGCGGCCGGTGAGGCGAGCTTCTGGCTCTCGTTCGGTGCCGTAGGCGGCATCCTGTTCGCCTTCAGTGACCGGGTGCGCGCCCCCCACGGCACGCTGCGGGAGCTGTTGCGCACCCAGTGGGCGGTCGGCGTGGCACTGCTGCCGCTGCTGGCGTTCTTCTTCCAGCAAGCGGGCTTGAGCTCGCCGCTTGCGAACTTCGTGGCGGTACCGGTGTACGCGTTCTACGTGGTGCCGCTGGTGCTCATCGGAGCGCTGTTCCTGTCCGTCTGGCCTTGGGCGGGTGCAGCGCTGCTCAAGCTCGCCACCGGCGTGATGGCCGGTACCTGGCCCCTCCTGGACTGGCTCGCACACCTGCCGGCGGGCATGCTGCCTGCCGCGGCACCACCCTGGTGGCTGGCTGCACTGGGCCTCGGAGGTGCGTTCTGGCTCCTGATGCCGCGAGCCATGCCGGGACGAATACCGGCGGCATTGCTGATGCTGCCGCTGTTCGTGCCGCCGGCTTCCGGCATCACGCCGGGCGGTTTCGACCTCATGCTCCTGGATGTGGGGCAGGGCCTTGCTGCGGTGGTGCGCACCGAGGGCCACGTGCTCATCTACGACACGGGTCCCGGCTTCCGCTCCGGTTCGGATACCGGCGAAGAAGTGCTGATCCCTTACCTGCGTTCCCAGGGCATTGCTGCGCCGGACCTGGCGGTGGTGAGCCACGGCGACAACGACCATGCCGGCGGGCTCGCGAGCCTGCGCAAGGCTTACCCTGGGCTCAAGGTCTATACCGGCGCCATGGACCGCATCCCGGATGCGAAGCCCTGCCTCAGGGGCCAGCGCTGGGACTGGGATGGCGTGCACTTCGAGGTGCTATACCCGGAACTCGGCAATCCGCTGAGCGGCAACGATGCTTCCTGCGTGCTGAAGGTGACGGGTCCCGGGGGCAGCGTGCTGCTCGCGGGCGATCTCATGAAGAAAGGGGAGAAACGGCTCCTGGAGCTGGAGCCCGCGGGCCTGGCCAGCGAAGTGCTGGTGGCGCCGCACCATGGCAGCAATTCCTCGTCCACGCCGCCGTTCGTGGTGGCGGTGCACCCCTCACAGGTGCTGTTCCCGGTGGGTTACCGCAACCGCTGGAGCTTCCCCAAGCCGGAGGTGGTGGCACGCTATGCCGCCATCGCCGTGCTCGCCGACACCGCCACCGACGGGGCGCTGTGCGTGCGCTTCCGGGCGGGTTCCCCATCCGTGCTTGCCATGCGCTGGCGCCGGGACGCCGCGCGGTTATGGACCTCGGAGTAGGGGAAAAGCACTGAAAATACAGTATGATGCGAGTGTCTGAACACCGGACGGGAGCGGCATGTTCGAGATCATCAAGGCAGGCGGCTGGATCATGGTGCCGCTCCTGCTCTGTTCCGTCATGGCCGTGGGCATCATCGCCGAGCGCCTCTGGAGCCTGCAGGTCGCACGGGTCGCCCCGGAGCACCTGGCGGCCCAGGTCTGGCAGTGGATCCGCAACGGCGAGTTCACTGAGGAGCGCATGCAGGCCTTGCGCACCGGGTCGCCCTTGGGCCGCTTGCTCGCCATCGGCATCCTGCACCGCAGCTCAGAGCGGGAGGTGCTGAACGATGCCATCTCCGACGCCGGCCGCCACATCGTCCACGAACTCGACCGCTACCTCATCACCCTGGGCAGCATCGCCACCATCTCGCCGCTGCTCGGCCTGCTCGGCACCGTGCTCGGCATCATGCACGTGTTCGCCGCGATCTCCGTGACCGGCTTGGGCAACCCCACCGCGCTCGCCGGCGGCATCTCCCAGGCGCTCATCACCACCGTGGTGGGTCTCACCGTCGCGATCCCCGCCTACGTAGCGCACCGCGCGCTGCGGGGCCGGGTGGAGGACCTGGTGGTGCGCATGGAGCGCGAGACCATGCGCCTCATGAACGCGCTGCAGGGGCGCCAGGCACCGGCCGAGTGGCAGCGCAGGGGTGACCGTGAGGCTGCGTGAGCGCCAGCGCTGGGAAGACCCGGAGCTGAACCTGATCTCGCTGGTGGACGTGGTCCTCATGATGCTGGTGTTCTTCATGATGACAACCCACTTCATCCAGAGCACCAGCGTCAACGTGGAGCTGCCCAGCGCCGGCGTGCCGCCGGTCTACACCGAGGCCCAGGGCATCGAGATCACCGTGGACGCGGAAGGCCGCTACTTCGTGGACCAGAAGCCGGTGCCCGGCTCCGGCGCTGCCAGCCTGCGAGAGGCGCTGCTGGCCGCCGCCGGCGACAAGCGCGACCAGCCCATCATCCTGCGGGCCGACGCGCGCGCCACCCACCAGTCGGTGGTGACGGTGATGGACGTGGCCGGCGCGCTCGGCTTCGCCCAGCTGCAGATCCTCACCACCGAGACCCGCCCGGAACGCTGAGATGGCCGAACCGACCGCGCCGAACAGCGTGCTCCAGACCTACCGCCGCCTCATGGGCTACGCGCTGCCGCATTGGCCGCGTTACCTCCTGGCCATGTTCGGCATGGCCATCTACGCCTTCACCCAGGCGAGCTTCGCCTCGCTCATGAAGCCGCTGCTGGACCAGGGCATCCTGCTGCACGATCCGGTCACCATGCGCCGGCTGCCGCTGCTGGTGGTGGGGCTGTTCCTGCTGCGCGGCACCGCCGATTTCCTCGCCGCCTACAACATCAGCTGGGTGGGACGCAGCATCATCAAGCGCCTGCGCCAGGAGACT